>NZ_KE150495.1:12335-22290 GCF_000411575.1 Capnocytophaga sp. oral taxon 336 str. F0502 | reverse complement strand
ACATAGTCGAACACACGTACTACAGAATACGTTTGTAGTCCTAAGTTATCTCCGTTGAACAATGTTTTGCCAGAGAAAGCCATTACTTTTCCGTAT
Organism: Capnocytophaga sp. oral taxon 336 str. F0502; assembly: GCF_000411575.1. NCBI lineage: Bacteria > Pseudomonadati > Bacteroidota > Flavobacteriia > Flavobacteriales > Flavobacteriaceae > Capnocytophaga > Capnocytophaga sp. oral taxon 336. The sequence continues at coordinate 22,194 of NZ_KE150495.1, read as the reverse complement.
TCATTTACCATAGGGATAAGTCCTAAACTTTCTAAGTTGGCTATTTCGCTTTTCTTCAAGTCGAAACGGACACCTTCTACTTCGTTGATACCTCCAAATTTCTTTCCTGCAGTTACCTGAGACATCAATGTCTTGTAGATTTTTCCAGCTAAAGCGGCGGAAGGAGGGACAAACAAATCGGTTGTTTCGCCTATTTCATTGAAACGACCTCTACCTACTAGCCAGTTGCAGGTCATTAGTACATTGGCACGATACACATCGCCACCTGTGAGGTTTGCTTCGTCGAACATCTCCATTACATCATCGGGTTCATCTAAGTGTTCAAAGTCAGTAACAAGCATTACTTTATTTTCATGAGCGATTTTTGCCCATTTCTCCACTACCATATTAGAGCCTAAATAACCTGGAATCACTAACAACCCATAGTTATTTCTAAGGTCTAAACGGTCGTAGTTATCGGAAAGTTCGGCGTGTATGGTATCAATAAAACGCGTGTTATCAAGGTCTTTGAGTTGCTCTAAGGAAGCGTTCATCACTGTAACGTTTTTGATTTTGTCTTCCTCAGTATTTTTGTAGAACAAAGCTATGGTTCGATAGTTTGTTTCTAACTCACGAGTAGCCTCTACAGCATTGTATAAGTTTTTAGAAAGCAACTCTTCTGCTGATTTTTGTTGGTCTTCACAATGTGCAACCATTTCAACCAAAGAATCACTTTGTTTTAAGACACTTGCCCAAAGTTCTAAGGTTTTCTTTAGGGTATCTCTTTCTTTTTGCTTGCTACTTTCGGTAAGGAATATCTTTCTACGAGCATTCCTATCAGGATTTACATTTTGTACATTCTCTATGGATGCTTCTAACAAATCAAAACCTCCATAACGCACTAATTTATCTAATGACTTTTCTAATGAAATAGGTGATTTCTTAACAGATTCCTGTGCTTGTGATGCTGTATTTGCTGTTTCTATTTTATTTGACATTGTTTCAAATATTTAATTGTAATATTGGGAAATTAACTCAACTCAGCTATTAGAGCTTCTAAAGTATCTTGTAAGGCTTTTTTAGCATCAGGATCTTCCAAGGCTGCTTTAAGGAGTTTGTTTGTTTTTAGTTGTTTGATTATCTTCTGATATTGGTCTTTTTCTGTGGCCAATCCTGTAAGGAAAGTGCTTTGAGCTGTAATTCCTTTAGTGCCAAAATCTCCCAAATTCTTAAAGTTTAATTCTTCAACCTTCGTAGCTCCTTCGTTGTCTTCAAAATCTACCTTTATAGTAGGTTTAAAATGCTCGAACACTTTATCTAAAGTATTGAGCCCTTCCACCAATTCAGGTTTTACAGGATTTTCCGCACTGAGCTTTTGAGCTATCAATGTGCGGTTTGGAGCTATCTCCAAAATAGCTTCACTTGCATCTATTGGCACTTCATTGCCCCCTATTCCTTTATTTACTAACATAGATTTCTATATTAAGAGAATTAATACTTTAAAAAATTTTAAAACAAAAAATAATATTTTGTACTTTTATACTGCGCAAATGTAGCTTATTTAAATGAAATCTCCAAATTTTTCTTTAATTTTTTTCAAATTATTTTTCAATAAAAATATATTTACCTGATTATCAGTAATGTAAACTATTCTATTTTTATAATAATTTAAACTGTACAATCCTTGAAAACAAGATTTTTCTGTTTAAAGTAACTTTTTCAATCAATTACTTCTCAAAAATCCTATAAGGATAGATGTTCGTAGAAGACTTTTCTAACTTAATCAAGAAACTATCCTTTAAATATTCCCATTCTGTTTCACTTACTTCTACCTCTTTGTTTTTATTTAGGTAAATATCTATAGTTCTTTTGAAACCTCCTTTTAGTGAGATTTCTTTTTTAGTACCTTTTTGTACATCTAATCCTTTAATTGTATGTTTGAAATGGCTTTTAGCAAAGGTTTTCACATCAGCAATAGTAACAATTCTACCTCGTGAAAGCAAAGCATTGCGATATTCTAAAATTTTATCAGAAGTAGTAAGTCCGCGCCTACCCCCTAAGGAAGGTCTTACCGTAATGGCCCTACTAATAGCTGTTTTGTTTTCACTATCACAATCCAACAATACACCTGTTTTTATATCATTTCCTTCTTCTGCCGCTGTATGCCAATAGGAAATGGTAAAATTCATATCCATCTCTCTATTATTTGAAGAGAATATTAAATAAGGATTTGTATTTAAAGACAGATTTTTTTCTTTTATATTTTGGTAGATAGAAGCTAAGTTTTGTCCTATTTGTTTGAGTTCTTCTTCTATAGCATATTCATTCCCAATAGCTGAAAAGGCAGCTGTTTCCTCTCTAATAAGACCTAAGAGGTGTTGCAGGTGTTCTAAAGCATTTCTTTCGTCAAAGCGAGCTACCCCTCCTCGCCTTAACACGATGGAAATATTATCATCTGATAAATAATTCTTTACATCATATCTTTTTTTGTAGTTATCAGATATATAATCTATGTCTAAGAAGGAATCTTCTCCAGTAATAGGGTAAATAGTAAGCTGTCCTTTGATACGTTTGTAATCTTCGGTATTACGTATATTGATAGCAGGCACACAATTTAGAGCAATACGTACATTTTCTAGGACTTTAGGAGTAATGACTTCATAAAATTTGAACTGTAACCATATAATATCTTTCTCTGTAATAAACTTATGATCGAGGAAGTAGTTTTCTAATAAAGTAGTTGCTACCGATTTTTCTTCTTCTGTTTTAGGATAAATAGTACCTTTTAGAGTAAAGAAATTTGCTTGATAGAATTGATTTACTTCGTTGTATATAGCATCTATACCTGTGTAATTCTTAGAGATAATGTTTTCGTATTCAATACTATTAGTAGGTGTGTTATATCCTTCTGCCAATTCATATTCTTTGCCCTCTGAAAAGACTTTTACTTGTTGAAGGTAATAGGTAAAAAACTCTTTTTGCTCTTTGTTATTTACATCTATGTAAAAACACAAATCTTCTAATTTTTCTACTTCTGGAGCGTGTATTCCTATCCAAAACTCGCCTGAAGGGATATTCCTCTCTGAGCGAGCTATCTCTTCCTGATAGAAAAAACTTTCTTGTTGTAGTGCTTTATTGCCATACAGCAAATATTTCACCTGTGCTGTGGTAAGTTTCATTTCTAAGGTAGGGCTGAAATAGATATCTTTCGTATTTACCTGAGTTGGGTCGTATATATTTTGAGTTTTTTTGATAGCTTTGAAGTGATTATAACGAGAAAGCTGGACGTTATTTTCTACAGGAGTGAGTTGTAACAATGTCTGTGAAGGTACCACTCCTACTATTTGATTAGGGAAAATAATTTCGAGGATTCGATCTGTAATTCTTGCACGGGAATTTTCTTGTTCAAAACGCAATTTTTCAAGTTCTGAAGCACAAGCTGAAAGAAGCAATTCTAAAACTGGGTCAAAAGAACTTTCGGACTCTAACTCACTATAGCCCCACATTCGTGAAGCTCTTTTTATCATTCTATTTTTTATCTGTTCCTGATTCATCTATAATTATGTGATTTATAGTGTATAATTATGCTAAAATATTAATAAGACAAGGGGCTTACAAAAAAAGAAAAATCATAAACAAAAGGGCGATTGGTTTCTAAAACAATGGCTCTTACAGATACTAATACTTTTTTCTTTATTCGCTTTTTGTTTATTTCACCTAAGTTTTGTTCTGAAATTCTTATTTCTATATCTTGTAGAAAAATTCGTTTTTCGTGTTGAATGATACTATTTTTTAAACTTTTAGCGACAAAAACTTTTAGTTCGTCGTCGCTTTTGAGAAGGTCAAAATCAGTATCCCATAGTTCACAACCATAGGTTTCATCAAACTTACATTCTCCAAAAACAGTTGTCATTAGGGTATAGATAGATTGAGAGATAGAATCTTCCAAAGCTATTTTAGCAAGGTCTTGTTTTTTCATTAGACCTCCAAAATCGATAGGGAGTTTGTAATATATTCCTTTCATAAAGTTTGTTGTGGGTATTTGATTATTCTGTTTCAGATGAGACAAAGTCATTACCTCCTGTATCAGTAAAAGTTATTTTGCCTCCTATAGCACATTGTATGCAGGAAGCACTATTGAGTTCTTTTTTGCCATCGATAGTAGAAAAAGAGGTGTTTTCCCACTTTATAGGAGTAGGCATACAAGGCAAATAACCACTTGTGGTAGGCTTTAGCTTGCACTGACCAAAAGGCATTATGTTCACATTGGCTTGTTTATCTTCCTCTGTGGCTTGGAGCTTATCATTTATTTTAGCAAACTGCTGACTTGTAACCTTTAGTGTAGTTGTTACAGTACCTTGGTTACATTGTAGCTTTGCTGTTTCAGTTATTTCTTGAGGCATAAAGTAATTTAATTTATGGGGATAGATGAATCAAATATTGTTTTATCAAGACAGAATTCTTTTTTTTCATTATCATATTTATAAAGAAAAAGAGCTTCTGTTTCACTAGGAGAAAGAAATATACCCTCATTATTATGATATAAAAAATGTCTGCGAAAAATAATACATATATGGTCATTAAATAAGTAAAATACATAAACTTTCCAAATATATAGACTTCCATTTTTTATATCCAACTTATTAAATATCTTTTTTATATTTTCCTCTTCCAATATACCTCTCTCTCCTTTCAAAGGGAAAAAATCTTTTATTTCATTATATACATCCTCTCCAAAATATTTATTTTCAATTATTTGTCCTTTCTCTGTGATTAACAAAAAATCTTTTCTTTCATCATAGCTATTTGTCTGATCAAGAATATTTTTAAAATATAATATACTTTGATTTATTATTTTTATATTGTAATATGGATTCTCTAACTGTCCTTCTTGGCTAAATAAATAATGTGGTATTGCAAAGTATAAAATGAAGATGATAAGTATTTTCATAATTACAAATTTTTAAAGATTTTATGGGGTAATGTTGCTAAAACTCCATTTATATTATACATAAAAACTATACCTTCATCCCTTCGAGAAAAAACATATCTTATCTCCTCTTTAAATTCATCATTTTTTATACTCTTAATATCTCCTATTTGAATTCCAGTTCTCTGATCTATTATATCAAAAGAAGGAGCTTTTGCCCATTTTGGTTCGTAATCACTACTTCTAAACAAAACTGTCCCTCCTGAAATTTCATTATTCTCTCTTTTTCCAAAGAAACCAGCACTAGGATGAGAATGAAACCTTGTTAAAATATTTTTATTTATAAAAGGAAGTTGAATGGTGATATACTTGTCTTTGGAAGGATCTTTATCCTCATCTTTTGCAAAAGATTCTTGTACATGTCCGTCTCTATAAACAACTCCCCCAAATTCTTTATTATTGTTTTCAGGACTTTCTTCACAATCTTGCTCCACAATTCTCGCCATTTCCAATCGGATAGCTTTTTCAGCAATAATTTCAATACAATTTTGATAAGCAATGCAATCAGATGTAAAAGCATTAGGATTATCCTTATTATCTTTAATAAATTTTTCGGTAGCTCTTCTTTCTTTATTTGTTATCCCTGCTGAAGGTGCCCCAGTATCAAAATTTCTTTGAATTGTCTTTACTACAAAAATTCTATTTCCGATCTTCATATTATTATTTTGAAAAGTAGCTTCTTGTGTTTGTGAAGATATTTCAGCTAAAAATGTATAAATTCTAGGTTTGGTTAAATCTTCGACTAATTGTACTTTTATAACAAGCTGTTTCTCTTTGTTTGCTCCTAATATTCCTATTTTCCAATCTCCAGTTTCTCTCCATTTTACCAAATCCTCATTAGTAAGAAAACCTTCAGCTTTAATAAATCTATATCCATTAGGGAGTTTCATTTTAACTTTTGTTTCTTCAGCATCTTCTTTTCCATTGTTTTTTGCTATAATTGTAAAATCAAATTCCTTATTCTCATTGATCTCACTTTTAGTAATAGTAACTTCAAGCTCAGCTCTATCTTCTTTGTGTGTCATGTTTTGTTGTATATTCCTAATGTTTTTATTAGGTATTTTGGCTAATATTCTGCCATTTTCGTTAACAAAAATATCCACTCCTATAAGGATACTTAGCTCAGGTTGTTGATCATAACCTTCCATTTCTATGTAGAAAATTCTTCCGTCTTTCATAGTTATTTTCTTTTTTTAGTGTGTTGATATTCTTCCCAAAGTTCTTGTTCTTTTACCATCCATTCATTATAGGTATAGTCTTTTCCTTGGTAGGTTTTATAGACTTCTGTGGATTTTTTCAATTCTTCCTCTTCTTGTTTTTTCTGCTGTTGAGCTAATTTCTCTTGCTCTTCTTTCTCTGAAGATTCAATTGTAAAAGCCTCTTTTAGTATAGCAAAACCATTTTCATCAACAGTGCCTGAAAGTGTAATTTCAGTAGTTCCTGTTTTTACCTCTTTATTATCTTTTTCTTTAATTTTCAGGCTGACAATTTCTCCTACTTCATAATTTCGAGTTTGTACAAGGATACTTACATTGTCTCCTAAAAAAGCTCTATCAATAGTAGAAGTCATTTGAGCATTTTGCCATTCTAAGCGAATAATTCGTTTTTCTTTATCGTACTTAAACGTTCCTTTTTGAGGCAATTTATTAATTTCAGGAGCATTATAATCTATTTTGTTTTTAGCTGTGATGAGAGAATTGTCGCCATAAATGTGCATTTGGTTTTTAGCTCCTAACTCTGTACTACCATCTGTATATCCTATCAATTGCTCTTTTCCATAAAGGTCTAACTGCTTCCTTGAGTTTATTTCTATGTTCCCACTGCTATTTAGAATAGTCTTCTTTCCAATGTCTTGTGTTAGTTCTCCTTCTACTGAAATACTGCTATCTTTACCTATTTTGGTAATCATACTTTCTGTTACATTCAATTGCATATTTTTGGCATTGAGTATCATATTCTCCGGCGCAGTAATTTCTATATTTTTGCCTTGTGTATCGAATCTTAAGGTATTACCATTCTTATCTGAGAGTAAAATGCTTTCATCTTCAGTGAAGATGAGTTTGTGTCCGCTGCGGGTTTGTATGGCTTTGATATCATTATTTTGGTTGTAGAAGGGGCTGTATTCCTTACCGTTGTAGTTGCTGCCTACTACAAATGGGCGTTCGGCATTCTGATCTTCAAAATCAACCAATACTTCCTCGCCTATTTCGGGGATGAAGTAAAAGCCTTTGTCTGCTCCTGCGTGGGGTTGTACCACTCGTATCCAAGGGGTTTGGGCTTGGTATTTCTCTTGCCAAATAAATTGTACGCGTACACGCCCTAAGCCCTTAGGGTCGTTGTTATCCATTACTCTGGCTATTTGCTGTTCAGCTCTCGGAAGAGCTTCCTCATCGTAATAGTAAGCGATATATACATCAGGAATAGCAATAAACTCATTGTAATACTCGTCACCTGATTGATAGTGTTTGATATCTATCACTCGGTAGGTTTCCATTGGCTTGCCATTGATGTCTTTGAGTTTTACAAAGCCTCCTATACGTACCTTTGGATTACGGCTTCGCCCTCTGACTTGCATCAGCTGTTCTCGGCTTTCTTTCTCTCGGCGTACTACATCTTTTAAATAATCTCCTCTAAACTGTTCGGGTATAGCTACATAAGGCATCTCGGGTACTTTGGTAAAGACTTTGTTTGAGGCTTTAATAGCTGCAAACTGAAAAGGATTTACTTTGTCTTGCAAGCGTACCTCTTGGGTCTTTTTCTGTTCTGTACCTGCTTTTTCGGCATCATAGGATAAATAGGTGAAGTTTTGAGGTTTGATCATTAGTTCAAACTCTACATCCATCATATCATCTCCTTCAAAAAGCTCTACTGTGTTCTGTGCTTCATTACTGAAAATAAGCTGGGTACCATTGTAGTAAAAGAATTCTCCATAACGACGGGCTAACCTACTGATAAAGCGATAATCGGATTCTTTATATTGTACCACATAAGGAATTTTATACTTGGTATTAATCATTCCTTCAGTATTTACCTTAGCTTCTTGAGGGTATTCAATGGTGGCTTCGGCGATGATTTCGGGGAGGGTTTTGTTCTCATACGACTGACAGTCTTTGCCATTTTCTAAAATAATACTTGGTGCAAAACCTGAGATATAGAGCCTACCGTGTCCGCCTCCTTCGTCTTTGCGGTTGCGGATATTGGCTATAATCCCTTTGAATGACTGTACAATACTTCCGTGATGATGGAAATGAATAGTAATGTTCTCTCCTAAAAGATCTTTGGAGTTTTTCATCACTTGTCCTGTAAAGTCATCAATAGCTGTATCATTGACCACAATGGTAAACTCATCGTGGGCATTGGTGTGCTGTGAAAGTTGTAAAGAAAAAGTGGCAGTATCTAAAAATCCTTTACCATTGAGAGAAAGGGTGATCATCACTACAGGATTATCTTTATCTTTCAAAAAATCTTGAAAACTTTTCACCGAAGCAAATTTCGCAAAGGTTTCTGGATCATTCGTGCGACCTGGAACAGATGAGGTGTTATTGTTATCATTCTTCATTGTTAGTTAGCTTTATATTACTGAGGACAAATGTACAAAATTTTTCTTAATACACAAGTTTTTCAAATAAAATTCTTTTGAATTTTAGTGAATTAGCCATTTACAAATAAATGAGTTTCTGTACTTTTCCTTTGCTATCAAAAGAGAATTCTTTGGCTATTTTTGTGCGTTTGACAACTTGTAGCATTACTTTAGGGGTGAGCTTTAGCATTTTTTCTCGATAGGAAATATCTCCTATAAAACTTTGTCCTTCATTACTATCTACAATGATAAAATAACTATCTATATCTGTAGGTTTTGTAAAGTCTTCTAAGCTCCCTGCATAGATAAGGAGTTTTTTATCTCCACTTTGAAACTGATAGGACAAAGAATCGTTGGACAATTTGCGATAACGCGATAGTTCGAAACTCTCGATACTGTCTTTTTCAGGTTCAAAGGCTATGTTTTCATACAAGAAAGTGGTTTTATCAAAGCGTTTGATACCTAAGAATGAAAAAAAACTCTTTTGGGTAGTTTCTTTTTTAAAGGTAAGGAAGTCACGAGTTACTTGGAAAGTTTTTATTTCTTCGGTTTTGTCGTCTGTAACCGTAAGTTTGTAGGTAGGAAGTTCTACCCAATGGTCGTCTATTTTTAGTTGAACGCTTCCTATGGGTTGTTCTGAGATGAGAATACTAATGGTATGTTTTTGAAAATGGGTATCAGTACGTACCACTACTTTATTTTCATTTCTATCTTCCCATTTTTCTGAGAGATAGCGGTCTTCATATTGTAGTGTTAGTTTTATTTCGGGTAGTGGCATAGTATTTTTTTGTTATTTCAACTGTTTATACCTTCTTAGACATTGTATTAGGGTAATGATGTCATCACTTTGTTTAGGACTTATCAAAAACTCATAGTTTTTATGATAGGTATAAATACTGACTTTGGTTATTTCTTTAAAAATAATCTCATCTATTTCTTTTGCATTTAGCTTATGTGCAAAAGCCCCTTCACAGTTGATGGGGAATTGATTTTTTAGGGTTATCTTTTCTCCTGAAGCAAAGAACATATCAAAATCTTCTTCTTTTTTCAAGCAAACAGATTCGTCTAATATTTTGACATATAGGAATAAATCTTTTCTTCTTCTGCCAAACTGGAACACTCCATAAGTGAGTGTATCTTTATTAGCACGCAGATATAAAGGTTGTGCACTTGCAAAATGTCTTCCTTTTAGTTTTTTATGTCCTTGTACTATCTTGCAATTGATAGTAACAGGCTCTTTGGGGTTCTTTGAGATGATTTGCAAGCTATCTTGCTTTTTTTCTTCTTGAGCAAAAGTGATAGAAGAAAAG
>NZ_KE150495.1:0-12325 GCF_000411575.1 Capnocytophaga sp. oral taxon 336 str. F0502 | reverse complement strand
ATCATCACTACAGGATTATCTTTATCTTTCAAAAAATCTTGAAAACTTTTCACCGAAGCAAATTTTGCAAAGGTTTTTGGGTCGTTTACACGACCAGGGACAGATGAGGTGTTGTTATTCATAAGATTCTTTTTTACGGATGAAATTTGAGATTACAAATTTAAATACCCATTTTCCATTGTTTGTTATGTGGTACTCCATTTACAATGAGTTGCTGAGCAGATAAAACAAGTTCAATTTGCAAGGGCTCTGTGCTATTGGCATTAAAGTCTTCTGTAAAACTTATACAGAAAGCTTTTTTAAAGGAAAGTTCTTGCAATTTGCTCATTGCATCTCTACGATAGTAAATAATCTTACCATCTTTGGTTTCACTAACACTATTCATCCATTTGAACAAGTCAGGCTCTCCTGTACTTTCCAAACGAATAAAGATTTCACCACCTCTTGGCATTCCTTTAGGTAGTCCTGTTTGATCCACATCTTGTGTGAAATTATACCGACAAGCTAATACATTGTAGGTTTTACCTTCTAATTCTAATTTAACTTTGAATGACATATTCTTTTTATTTTTTAAATTGTTAGTTAAAAGTTTGTATCCTTATTATAAATGAAAAATTTTAACGGTTTCCATTTCTTATTTTCTCTTTTGTACCAAATTGTTAAATTATTATTTTTATCAATTTGCCAAGTAACTTCTTTTATAAGAATATCTTTTTCTTGTATTTCTTTTTCAGAAAAAATATTGAGTAATTCAATTCTAAATTCAGAAATTAAACCATCAGAATAATCTCCCATAAGAAAAGTAGTTTCTTTCACAAGTGAATACCCTAACTTTTTGTAATGTTTCTCAATATTTTTATCATACGATAGTTTTTCAAAATTTTGTAATAAAGAATCTTTTTCAGCATTTATTACTGTCATATTAAAATGCTGTAATTTTTGTGATTCTTCATTTTTACATTGAGCTGCAAATAAATTCATTGCAATAAAAACACATAAAAACTTCATAGTGCATTATATTAACTGAAATGTTGTATTAGGATAAATAGTAGATAATTGATAGATAACATATTGCAAATGCCTATTTCTCAATTCCATACCAACATTCATTATACTATCTTGGTCAAAAAGAAACCCATTATTAATAGAGAGAGTACTATTATATTCATCATATAGATAACCAATAGCATGTCCAAATTCATGGCCAACAGGCACTTGTTTGTAGTCCTTCCTCATCTTTGTATCTTCAGTGTCTAAATTGATTTCTCTATCATTCCATCTCACATTACTTCTATAAGAAGTATTCTTTACGATTTTTCTTACATTTACATTCCAATGAGGATTTTGTATTACCCATTGAATATCAAAATTAATTGTAAAAATTTTATTTTTATATTTTTGAGCAAAAACTGAACTACCTATAACTTTTATTTTAAACTGACCTCCCCAAATTTTCCAAATGATATTATCAACTTTATTATGAAAATCTCTTTTTTCAAATAAAGTCCAACTTGTGGTATTTCTTTCATTAAGCCAATTATACTTCCATCTTTGACGAATAAGTATAATCTGCCTATATTCTTCTAAGTAAATATCCATCCTATCAGTCTTTTTAATCAGAGGCATAACATTTTTGTTTTTATAGATTTAACTCTTTGATTCTGCTTGTTTTTTACAAAAATTGGGCAGCACTCTAAAGCGCTACCCAATTTCCATAAGTTTTACACCCACTCATTTTCGTAGGCTCCTGTACCCATTTCTAATTTCCTTGCAGAAATGGTAAAGGATTCTGTGAGGGGTTTTTCTCCTGAGGCATCAAAATGCTCTCGATGTTTTACAAGGTAAGCCTCAGTGAACTTCAATTCTTTTAAGGTGGCTTCACTGTCTCTTTTTAAGAAAGTGATACTACCATCTTTACGTTCAAAAGAATTGGTCATCCACTCGAAGAAGTCAGCTTCTCCTGTGCTTTCCACTACTACATCAATTTTTCCACCACGTGTAACGGTAGAAGGACGACCTGTTGCATCTGTTTCTTGAAACAATGCATAACTTACGCTAAGAACATTATATTCTTTGCCGGCTACTTTAAGTTTGGCTTTGAAAGACATACGCTTAAAAATTTAAAAGATTAACAATTACATTAAAAAATCAAAAGAAGATTACACCCATTCATTGGTATGTTTGGCTGTACCCATTTCAATCTCTTTGGCAGAGAGTGTAAAGGTTTCTGTCAGCGGATTATCACCTGCTGCATCGAAATCTTCTTTGTACTTCACGATGTAAGCTTCTTTAAATTTCAGCTCTTTCAAAGTAGCCTCGCTGTCTCTTTTGAGGAAGATGATGCTTCCATCCTTGCGTTCGAAGGAGTTGGTCATCCACTCAAAAAGGTCGGTATCACCTGTGCTTTCCACAGTGATAGTAATTTTGCCACCTCTGGTAACCGAAGAAGGTCTACCTGTGACGTCGGTCTCTTGTAACATTCCGTAGTCAACGGAAACGATGTTGCGTTCTTTTCCAGCAACATTCAGTTTGCATTTAAACGACATAATTAAATAAATTAAAATTTAATACTCAATAATACCAATTATGGAAATATATATAAAATGTCTCCAATGCCTTATGTTGGAAGTCTAAACCTTGTTTTATTGTTTAAGGTGAATCATCCCTTCATAAGAGGTACTTTACTTTTGTTCATATTCAGTATCCCATTCATTAGCATCAGTTCCCTTGTGTCCGTCCATTTTGATAAGGAAGTTTTTAGCGGGAAAATAAGGTTTCATATGAATGTCTAAATAGATTCTGTCTTTTTGTTTAGGGTCTTGTTCAAATCGTCTTATCTCGAAGTTCTCAATAAGGTTTTTAGGACCTGTAATACTATCCAAGAATTGGACTATTTGGTTCATAATATCCTTACGTGTAGTCGCTGTAAAATTCTCAAAAGCTCTACGGTTAAGGAAATCCATTAGCACTTTGGTTACATAGTCGAACACACGTACTACAGAATACGTTTGTAGTCCTAAGTTATCTCCGTTGAACAATGTTTTGCCAGAGAAAGCCATTACTTTTCCGTATTCATTTACCATAGGGATAAGTCCTAAACTTTCTAAGTTGGCTATTTCGCTTTTCTTCAAGTCGAAACGGACACCTTCTACTTCGTTGATACCTCCAAATTTCTTTCCTGCAGTTACCTGAGACATCAATGTCTTGTAGATTTTTCCAGCTAAAGCGGCGGAAGGAGGGACAAACAAATCGGTTGTTTCGCCTATTTCATTGAAACGACCTCTACCTACTAGCCAGTTGCAGGTCATTAGTACATTGGCACGATACACATCGCCACCTGTGAGGTTTGCTTCGTCGAACATCTCCATTACATCATCGGGTTCATCTAAGTGTTCAAAGTCAGTAACAAGCATTACTTTATTTTCATGAGCGATTTTTGCCCATTTCTCCACTACCATATTAGAGCCTAAATAACCTGGAATCACTAACAACCCATAGTTATTTCTAAGGTCTAAACGGTCGTAGTTATCGGAAAGTTCGGCGTGTATGGTATCAATAAAACGCGTGTTATCAAGGTCTTTGAGTTGCTCTAAGGAAGCGTTCATCACTGTAACGTTTTTGATTTTGTCTTCCTCAGTATTTTTGTAGAACAAAGCTATGGTTCGATAGTTTGTTTCTAACTCACGAGTAGCCTCTACAGCATTGTATAAGTTTTTAGAAAGCAACTCTTCTGCTGATTTTTGTTGGTCTTCGCAGTGAGATACCATTTCTACCAAAGAATCGCTTTGTTTTAGTACACTTGCCCAAAGTTCTAATGTTTTCTTTAGGGTATCTCTTTCCTTTTGCTTGCTACTTTCGGTAAGGAATATCTTTCTACGAGCATTCCTATCAGGGTTTACATTTTGTACATTTTCTATGGAGGCTTCTAACAAATCAAACCCTCCATAACGCACTAATTTATCTAATGACTTTTCTAATGAAATAGGTGATTTCTTAACAGATTCTTGTGCTTGTGATGCTGTATTTACTGTTTCTACTTTATTTGACATCGTTTCAAATATTTAATTGGGAATTTAAAGAATTAACTCAACTCAGCTATTAGAGCTTCTAATGTATCTTGTAAGGCTTTTTTAGCATCAGGATCTTCCAAGGCTGCTTTAAGGAGTTTGTTTGTTTTGAGTTGTTTGATTATTTTCTGATATTGGTCTTTTTCTGTAGCCAATCCCGTAAGGAAAGCGCTTTGGGCTGTAATTCCTTTAGTGCCAAAATCTCCCAAGTTTTTAAAAGTCAATTCTTCTACTTTGGTAGCTCCTTCACTGTCTTCAAAATCTACTTTCATAGTAGGCTTGAAGTGCTCGAATACCTTGTCTAAGGTATTGAGACCTTCCACTAATTCGGGTTTTACGGGGTTTTCTGCACTGAGCTTTTGAGCTATCAATGTGCGATTAGGAGCTATCTCTAAAATAGCTTCACTTGCGTCTATAGGCACTTCGTTGCCTCCTATTCCTTTGTTTGTTAGCATTGAATGATGTTTTTTTATTATTATCAAACTTGATTACGCGACAAATGTAGTTAATTTTAAAATACAATGCAAATTTTTAATCAAATATTTTTCAAAATATTTTTGAAATATATTTTAACTACCTGTAAAACAGATGAATGATTATGATTTTTTTTAAAACAAGAAAAGGAAAAAGCACCTAAAGAAGATGCTTTTTCGATATTTCTGTAAAATAAATGTATAGTTTTATACAACACTGTTGAATTACTTCTCAAAAATTCTATAGGGATAAATGTTTGTAGAGGCTTTTTCTAATTTAATCAAGAAACTATCCTTTAAGTATTCCCATTCTGTTTCACTTACTTCTACCTCTTTATTTTTATTTAGGTAAATATCTATAGTTCTTTTGAAACCTCCTTTTAGTGAGATTTCTTTTTTAGTGCCTTTTTGCACGTCTAATCCTTTGATTGTGTGCTTGAAATGACTTTTAGCAAATGTTTTTACATCGGCAATGGTAACAATTCTACCTCGTGAAAGTAATGCATTGCGATATTCTAAAATCTTATCAGCAGTGCTGAGCCCTCGCTTACCACCCAAAGAAGATTTTACAGTAATAGCACTTTTAATAGCTGTTTTATTACTTTTATCACACTCTAATGAAACTCCCGTTTTTATATCATTTCCTTCTTCTCCTGCTGTATGCCAATAGGAAAAAGTAAAACTTGTATCTAATTCTTTATTCATAGAAGAAATGATTAGAAATGGATTGGTATTTAAAGAAAGACTTCTTTTCTTTATGTTTTGGTAGATAGAAGCTAAATTCTGTCCTATTTGCCTAAGCTCTGCATCGATAGCAAAGTCATTTCCTATGGCGGAAAAAGAAGCTGTTTCATCTCTTATGAGTCTTAGAGTATGTTGTAAATGATCTAAAGCACTCCTTTCATCAAAGCGTGCTACTCCTCCTCGTCTTAAAACAAAGGAAATATTATCTTCAGAATCATTTTGATAGTTTTTCACTTCATATCGTTTCCCATTATCATCGGAAATGTAGTCAATATCCAAAAAGGTGTTATCTCCTATAATAGGATAGATAGTTAGTTGCCCCTTAATACGTTTGGTTTTTTTAGTGTTGTACATATTCACCACAGGGATACAGTTTAAAGCAATACGTATATTTTCTAAGATTTTTGGGGTAATTACTTCATAGAACTTAAAACGCAACCAAACGATATCTTTTTCAGTAGCAATACGATTGTTAGAGAAATTCTCTTCTATAAAGGAAGTTACATACTCACTTTTTCCTTTTTCAGGATATATATTCCCTTTTAAAGTAAAAAAATTTCCTTGGTAGAACTGATTTACCTCATTGTAAATAGCCTCTACGTTAGTATAGTTTTTAGAGATAATATCTTCATATTCAAGATTTCTTGTTGGCACATTATACCCTTCTGCTAATTCATATTCTTTTTCGCCACAAAATACTTTTACTTGCTGCAAGTAATAATTGAAAAACTCTTTTTGTTCTTTGTTATTTATATCTATATAGAAGCATAAATCTTCTAACTTTTCTACCTCAGGGGCGTATAGTCCCACCCAAAACTCTCCTGAAGGAATGTTCCTTTCAGAATATTCTACCTCTTCCTGATAAAAAAAACTTTCTTGTTGCAATATTTTATTGCCAAAAACTAAATATTTTACTTGAGCAGTGGTAAGTTTCATTTCTAAGGTAGGACTAAAAAAGATGTCCATTGTTTTTACCTGAGTAGGGTCGTACAAGTTTTGTATCCGTTTGACAGCTTTGAAATGGCTATAACGAGATATTTGTACATTGTTCTCTATAGGAGTGAGTTGTAGAAGAGTTTGAGAAGGGGTAATACCTGTAACTTCATCAGGAAAAATAACTTCAAGGAGGCGTTCTGTAATTCTTGCGCGAGAATTTTCCTGTTCAAAACGCAATTTTTCAAGTTCTGAAGCACAAGCTGAAAGAATAAGTTCTAATACAGGATCAAAAGCGTTTTCTGATTCTAATTCACTATAGCCCCACATCTTTGAAGCTCTTTTTAGCATCCTATTTTTTATCTGTTCTTGTTTCATTATTCAGTGTTTTTATTAAAAAATTAGTAGGATAATGGGCTTACAAAAAAAGAATTTTTGTATACATAAGGGCGATTGGTCTCTAAAATAACTGCTTTTACTGAAACCAATACCTTTTTCTTTATTCGTTTTTTATCTAAGCTACCTAAATTTTGTTCTGTAGTTATTACATCTATATCTTGAACTGTGATACGTTTTTCGTGTTGTGAAATGCTGTCTTTTAAACTTTTAGCGACAAAAGTTTTTAGTTCGTTATCACTTTTGAGGAGATCAAAATCAGTATCCCATATTTCACAACCATAGGTTTCATCGAACTTACATTCTCCAAAAACAGTTGTCATCAAGGTGAAAATTGATTGAGAAATAGAATCTTCTAAGGCTATTTTAGCAAGGTCTTGTTTTTTCATTAGACCTCCAAAATCGATAGGGAGTTTGTAATATATTCCTTTCATACAGTTTGTTATGAGTGTTTGATTATTCTGTTTCAGATGAGACAAAGTCATTGCCTCCTGTATCAGTAAAAGTTATTTTGCCTCCTATAGCACATTGTATGCAGGAAGCACTATTGAGTTCCTTTTTACCATCGATAGTAGAAAAAGAGGTATTTTCCCACTTTATAGGAGCAGGCATACAAGGCAAATAACCACTTGTGGTAGGCTTTAGCTTGCATTGACCAAAAGGCATTATGTTTACATTGGCTTGTTTGTCTTCCTCTGTGGCTTGGAGCTTATTGTTTATTTTAGCAAACTGTTGACTTGTAACCTTTAGTGCAGTCGTTATTGTACCTTGGTCACATTGTAGTTTTGCTGTTTCTGTTATTTCTTGAGGCATGAGGGTATTTCACTTTATAATTATTTTAGGATATTATCTATTCATACTCTTTCTTATTCTTACTTGGATTATAATGTCCTTCATTTTTATAAATAATCCAATTAGAACGCTGAATAAACTTTTCATCTCGATTCACATATTTGAACCAAATGGCAGCACGCATTTTTATGTTGGGTTCTGTTATTTTAAAAATTTCCTCACATTCACTCATTACAGCCATAGAAGAAAGTGTTTCTATTTTAGCATTAGGAGCTAAAATAGTATCATATTCTCTTATGTTAATGGGACGCATAGGTGGAGCTAGACAAGTCATTCCTCTTATAGTATCATTTGCCTGAAATTCTAAAACCAATATATCTGTACCTATCACAAACATATTTGTGGAAATAGGTTCGTCTAAGTAATTAGCAATTGTTAGTTTTGCCTCTTCATTATTGATTTTATCTAATTGTACCACCACTTCTTTTTTTAGGTGAGGAGCAGGAGTAATAATCACATTTTCTTGTTGCTTAGGTGTCTTATTAGTGCAATTAGTACACCCTAACAGTAAAAACAAAAGTACACTAAATTTATTCATAGAATTATTTCATTATTATTATACATTTTTTTTCGTTTACATCTAACATTTTAGCGATATTTAATCGTATTCTTTCAAAGTGATTCTTGTTAGGATTCTCGGAAGAATTATTCATAATTCCTTTACCTGTTTGTCCCCCCTCTCCATACGCTATTCCGTCAATTGTACAATACTCTTCCTTATTTCCTAACATATGTCCAAATTCATGAGTAATATCCTCTGTATCAAAATATCCCCAAATACGCATACTATGAGTGCCATTTTTCCCTCGAGATATATTACTTTTATTTACTGAAACATTATAATGAAAATTAGATGTTTCGTTACACCATAAAATCTTAAAAATTATATCATATTTTTTTTGTTCTATTTGAATTTTACATTTATCATTCCATTTACTTTCAATAGCATTCTTCCAACGCTCTTTAGTTGAATCATTTGCATCAGTAAATAGTCTCATTTCGATTTCTATTTTGTCATCAAATCTTAGGCGTATCAAATATTTTGAATGCCATTCGAATCCTTTAGTTCCATATTCTGGGTCATTTTCTATAAGCTCGCTAATTAATTCATTTACTTCTAATTTTTTTACAGTTCTCCTCATTACATTTACTCTCCCGCAAAATATATTTATAGCTCCCGCATGGTCGTTATCATCAGCATAAAAATTTATATAAGCTTCCTCTTCTATATCCTCAATGCTAATTTTTAAAGCAATAGCCCAACCATAATTCACTGTTAATTTATTGTTTTTTGTTAGAATCTTAACTCCTTTTGCTTCTACTCTTATAAAGCCATTGTTATCTATAGCTTTGCTATTTCCTTGACGGACAAAAAATCTGACAATAAACTCATCTTTTTCATCAGTTGGAAAAATAGAATATAATTGCTGTTTTCTCTTATCAGACTCTACATAATGACTTAAAGTTGTAAAAACACCTTCATTCTTCTTTATTTCAAAACCATCATACACTCTTTTATTTTGGGGATTAGGAGAGAGTTGCTCCAAATCTAAATTTACGATAGGAACAAAATCATAAGGATAAATTTGTAAAGTTACATCTTGGAAGCTGATATCTCCATTGATACTTTTTATACGTAATGTTTTCATTTTTATTTTCTTTTTTTAGTGCGTTGATATTCTTCCCAAAGTTCTTGTTCTTTTACCACCCATTCGTTGTAAGTATAGTCTTTCCCTTGGTAGGTTTTATAGACTTCTGTAGCTTTACGCTCTTCTTCTCGTTGTTGCTTTTCTAATTTTTCTTGTTCTGTTTTCTTAGATTTCTCTACAACTAATTGTTCTTTTAGAAGTGCAAAACCTGCCTCATCTACTTCACCTATCAAAGTAATTTCTTTTACTCCATCATTAATATCTCCTCCTTGTACTTCATCAACAACAACAGAAATCGTTTCTCCTTTTTTATAATTACGGGTTTGTACTAAAAGACTTATCTTCTCTTCGTAACCAATGCTATGGATAGCTGTATTATTATCAGGCTCTATCCATTGAGCATTAATAATTTGCTTTTCTTTATCATATTTAAACATTCCTTTTTGAGGTAGTTTATTTATTTCAGGAGCATTGTAGTCTATTTTGCTTTTAGCTGTAATGAGAGAATTGTCGCCATAAATGTGCATTTGGTTTTTAGCTCCTAATTCTGTACTGCCATCAGTATACCCTATCAATTGTTCTTTTCCATAAAGATCTAACTGCTTTCTTGAGTTTATTTCTATATTTCCACTGCTATTGAGAATTGTTTTCTTTCCAATGTCTTGTGTTAGTTCTCCTTGTACTGAAATACTACTATCTTTACCTATTTTGGTAATCATACTTTCTGTTACATTCAATTGCATATTTTTAGCATTGAGTATCATATTCTCTGGTGCAGAAATCTCTATGTTCTTGCCTTGGGTATCGAATCTTAAGGTATTACCGTTTTTGTCGGATAGCAAAATGCTCTCGTCTTCGGTGAAGATAAGCTTGTGTCCGCTGCGGGTTTGTATGGCTTTGATATCGTTGTTTGTGTTGTGGAAAGGACTGTACTCCTTACCGTTATAGTTGCTGCCTACTACAAAAGGACGCTCGGCATTTTGGTCTTCAAAGTCTACCCATACTTCTTCGCCTATTTCGGGGATGAAGTAAAAGCCTTTGCCACCTCCTGCGTGGGGTTGTACTACGCGTATCCAAGGGGTTTTGGTTTGATATTTTTCTTGCCATATAAATTGTACACGCACACGTCCCCAACCTTCGGGGTCGTTGTTATCAATCACTCGGGCGGGTTGCTGTTCGGCTCTTGGGAGGGCTTGTTCATCGTAATAATAGGCTACAAATACATCGGGAATGGCTACAAATTCGTTGTAATAATCTCCTTCGCCTTGATAGTGGGTTACGTCTATCACACGATAGGTTTCCATCGGTAAATCGTTGATGTCTTTGAGCTTTACAAAGCCTCCGATGCGCACGTGTGGGTTGCGACTCTTACCTCGCACTTGCATCAGTTGTTCGCGTTTTTCTTTCTCTCTTTGTACGGCTTCTTTTAGGTAATCACCTCTGAACTCATCGGGCAAGGCTCCGTAGGTTTGGTCGGTGGTTTTGGCAAATACTTTCTCTGAGGCTTGAATAGCAGCAAACTGAAAAGGATTTTCTTTGTATTGTGGTTCTGTTTGGTCACTGCCTTTGACCTCTGTTCTGGTCATTTGTGAGTTGTAGGACAGGTAATTGAACTTTTGAGGTTTGAGCATCAGTTCAAATTCTACCTCTGAAAGATCGCCTCCTTCGTAGAGGGTTACCGTTTGTTGTGCCCTACTGCCAAAAATGTATTGTGTGCCGTTATAATAGAAAAACTCACCATAACGTTTGGCAAGGCGTTGGATAAACTGATA
This sequence comes from Capnocytophaga sp. oral taxon 336 str. F0502, assembly GCF_000411575.1. Lineage (NCBI taxonomy): Bacteria > Pseudomonadati > Bacteroidota > Flavobacteriia > Flavobacteriales > Flavobacteriaceae > Capnocytophaga > Capnocytophaga sp. oral taxon 336. Next base: position 1,439 of record NZ_KE150495.1, on the reverse strand, counting down.
GTCGGATTCGTTGTATTGTACGGTATAAGGGATTTTTTCTTCGTTGTTGATAAGACCCTCTATGTGGATTTGTGATTCTTGTGGGTATTCGGCTGTAGCTTCGGCAATGATTTCGGGGAGGGTTTTGTTTTCATACGATTGGCAGGTTTTGCCCCCATCTAACACTATACTGGGCGCATAGCCTGAGATGTGCAGCGTGCCATAGCCTCCTCCTTCGTTTTTCTTGTTGCATATATTGGCTATAATCCCTTTAAAAGAATAAATGACACTTCCAAATTGATGAAAATGAATGGTGATATTTTCTCCCAGAAGGTCTTTGGAGTTTTTCATTACTTGCCCTTTGAAGTCGTCAATGGCTGTATCGTTGACAATAATGGTAAACTCATCGTGGGCATTGGTGTGTTGGGTAAGGTGTGTTTCAAAAGTAGCGTTATCTAAAAAACCTTTGTCATTGATAGTAAGGGTAACCATCACTACGGGATTGGTTTTGTCTACCAAAAAGTCTTGAAAACTTCTCACCGATGCAAAATGAGCGATATCATCGGGGTGATTGGTGCGATAACCGGTAAAGTTGTTGTTGTTTTCCATAGTGTAGTTATTTTATTGTGTTTATTGGGGACAAATGTACGAAAGTTTTTTTGAAGAGGCAAGGTTTTGAATAAAAAAAATCTTTTGAATTTTAGCAGATTAGGAGTTTACAAATAAATGAGTTTTTGAACTTTTCCTTTGCTATCAAAAGAAAATTCTTTGGCTATTTTGGTGCGTTTGATAACTTGGAGTGTTACTTTAGGGGTGAGTTTTAGCATTTTTTCTCGATAAGAAATATCTCCTATAAAACTTTGTCCTTCGCTTTTGTCTACAATAATGAAGTAGCTATCTATATCGGAAGGTTTTACAAAGCTCTCTAAATTTCCTGCGTAGATAAGGAGTTTTTTGTCTCCACTTTGGAATTGATAAGACAAGGAATTTTCTGACAATTTGCGATAACGCGATAGTTCGAAACTCTCTATACTGTCTTTTTCGGGTTCAAAGGCTATGTTTTCATACAGGAAAGAGGTTTTATCAAAGCGTTTGATACCTAAGAATGAAAAAAAACTTTTTTGGGTAGTTTCTTTTTTAAAGGTAAGGAAGTCTCGAGTTACTTGGAAAGTTTTTATTTCTTCAGTTTTGTCGTCTGTAATTGTAAGTTTGTAGGTAGGAAGTTCTACCCAATGGTCGTCTATTTTTAGTTGAACACTTCCTATGGGTTGTTCTGAGATGAGGATACTAATGGTATGTTTTTGAAAATGGGTATCAGTACGTACCACTACTTTATTTTCGTTTCTATCTTCCCATTTTTCTGACAGATAGCGGTCTTCATATTGTAGTGTTAGTTTTATTTCGGGTAGTGGCATAGTATTTTTTTGTTATTTCAACTGTTTATACCTTCTTAGACATTG
>NZ_KE150494.1:101886-104417 GCF_000411575.1 Capnocytophaga sp. oral taxon 336 str. F0502 | reverse complement strand
AAACAACACGTACCTTGACATAATGTTGTACAGCACAAAGAAGATTTAAAGGATTGAGTGAAACCTGAAGTCAATAACTTGAAGATCGGTTAGAAGATATAAAAGAATTTAACGATGAAGAGTTTGATCCTGGCTCAGGATGAACGCTAGCGGCAGGCCTAACACATGCAAGTCGAGGGGGAAGTTACTTTCGGGTAACTGAGACCGGCGTACGGGTGCGTAACGCGTATACAATCTGCCTTTCACTGGGGGATAGCCCGAAGAAATTTGGATTAATACCCCATAGTATATAGGGACGGCATCGTTTTTATATTAAAGCTACGGTGGTGAAAGATGAGTATGCGTTCTATTAGCTAGTTGGAGAGGTAACGGCTCCCCAAGGCGATGATAGATAGGGGTTCTGAGAGGGATGTCCCCCACACTGGTACTGAGATACGGACCAGACTCCTACGGGAGGCAGCAGTGAGGAATATTGGACAATGGTCGGAAGACTGATCCAGCCATGCCGCGTGCAGGATGAAGGTCTTATGGATTGTAAACTGCTTTTGTAAGGGAAGAATAAGGGCTACGCGTAGTTTGATGACGGTACCTTACGAATAAGCATCGGCTAACTCCGTGCCAGCAGCCGCGGTAATACGGAGGATGCGAGCGTTATCCGGAATCATTGGGTTTAAAGGGTCTGTAGGCGGGCTGGTAAGTCAGGGGTGAAAGCGCTCAGCTCAACTGAGCAACTGCCTTTGAAACTGTTGGTCTTGAATGGTTGTGAAGTAGTTGGAATGTGTAGTGTAGCGGTGAAATGCTTAGATATTACACAGAACACCGATAGCGAAGGCATATTACTAACAATTAATTGACGCTGATGGACGAAAGCGTGGGGAGCGAACAGGATTAGATACCCTGGTAGTCCACGCTGTAAACGATGGATACTAGCTGTTTGGTTTAAGGATTGAGTGGCTAAGCGAAAGTGATAAGTATCCCACCTGGGGAGTACGTTCGCAAGAATGAAACTCAAAGGAATTGACGGGGGCCCGCACAAGCGGTGGAGCATGTGGTTTAATTCGATGATACGCGAGGAACCTTACCAAGGTTTAAATGGAGACTGACAGGGGCAGAGATGCCTTTTTCTTCGGACAGTTTTCAAGGTGCTGCATGGTTGTCGTCAGCTCGTGCCGTGAGGTGTCAGGTTAAGTCCTATAACGAGCGCAACCCCTGCCATTAGTTGCTAACGAGTTAAGTCGAGCCCTCTAATGGGACTGCCGGTGCAAACCGAGAGGAAGGTGGGGATGACGTCAAATCATCACGGCCCTTACATCTTGGGCTACACACGTGCTACAATGGCCGTTACAGAGAGCAGCCACTGCGTGAGCAGGCGCGAATCTATAAAGACGGTCACAGTTCGGATCGGAGTCTGCAACTCGACTCCGTGAAGCTGGAATCGCTAGTAATCGGATATCAGCCATGATCCGGTGAATACGTTCCCGGGCCTTGTACACACCGCCCGTCAAGCCATGGAAGCTGGGAGTACCTGAAGACGGTCACCGCAAGGAGCTGTTTAGGGTAAAACTAGTGACTGGGGCTAAGTCGTAACAAGGTAGCCGTACCGGAAGGTGCGGCTGGAACACCTCCTTTCTAGAGACGACCGATTTAATTATTAATGGTTAATAATTAACGATTAAAGGACTTATGGTATATTTGATTCTTTAAATCTTGCTGGCAACAAAATAAAATTTGCAAATTTGCTAATTTACGAATTTGCTAATTGAATAAGCAGTCTCATAGCTCAGCTGGTTAGAGCGCTACACTGATAATGTAGAGGTCGGCAGTTCGAGTCTGCCTGGGACTACAAGCAAAAAAAGCTTAAAAAGAAGGAAATTTCTAGGAGTGAGCTAGAGGAAGGATCCTCTTACCTCTTACCACATATCTCTTACCTAGAGACAGGGGGAATTAGCTCAGCTGGCTAGAGCACCTGCCTTGCACGCAGGGGGTCAAGGGTTCGAATCCCTTATTCTCCACAACACACCCACAAGTTCCCTCTCCTTGTGAGAGGGTTAGGGTGAGGAACCGTACATTGACATATTGGGATAAAAAGCATAAGAGATCAATAATAGATTATTGATAATCTAACGAAAGAATTAAAAAGAATCAAAGAGAACGAGAGGTACCTAGATAATTGTCAATTATCAATTGTTAATTGTCAATTGACTAGGACTACAAGCGCGAAAAGTTATGTAAGGGCGTATGGGGGATGCCTAGGCTCTCAGAGGCGAAGAAGGACGTGATAAGCTGCGAAAAGTTGCGTGTATTGGCACATACGAAATGATACGCAAATATCCGAATGGGGCAACCCAGTACATTGAAGATGTACTACACCGTAAAGGTGAGCAAACCCGCTGAACTGAAACATCTTAGTAGGCGGAGGAGAAGAAAACAAAAGTGATTCCCAAAGTAGTGGCGAGCGAAATGGGAACAGCCCAAACCCGTATTGTTACGGCAATACGGGGGTAGTAGGACCCTAATATAGGTTGTAGAGC
>NZ_KE150494.1:89386-99386 GCF_000411575.1 Capnocytophaga sp. oral taxon 336 str. F0502 | reverse complement strand
TACTAATCACCCGTAGACTTTTCGCGCGTAGAGATTCTTTTAAAGAGCGTTAGCATCACAACAATTGTTAATTATCAATTGTCAATTGAGAAAATATGTTTTTTATCCCTATATGTTAAAATATCAAGGCATTAGGCCACAGGCATCAGGTATTAGTTCTGAGTCGCACAACCTAAGGCCTAAAGATTTAAGGTGGTTATAGTCAAAGGTCTCACCTCTTACCATTCCGAACAGAGCAGTTAAACCTTTTAGCGCAGATGGTACTACACTTGTTGTGGGAGAGTATGTCGCCGCCTTCTTATAAAGAGCAATTCTGATAAAGAATTGCTCTTTTTTGTTGTTAATAAAATTTCTACTTTAAAAACTTTTTAGTTTCTTTAACGATAGCAGGTATTAGTTCTCGAGAAAAGCTATTGCTTAATTGTCGGGTGTGGATAAGAATACGTTTATTATCCTTACTAAAGTGTAAGAAATAGCGGTCTCTTCCTACTTTTATTTCCTTTTGAAAAACGACATCAAAAGTTTGTTCTAAATTAATGTGGTAACGGCTTGGATAATCATTGGCTGCTACAATTACAATAGGAAACTCTTTGAAAAAAGGCATTGCAAAGAGAGGTTTACGCTCTTCTATAGACTGTTTTCTAAGGGCTTCTATATCCTTATTTTTGTAGCTTTCTTTAGTAGGGTAGTCGCTGAACTCGGTGATAAAGAACTCTTTTTGAAAGTTGATTCTTTCAAGTTTTTCACCTTGTAAGAATAGCTGTTCGTAGAGTTTTTCGTATGATAAGTAGGTACGACTGGTTCCTCCTTTTTTGCTTTTATCCCAACTATTATATTGATTAAGGTAAGCATATAAGGGATTGTGAGAGGAGGGGCGTTGACCATCGTAGTTAGGCACTTCATTGGTAGAGAGGATGTGTTCCCATTGAGATACATTACTTTGGAAGAGCTCTTCTTTTTTCTTTTCTAAATTTTCGGTAGTCTCTTCTTTGCCAATGTGTGCGGCTTCTTTGCTGATTACTAAAACTTTACCGTTAGGGTTGCCATACCCTACAAATAGATTGTTGGCTTTGCAGTAGGCTACTGCCTCTTTGAATGCTTGTGTGTACATATATTAGGTGTTTAATTATTGTTTAACTTTTTAATGCCTGCAAATATACTAATTTTCTACTATAGTACATTCTTTTCTTACGATATGGCTGGGCTTTCCATTATGATAGAAAATAGTTTTCCATTCTCCATTAGGAGAGTAATTGCGTATGAGTTTATTTTTTTCATTTCCTTCTAAATCATATTCAATGCAAGAAAAAATGTTTTCGTTGTATGGAACTTCATTACTTTCTTCTTTCTGCCTCATATTCTTTGTAAGTAGTTTGTGTTTTTTTGCTAGCAAAGAAAGTATTAGGCTCCACATTATAGGGAGGTAAAGCGATTCGAGGCTTCTTAAGTTGTTATTTTGTATTTTCATTGTTGTTAAATCTTTTTTAGAAGGAGTAACAAGCCTAAGTTTTATTATAGGCTTGCACTCCTTGTGAAATGTAAATTAAATGCTTCTTATCTTTCCACCATTTTGGTTTCTCAGTTCCATATCTCCGTTTTTTAAGGTGATTAGTATGTCTGATTTGTGAAAAATAGCTTTTACAGCATTACTTTCTGCAACTGTAGATTTCCGTCCTCCAGAATCGTTACAAAGATCTGTTCTACCATTGCTGTAGGTGATTAGAATAGATTTTTCATCATCACTAAGAGTAGCGTCAATTACATTGCTTTGTGCAATCGTTCTGATACGACCTCCTGAATCACTGAGAAGATCTAATCTTCCATTTACAATTTTTAAAATCATATTATTATAGTTTTTAGTGAGTGCCTACTCTATATGGTTTTCGGCTTCTCCAATGTTTTACAAAAATAGTTTGCGGGCATCCCGTTTTACTTAGCTCGTTGCCCGACCAAAGGCATAAATACAAAGCAAAAGGAACGCCCGCGTACGCGAACGCTTCCGGCTTTACTTTCTTGTACTTATTGAAAAATTGGTCGTATTTCGAGCTAGAAAATAAAAGCGAAACGCTACTAATATGTTTATTTTGTGTTTATCTGGTTTTTACTATAAAATATGTTTTATGAGTTTCTGCCAGCAAATATACAAAATAAAATGATAGGTACGTCCTTTTGCTTTGTTTTTTTATTTCGGAAGCAAAAATATAATAATAGGACGCAACAACTTGTCGTTTTGAAAAAACTTTATACTTTTGTTGAAAAAATATTGAAAATGAGTTTATCGAAAATGTTTTCAAGGCATCGTTTTATTGTTGAACGATTGCGTATCAAACCCTGTACTAGTGAAGAATTAGAGAATGCTTGGGAGAGAAGTATGGAGAATACAGAGGGGCAACCTCTTGCTAAACGTACTTTACAACGTGATATTCAAATTATTAAAGAAGTTTACCATATAATTATTAAGTTTAACAAATCTCTTAAAGCATACGAAATCACAGAAGATAATGACCCCTATACCCAAAACCTCTTCGAGGCATTTGATGTGTTCAGAGCTTTGCAAAATTACGGTAATCTTTCTAAAGTTATTCAGTTTGATAGGCGATTGCCTGCGGGAACGGAGTATCTCTCACCCTTGCTTAGGGCTATTAAAGAACATCGTCAGCTAAAGTTGCACTATTATAAGTTTTGGGATAAAAACCAACAACCGGTGGTGCGTACGATAGAGCCTTATTTGCTAAAAGAGGCGCAAAGGCGTTGGTATGTGTTGGCGTGGGATGTGGAGAAGAAAGCGCTACGGGTGTTTGGCTTGGATAGGATTACCCATTTAGATGACAGCAAAGATATTAAATATCAGCACGCTGTACCTGAGGGTGTGGAGTGTTTTTTCGACGATAGTTTTGGGGCGTGGGTAGATAGTGAGCACGCACAAGCAGAAGAGGTGGTGCTTGCCTTTAAAAAATTGCCCAATGATTCAGTTTTTATGCCTAATCCGGTGGAATACCTCAAAGCGATGCCTCTGCATCCTTCGCAAGAGGTGGTGAGAGAAACTGACAATGAGATTGTACTCAAACTGCGCTTAAAAATTACACCAGACTTTGTTAGGGAGATACAATCGTATGGTGATAGAGTGAAAGTACTATCGGATAATGTGTTAATTTGCAAAAAATAGTGTGAGTTCGATGTAAAAGATGTTAGTGAATGCTTGGAGCTAGGTATGTGAGAGATTATGTCTCAGAATGTCGTAGCACAATAGGCAATGCGAGACACACGGATAGGTGATAATTAGCAAAAGGTGAGAAGAATTGGCAGGAGAATCTTGTACGATTATTATGGGAAAGGTGTATAAGTAGTTAAGAGTTAAAAGTTTTTTGAATGGACAATGAATAGTAAAAAAAATGTAGGGTAGGAGAGGTATTTGGAATTTGAGGTTTATTCGAAGAAAAGACGAAGGAAAGACGAACAATGAACGAAGAAAAGACGAATTTAAAGTGAAGCTAAGGAGAAGGAAAGAAGATGTAATGATGAATTTTTTGACAAGGTAAGAAGGAAGATGTAAGTGGAATGCTTCCGTTGATGAGAAGGAAATAGCATATTAACAAATCTGAGAGAGAAACTCAGAAGGGCTTGGAGAGTAATAAAAAAAGATATTTTATGAGAGTAGTTATTCAGCGTGTAACTCACGCATCGGTGGATATAGATAAGCAAACAGTAGCTTCTATCAATAAAGGTTTATTAGTATTGGTAGGTATAGAAGATAGCGATACCAATGAGGATATAGCGTGGTTATCGGCTAAAATACTGAATTTACGCGTTTTTGACGATGAAAATGGGGTGATGAATCTTTCGGTAAAAGATGTAGGAGGAGAAGTGCTTATCGTGTCGCAATTCACCTTGCACGCCTCTACTAAAAAAGGTAATCGCCCCAGCTATATAAAGGCAGCACGTCCAGAAGTTGCAATTCCTATCTATGAGACGTTTATAAAGCAAGTGGAAAGTTTGTTAGGAAAACGAGTGCCCACAGGACAGTTTGGGGCGATGATGCAAGTAGCCTTGTGTAATGACGGTCCTGTAACTATTCTTATAGATACAAAAAATAAGGAATAAAAAAGAACCCTATCACTAATATAATGATAGGGCTCCTTTAAATGTTTTCACAACGGAATCATCCTTATTGTGAATTGCTTTCAAATTGTGCGACAAAAGTAGGTATAATATTTTTAATGTGCAAATATTTTTATATAAAAATATTTATTACATTTGTCCTTTCTAAAAACATTATACCAATGAAACATATATTAGGATTAGATTTGGGATCAAACTCTATTGGTTGGGCTTTTGTACAACAAGATTTTGAAAACAAACAAGGAAAAATTATTGCTGCTGGTAGTAGGATTATTCCTATGGATCAGAAAATGTTAAGTAACTTTGAGGAAGGAACCACAGTTTCTCAAACTGCCGAAAGAACTACTTATCGCAGTATGCGTCGTCTGAGAGAACGGCATTTACTTCGCCGTGAGCGACTTCATAGAGTACTTCACATATTAGGTTTTTTACCTCCTCACTACGATGCTCAAATAGACTTTACCAAAAGATATGGTAAATTTATAGATAATGCTGAACCCAAAATAGCTTATAACAATGGGAATTTTATCTTTATGAATAGTTTCAATGAGATGATTGAGGATTTCAAAGAACACCAACCTCAGTTATTCTACAAGAAATCTAATGGCGAAGAGAGTAAAATCCCTTATGATTGGACAATTTATTACCTGCGCAAAAAAGCACTTTCGCAAAAGATTACCCAACAAGAATTAGCTTGGCTTATACTTCATTTCAATCAGAAAAGAGGGTACTACCAGTTGCGAGGGGAGGAAGAAACAGAAAACCCTAACAAGGAAGTTGCTTTTCACTCCTTAAAAGTTGTAGATGTAGAGGCTGAAGCCCCTAATAAAAAAGGAGAGATTTGGTATACAATCCGTTTAGAAAATGGTTGGATATACCGTCGCACGAGTAAAATTCCATTGGACGACTGGAAGGGGAAAACACGTGATTTCATTGTTACTACCGACCTTAATGACGATGGGACAATTAAATTAGACAAAGAAGGGAAAGAAAAACGTTCCTTCAGAGCCCCTGATGAAAATGATTGGAATTTACTCAAAAAGAAAACAGAGCACGATATTGATTTTTCTGGGAAACCTGTAGGTACTTATATTTACGACCACTTGTTACAAAACCCTAATCAGAAAATTAAAGGAAAATTAGTTCGCACTATTGAAAGGAAGTACTATAAAGACGAACTAAAGGCTATTTTGGCTAAACAAATAGCTCTTCAACCAGAATTGTTCACTGAAACCCTATTGGCAGACTGTATAAGAGAATTATATCGCAAAAACGAGACTCAACAGCAAAATCTACTATCAAAAGATTTCCTTCATCTGTTTGTAGAAGATATCATTTTCTACCAACGCCCATTGCGTAGCAAAAAATCTACTATTGCCAATTGTACCTTAGAAAAGCGTTCGTATATAGATAAGGAAACTAATGAGCGCAAAGACACTCCTATAAAAGTATGTTCCAAATCTAATCCTTACTACCAAGAGTTTAGAGTGCTACAATGGCTGCAAAACTTGAGAATTTACGAAATAGAAACCGACCGTGAGGTAACTGCTGAGTTTATCGAAACAGCCCAAGACTATGAGGCTCTCTTCAACTTCTTGATGTCTCAAAAAGAAATAGATAATGAAAGTTTACTGAAATACTTTTTGTTTGCAAAAAATCCTCAAATTAAAGACAAAACAGCTAAAATCGAGCTAAAAAAATGGATCACTACTTATCGCTGGAACTATGTGTATGATGTGGCGGATAACTCCTCCAAAAAATACCCTATGAATGAAACAGGCTATGACCTTCAGCGGTACATGCAGAAAGTAGAAGGACTCCCTACCAATTTTCTAACCTTTGATACAACATATCGATTGTGGCATTTGTTATATTCGGTGAAGGATAAAGTTGAATTTGAAAAAGCATTAAAGAAATTTGCTAAAAAGAAACAATTAGATAAAACATCTTTCGTAGATAGTTTCAAGAACTTCAAACCCTATCCTAATGAATATGGTAGTTTTTCTGAAAAAGCAATTAAAAAGTTACTTCCTCTGATGCGTTTTGGCAATCATTGGGACTTTAATCGCATTGATGTATCTACTCAAAAACGTATAGACGACCTTATTAATGGAGTAGCGAATGAGGATATCCGTACCATCATTAGAGAAAAAGCAGAGAAATATCAGCTCAATAGTGAGACCTGCTTTCAAGACTTACCGCTTTGGTTGGCTCAGTATGTAGTCTATAATCGTCACGCCGAAGCTACCGATATAGAAAAATGGACTTCAGTGAGTGATTTAGAAGCATATTTAGAAGATTTCAAGCAACATTCACTTAGAAATCCTATAGTAGAGCAAGTAGTTACCGAAACTTTACGCGTAGTAAGAGATATTTGGCAACAATACGGTGGGGGACAAGCGAATTTCTTTGATGAAATACATATAGAATTGGGTAGAGAACTCAAAAAAACAGCTGAAGAAAGAAAACAACTTTCCGATAAAAATCAAGAGAATGAAAATACCAACCTACGTATTAAAAAATTACTTGCCGAATTAAAAGAAGATGCAAGCATACAAAACGTGCGTCCGTATTCGCTTGTACAGCAAGAACTGCTTAAAATCTATGAAGAAGGTGTGTTCAGTAGTACAGATGAAATAGAGGAAGATATTCAGAAAATTCGCAAAAAAGTTGAACCTACCACCCCTGAGATACAACGCTACAAGCTCTGGTTGGAACAAAAGTATAAATCGCCCTATACAGGAGAGGTGATTTCACTTACAAAACTATTTACTGAGGAGTATGAAATAGAACATATCATTCCGCAAAGCCGTTATTACGATGATAGTTTATCCAATAAGGTAATATGCGAATCAGCTGTAAATAAGCTAAAAACAAATCAATTAGGATTGGAATTTATCCAGAATCACCACGGTGAGAAGGTGCGCATAACAGCTAATAAAGAAGTTACTATCTTCACAGAAGAACAATACAAAGAGTTTGTGAAAAAACATTACGCTAATAATTCAGCTAAACAGCAAAAGCTCCTTTTGAATGAGATACCTGAAAAAATGGTCGCTCGCCAGCTAAATGACACTCGTTACATCAGTAAGTATATTTCAGAAATACTTTCTAAAATAGTGCGTTCAGATGAAAAAGATGAGGGGGTAAACTCTAAAAATATAATACCTTGTACAGGTAAAATTACTACTGCCCTCAAACAAGATTGGGGACTTAATGATGTGTGGAACGAGCTTATACTTCCTCGTTTTGAGCGAATGAATCAGCTTACCCAAACACAGCTATTTACCTCATATAACGACAGACTTCAAAAAAATCTCCCTACTGTTCCAATAGAATACAGCCAAGGTTTTCAAAAGAAACGCATAGACCACCGTCATCACGCTATGGACGCCTTAGTGATTGCTTGTGCTACGAGAGAGCACATCAATTATATGAATAACCAACACGCATTGGATAAGAGTAAGGATAAAAAAGAAAAACAACAATCTCGCATAGACCTTCGCACTATCCTCTGTGAGAAAAAGAATAATAACTGGCAGTTCAAGAAACCTTGGAGGACTTTCACTCAAGAAGCTAAAGAAGCCCTTGAACATATAGTAGTGAGTTTTAAACAAAACCTAAGAGTGATTAATAAAGCTACCAACTATTATGAAAAATGGGAAGAGAAAAATGGTGTACTTGTAAAAAAGAAAGTAAAACAAGAGGGAACTAATTGGGCTATCAGAAAGCCTTTGCACGAGGAAACTTTTTCAGGGAAAATTTCTTTAAATAGAGAAAAAGTAGGTAAGGGGAATATATTAACAGCTACTAGAAAAGCAGTTGATAGTAGTTTTGATGTGAAGAAAATTAGTAAAATTACCGATACAGGTATCCAAAAAATATTACTCAACTATCTCAAATATAAAGGAAGCCCAGAAGTAGCTTTTTCAGCAGAAGGATTAGAAGAACTCAACAAAAATATTGCCCAATACAACAATGGTAAGAAACATCAACCTATTTATAAAGTGAGAATTTATGAAAAAGGGAGTGGTAGATTTGTATTAGGAGAAAAAGGTACAAAGTCTAAGAAATATGTTCAGGGAGCACCTAACTTGTATTTTGGAGTATATCAAGGCAAAGAAAAACGCACTTATGCAACTATCCCTCTCAATGAAGTAATTGAACGACAAAAACAAGGACTTCCTTCTGTTCCTGAGCGCAATGAAAAAGGAGAACCATTGTTGTTTAGCCTTTCGCCTAATGATTTAGTGTACGTGCCTATGGAAGGAGAAGCCACAGAGACAATAAATTTCAATAACCTTAACAAAGAACAGAAAGAAAGAATTTATAAAACAGTGAGTTTTACAGGAAATCAGTGTTTTTTTGTACAAGAAGCAGTGGCATCTCCTATTGTAAATAAAATGGAGTATTCACCATTGAATAAAATGGAGAGAAGTATAGTAGGAATAATGATAAAAGAAGTCTGTATCAAACTAAAAGTAGACCGCTTAGGAAATATCACCAAAGCATAGAACTCTTTTTAAAAACCAATAAACACCCTTTAAACTATGTTATACCGATCTATTTACATAGGCAATCCTGCTCATTTGAAGTTGAAAGATAAGCAACTCAAAATAACCGACCCCACTACCCAAACTGTAAAAGGAAGTGTGCCTATTGAAGATTTGGGTTTGCTGATGCTCGACCATTATCAAATTACAGTTTCTCATCAATTACTGCAAGAATTGATGGAGAATAATGTGGTACTTATCAGTTGTGATGAAAAACACTTACCCTTAGGAGCAATGCTTCCTTTCGGTGGGAATACTCAATATTCTGAACGGGTGAAAACGCAGTTAGAAGTGAGCGAACCTCTTAAAAAACAACTTTGGAAGCAAACTGTAGAGTGCAAAATTCAGAACCAAGCTAAGGTCTTAGAACATTTAGGAAAGTATGCTGACCCGATGTACGACTATCTAAAAGAAGTAAAATCGGGCGATACGACCAATATGGAAGGTATTGCAGCGCAACACTATTGGAAGTACCTTATTGATTACGATTTTCTTAGAGATAGATTTGGTGAATATCCTAATCAGTTTTTCAATTTCGGATATGGAGTTTTACTCAGTATCGTAGCCCGCGCATTGGTAGATACAGGTTTATTATTAGTATTAGGAATTTTCCATCGCAATAAGTACAACCCCTATTGTTTGGCAAGCGACATAATGGAACCCTACCGACCCATAGTAGATTTATTGGTAATGGAATGGCTCACAACACATCCTGAAGTAGAAGAACTCAACAAAGAAAGTAAAGCTCATATACTGCAGATGGCAACCCGTGATGTACAGATAGAGAAGAATACCCACCCCTTGATAGTAGCAGTAAAGAACACAGCTTCTTCTTTATACAAATGCTATGCGGGTGAAAAGCGACTGATAGCTTATCCTGAATTATGATCATAGCAGAACGATATAATGCTTATAGAATTATGTGGGTATTAGTATTATACGATTTGCCAACAGAAACGAAAAAGATGCGTAAAGAAGCACAGAACTTTCGTGATAAACTCATAAAGGACGGTTTTACGCTCTTTCAGTTTTCGATGTACGTAAGGCATTGCCCTAGTAGAGAGAATGCCCAAGTGCATATCAATCGTGTAAAACAAAACTTACCTCAGTATGGCAATATAGCTATTATGTGTCTAACCGATAAGCAGTTTGGCGATATGGAGTTCTTTTACTGTCAGAGAGAAACAGCAGCTCCCGAAACCTATGTGCAATTAGAGCTTTTTTAAGAAGAATAGGAAAGTGAAAACCTCCTCTTTAACCTTATAAACAAAGGTAAAAGAGGAGGTTTTTCAGTACTGTTTTTCAGTAAAACAGATTGATACTTAAAC
>NZ_KE150494.1:86723-86940 GCF_000411575.1 Capnocytophaga sp. oral taxon 336 str. F0502 | reverse complement strand
TAAATGTAAATGATGTTATGTTGTTATCAATCACAAAACTACAAAATTTGAAAGCAATTCACAACTAAAGATTGCCGCGCGCTCAATCTCCTTTCGTTGTTATCAATCACAAAACTACAAAATTTGAAAGCAATTCACAACCATATCTTTATTTTATCTTTTAGTTAAAATGTTGTTATCAATCACAAAACTACAAAATTTGAAAGCAATTCACAAC
>NZ_KE150494.1:5000-86053 GCF_000411575.1 Capnocytophaga sp. oral taxon 336 str. F0502 | reverse complement strand
TTGTTATCAATCACAAAACTACAAAATTTGAAAGCAATTCACAACTTGCTTCACTTACCATAAAAGATATAACATGTTGTTATCAATCGCAAAACTACAAAATTTGAAAGCAATTTACAAAATGTATAAGTAAATAATCTGAACAATAACGCCAAGTAAAGCGAGCGAACCCTCTCCCTTTTATGATTTTTATTTGTTTTTTTAGATGATAATTCTTACCTTTGTACCCTAATTTAATATTAAAAATTATGGGTATTATCGCAACACTTATTATTGGAACCATCGCTGGATGGTTAGGAGGAACTATCTACAAAGGTAGTGGATTAGGTCTCATCGGCAATATCATTATTGGTATTCTTGGAAGTATCGTGGGGTATTGGCTTTTAGGAGATGTGTTTCACGTCTCACTTGGAGGAGGATGGATTGGTGCTATCTTGACAGGAGCTATTGGAGCTATTGTTATTTTATTCTTGATAAATTTGATATTTAAAAAGAAGTAATAAGGAAGGAAGAGCACATATTAAAAATGAAAAAACCCCGAAAATATATATTTTCGGGGTTTTTTAGTACTTCTTTTAGAATTACCTACTGGCGTTAGCAGTCCAGGTCTTTCCATCTGTAGTATACAAAATGTTCAATGAAGAGGCGTTGACTCTAATGATTTTCACACCATCTTTCAAATCGATGTTTACTAAAGTGTTATCTCCTTCTTTTTTGAAGCTAACACCTTTAAGGTCAGGGATGCCGTCTGAAAAACGGAAATAATAGTCATTTCCTGTTTTAACAACTGTCACGGCTCCGTTATCAACAGATTTTTTTTCATCTCCATTTGAATAAGAGATTTTACCTTTGTAGGTTCCTACAAAAAGGTCATTGTCTGCTGGGTCATCATTCTTGCTACAAGATATACAAGAAAAAGCTACTAGTGAATGTCCGTAATAAGAGTTAATGTTTTAGGCGAAATTATAAAATCTGGGTTCATTTCATATGTGTTTTGATATTATTGAATAATTGTAAAGTTTGTATAGAATCGCCATAATTCAAAAGAAGTATTTGATTTTTAGAGTGATAAATCTTAATGTAAGGTTTTGTATTAACACGTAAAGAAAGTTTATATACATCTCCTTTTTCGGTTTTAAAAAATCCCTTTTTGATGATGCCTACATCAAAACCGTTAGTTCGCAAAACAAATTTAGGTAATTCGTTAACAAGAGTTATTGAATCAATATCTTTCATTTTAATATTAAAATGATAAAGACCTGAATTCTCAATTCTTTCTTTGCTAACCTCAATATCACTTTCTCTCATTCCATAAAAAAGAAAAATACACACAGCCCCGATTAAGAAAAAAACAATGTAAATAGTTTTTTTAGAAGAAGATTGTTTTCTTATAGGAGATCGTAATACAGATAAAATGGGAATAAGTAAGCCTGGTAATATGGAAACACCAATGTCCCAAACAACGGAACGAGACAGAAAAGTTAAAAAAATAGAAGCTAATCCACAAATAATAAAGACATTACGCAGATACAGCGTATAATCTGTGTTTTTTAAAGATTTTTTCTCTTCATCAGACAATGTGTTATAGCCTGATAACAAGTTAGGATGTTTTGAGATTAGGAATCCCAATAATATATAAAACAGTCCTAAAATACAATTTAAGGTATCCATAAAAGTTTAGTTTTATACGTTAATAATACGAGAAATAATACGAGATAAAGATAAACATAACAAAATCCGTTTAAACTTTTGGCAAAGTTACAATAAATAATTAGAAAATGAGGAAATTAGAGAATGAGGAAATTAGAGAATGAGGAAATTAGAAAAAAGGGTACAAGCTATAAGCTTGCACCAGCGGAGGTAACACATTAGAGCTTTCGGAAGGAAACGGAAGAAATCATAAAAAGACTGTGAGGGTTTTTGATGAAAAAATGCTATAAGGAGGGTGGGGGTAGCTTATAGAGAGCTTATAGGAAGCTTATACGAATCTTGGACGATTGGTATAGAAAGGGTATATAAGTAGTTGATTCATACTATAATACAACAACGCTAAAAATGTTAAAAACGGGGGTTTCGAGTCGAAAGAAAGAGGAACCTCACCCCGTCCCTCTCCCAAGGAGAGGGGGAATGTAGTGACGGAAAAGGGGAAAAAATGACGAGTGACGAGTGACGAGTGACAAATGACGAGGGGGCGAGTGACGAAAAAGAGGGAATGTAGCGAGAGAAAACAGAAGGGTGAAGGGGGAAATGATAGAGTTTTCTTTTATGTATCTTGTATATATTACAAAATTGATTATTTTTGCGGTTCGAAGAATGCGGATAAAATACAAAAAAATATTGGCTAAATATAAATATATCAATTGTCCTTCGTTAGATGTTACTAAATACAACACCAAAACGAAAGAAGGAATGATACAGTTGGTAGATGATTATACAAAGACTTGTAAATAGGATGTTTTTGGGCAAAAAGTAAAAAGTTTTGTAATATTTTTGGGTATAAGTATTGCCGATAACTAAAAAAATAGTATCTTTGCCCTTGTAAATATTATCAGAATAAGCAATAAATAAGGAATACCAATATGGAAATTCAAGGACGAATTATAAAGATTAACCCTACACAAACCGTAGGACAAAACGGCTTTCAACGCCGTGATGTGGTGATTTCTACTGAGGAACAATACCCCCAGTATATCCCTTTTGACTTTGTACAAGAAAAATGTGTACTTCTCGACAACTTTCAGGTAGGGCAATTGGTACGCATCAGTTTCAATATTCGCGGTCGTGAATGGGTAAACCCGCAAGGTGAAACTAAATATATTGTGAACTTACAAGGATGGCGTATTGAAAATGCTGAGGTGGCACAAGGAGCCTATCCCCCTCCGCAAGGGCAATATCCACCACAGGGGCAACCAGCTTATCCGCCACAAGGATATGCACAACCACAGTATCAGCAAGCGCCTCCGCAATATCAGCAAGCCCCACCACAATACCAACAAACGCCCCCTCAGTATCCGCCACAAGCCCCTCAACAGGCTTTTAGTGCACCAGATCCCGCACAGGGAGCTTCTGCCCCTACTGAGGAAGACGATTTGCCATTCTAAAGAATGATATACTTAACGAACGATAAAACATCTTTTCCTTCCCCCGATACGGCTTCGGAGGAAGGAATTGTTGCTTTAGGAGGGAGTCTTACCCCTGAACGGCTTATTGAGGCGTATTCGGAGGGTATTTTTCCGTGGTATAACAAAGAAGAACCGGTAGTCTGGTGGTGTCCTGACCCTCGCTTTGTACTCTTTCGGGAGAAATTGCATATCAGCAAGCATATGCGTAAGATGTTACGCGAAGCACCTTATCGCGTTACTTATAACCGTTGTTTTACTGAGGTGATGCGACAGTGCGCTACTGTTCCGCGTAAAGACCAAGACGGCACGTGGATTCACCCTGAACTGATAGAAGCCTATACAGGCTTGCATAAAAGAGGGATAGCGCACTCGGTAGAGGTGTGGGAAGGAGATGTGCTCATAGGAGGTTTATACGGGCTAAAAATGGGTAAAATCTTTTGTGGAGAGAGTATGTTTAGCAAACGCAATAATGCGTCAGAATACGGCTTTATCACCTACCTGCAAGCACACCCCGATATAGCATTGGTAGATTGCCAAATATACAGCGAGTATTTAGAGCGTTTGGGAGCAGAGGAAATACCTCGCAAAGAGTTTTTAGCGCTTTTAGGTAAGGCATATGAAGAAAGAGAAAATGAAAAGATAATAACTTAAACTGTATGAATATGAAACCTTTTACATTATTACTATTTACGTTGGCTCTTATGAGTTGGGGTTGTTCTAAAAAAGAGGAAGTTAGCGAGAAACCTTGGAAATTGGTATGGGAAGATAATTTCGACAGAAATGATATTTTCTCGACAGGAGTGTGGACAAAAATGAACCGTTGGGGAGACAACTGTTGCAACACAATGAGCAGTGACCCGAGTTTGTTTGAGATAAAGGACGGGAAGATGATTCTGTTAGGGGTGACCAATAAAGATTTAAAAAAAGACCCTTCGCCTTACCTTACTGCGGGTGTTTGGACTAAAGAAAAGAAGTTTTTCCAAAAAGGGAAGATAGAAGTACGCTGTAAGTTAGAAGGCACGCAAGGAGCGTGGCCTGCTATATGGTTGGTTACCAAAGACACTAAATGGCCTGAAGAAGGAGGGGAGATAGACCTTATAGAACGCTTAAATTACGACCCTTTTGTGTATCACACTGTGCATTCGCCGTTTACATATAAAAAGAAAGCAGGACCTAAAAACTCTACTTCTTTCCCTATTAATCCTGATGACTACAACACTTACGCAGTGGATTTTGAAGGAGATGTGATACGGTTTTACGTAAACGGACTGCCTTCATTTGTTTATTCGCGTATGCCTGGTAAGGAGAATGAAAAGCAATTCCCGTTTGATTTGCCTTTTTATTTGATTATTGATATGCAACTGGGAGGTGAATGGGTAGGTGAAGTAAAGCCGTTTGATAAACCCGTGAGAATGTATATTGATTGGGTGCGGTTTTATCAGAGGTAAACGAGATATAAAAATGATTGTTATAATTACTGGAGCTTCACACACAGGTAAGACTTTTTTAGCTCAAAAGCTATTAGAAAAATATAAATACCCATATCTATCAATAGATCACTTAAAAATGGGATTAATTCGCAGTGGTTATACTAAACTTACCTTAGAAAATGATAAAGCACTTACAGATTATATGTGGCCTATTATTCGTGAAATGATTAAGACAGCCATAGAAAACAAACAAAATCTTATCATTGAAGGAGCATATATTCCTTTTGACTGGGAAAAAGATTTTACAAAAAAATATCTCGAGGATATTAAATGTTATTGTCTTGTAATGAGTGAAAACTATATTAAAACCCACTTTGATGATATAAAGAAATATGCAAAAGTCATAGAAAACCGTTTAGATGATGATTGGTGTACAATGGAAAGTGTTTTAGATGATAATGCACAGTTTTTAGCCCTTGCAAAGAAACACAACACTAATTTTATACTGATTGATGAAACATATAAGGTAAATATTGAGCTATGATGAACTATGAAATTTTTGTTTTGGAGAGACTTAGAGAGGCAGAGAAACGGTATAGTTATTTGCTAATGGTGCGACGGGCGACTAACAGCAAGTAGCTGAGGGCGCCTACTCCTATGCATAGTGCCATTGCAAATACCATTGGGCGCTCAGAGGTGATGGCGAAAAGCGAGAGCACTGCCCCTACTACCGAACCGATACCAAAACGCAACATTCCTGTGAGTGAATTGGCGGTACCTGCTACTTCGGGGTACATATCCAAAATGGCGGCATTGGCACTGCTGGACACTACCGATACCAAACCTACAAACATTGAAACTCCTGCCACTGTAGCCCATAATCCCAAATGGAAAATACCACATATCACAAGCCACGCTCCTGCAATGAGTTGGATAGTAAGCCCCAAACGCAAGGATTTTTCTACGCCTATTTTGGTGACGAATTTGCCATTGAGTGAGGTTGCCGTCATCATTACAATTACATTGAGAAGGAAAAAATACCCAAAGTGCTGAGGGGCTACCCCAAAGAGTTTGGTGTACACAATAGAGCCCGTGGTGATAAAGCAAAACATTCCTGAATAGGAAAGCGAATTGCAGAAAATATACCCCAATACCTTTTTGTTGCTGAGTAGCTTGCCGTAAATGCGCAAGGTATTACCTATTTTCAAAGGAACACGCTTGAACTTAGGAAGGGTTTCAGGGATTTTATAACTCACTAAGAGTGCCGCCAAGAGTCCTAAAACCATCAGCACGTAGAAGATGATATGCCAATGAAACCAGTCGGTGAGGTGACCACCCAGTACGGGGGCGATAAGTGGAGCAATCATCGTGACAATCATAATCATCGACATTTGGCGGGCAAACTCATTTTTAGCGAAAAGGTCGCGCAAGAGGGCACCCGTTACTACCGCCGGCGATGCTCCAAAAAAGCCTTGCACAAAGCGCAGTATATAAAAATGATGGATATGGTGAATTTGCGTAATCACTAATGACACCAATGCTGAGGTGATAATCCCGATGAGAATGATAGGTTTACGCCCATAACTATCGGAAAGAGGTCCCCAGAAGAGTTGCCCAAAAGCAAAACCAAGGGTAAAGAGCGCTAAGGTTTGAGAAATCATCTCTTCGGATACATTCAAATCATTAGCAATCTTCACAAAGGCAGGAAGGTACATATCGATAGCCAGCGGGGTGAGCATCGATAGGAGTCCCATAATGAGGATAAACAGTAGGTCGGGTTTGGGTTCGTGTTGTTGTTGTTGCATTATCAGTTTCTTGAAATTAGAAAAAAGAAGTGTAGCTTGCACTACAGAATTGAACAAAAATCTTTGAAAAAAATAAAAGATTAGACTACGTCTTAGAAATCTTACAAATATAAAAACAAATCGAACAAGCCATAGCACGGCAGGCATTTAAATGATTTGTTTAATTTTTCTTCCGAAGGGAGATTCTATTTCTTAGGGTCTTTAATACGTTCTATTTCCTTTATAATTTCTTGGTAGTGTAGATGATTAATAGATGAAGCAGGTTCTTTGGCAAGAGCTTGTTTGGCGAAAGCCTCAATCATATCCAAATGCTGCAAGGCAAAGAGTCGCACATCGGATACTTGCTGTATGCTCGCAGCTTTACTGTTTTTAGCGTCGGCAGGTGCATTGATGAGTCTATCGATTTGAGAGAGGTACAAGCGTTCGATACCACGGCGATAAGTGTTTTGGCGTGCATCGGGGCTGTTGAGGGGTTTCCATACCGCTTTGAATACATCTTGCAGATATTCGTTTAGCGGATAAGGATTTTTGGAGGTGAGCGATTGGTTATAAAGGTTGTAGAGGGTTTGCTCTCCTAAAAGTACACTCAGGGTAAGGTTTTGCATACTGATGATGTTCTTATCGGGGGTTGCTCCTGTTTTTTCTACTATTTCCTGAGGATATAACCACAAAGGCGCTTCAAAAAGTTCTTTATCTAAATAGTTAATAGCTTCTTTTACCTTTTCTTTAGGTACTTCTTTATAAACTTCTTTCTCACCGATGATGCCCACATATCTATTGCCAATATGCTTGAGCACGTGCTTCAAATAGCGAAAATACTGCATATAGGCAGCGGTTTGCATTTCGTTGAGATGTTCATATTTGTCGTTAGGTTGTTTAGTCCATTCGGGGAGGTGTTGCACGATATAGCGGAGATTTTTCAATCCGTAGGTATTGGCTTTCATCACGTTGTCCGAAAGGTCTTCAGTTTGTGCACGAGGGTCTTCATCTTTGCCTTCCCCTCCGAACCACAATCGCGGATTGGCTTTGAGTTTTTGGGTAACCATTTCGGCAAGCGCCTCTTGTTCAGCATACTCGTCTTTATATTTGTTGCCATAATAGCGATACCCCCATTCGATTGCCCATTTGTCGTAAATGCCTATGCGCGGATAGAGTCCTTTGCTACTGATGTTATCTTCGGGCTGTGCCACATAGTTAAAACGCGCATAGTCCATAATAGAAGCGGTATGCCCATTGGCTTCTACCCATTTTTTGTCGCGGAGTTTTTCGACAGGCGTTTGACTGCTGGCGCCCATATTGTGGCGCAAACCTAAGCAGTGACCTATTTCGTGAGAGGAGACAAAGCGCACGAGGTCGCCCATTAGTTCCTCGTTGAACTCCATAGTACGAGCGCGTTTATCGACAGCGCCTGCCTGAATCATATACCACTGATTGAGGAGTTTCATCACGTTGTGATACCAACCCACGTGGCATTCTATAATTTCACCACTGCGAGGGTCGGCGATGTTAGGACCGTAGGCGTTACTTTTTTCGGAAGGGAGGTAGCGAATTACGTTGAAGCGGGCATCTTCTAAGCTCATTGAAGGGTCGTTAGGCCAAGGTTTTGCGACAATAGCCTCTTTGAATCCCGCTTGTTCGAAAGCAACATTCCAATCGTTTACACCCAAAATGAGGTATTTTTGCCATTGTTTAGGCGTAGCAGGGTCGATATAGAACACGATTTGCTTTTTGGGGCGTACTAACTGACCGCTGAGATATTTTTTGACGTCTTCTTTGCGAGGTTCTAAGCGGAAACGGTGTATGTAATATTCAGTTTCGGTGCGTTGCTGTTTATCGCTAAACTTGATGTATCGGGTAGCGAAAAAGCCCACGCGAGGGTCGAAGAGGCGTTTTTGCATAGGTGTTTTGGGCAAGAGCACCATAGAGATATTCAGCTCTAAGGTAATAGCCCCTACTTTGTTTGCCGAAGGAATGGTACTGGGTGAAGCGTTGAACGTTTTGAGAGTATTGACCTCTACGTTGATAGGATAAGGACGTATATCGTCTACAAAAGAACGATCGGTAGCGATAGCGCCTATTTTCATTTGGGTTTTTGCATTCGATGAAAAAGAGGTAATGCTGTTGTCTTGCTTGAAGAAATCGGTGATGTCGATGAGCTGTGCTTTGGTTTTGGGGTTGTGCCCGATAACGGTGAACGATGCTACCACAGGGTTTGCACTCGAATTGGCTACTGCCACCGAGATATTATCGTCGGTACCCGCTTCTTGCAAATTGAGGAAAGAGCGCAAGAGGAGTGTTTTATCGCCTTTCTGCTCGAAATAGACGGTTTGTTCATTCACTTTTTCGCCTGCATAGAGTCCGAAGTTATGAGGGGCAGCTTTGAGTCGGGTTACGCATAGTAAATAGCGATTGAGGAGGGAATCGGGGACTTCAAAGTACCATTTCTCTTCAATTTTGCGGATAGTAAAGAGTCCGTTGCGCTCTATACCCTTTTTTTTGATGAGTTTAGCGTACTCTTCAGCGCGCTTTTGCTCAGGAGTCTTTTCCGGTTTTTCAGTTGTTTTGGTTTTAGTAGTATCTTTAGTAATAGTATCTTTCACAGCAGGTATTTTCTGCGCGAAAATCATTGTTGTAAATGATAGGAAAAGTATAAGTAAGTGTTTTTTCATTATTAGGTGTCAGGGATTAGACTTGTTAGACACGTCTGATCTGAGAGTATTTGATTTTGGGGTGCAAAAGTAGAAAATAATTAGGAAATTAGCAAATGAGAGAATATTGTCAGTTTATCAAACTTTGGCAAAGTTTAAAACTTTGCCAAAGTTTGAGATGAAAAAGTGATGTTCTAGGACTGTTAGGAGTATTCGGAAGGAAACGGAGAATAACGGAAGAGAGCTGAGAAGAATTTTGATGAAAAAAGGCTATGAGAAGGGTGGAGTTAGCTTATAGAGAGCTTATAGGAAGCTTATACGAATCTTGGACGATTGGTATAGAAAGAGTGTATAAATAATTGATTAATAGTATAATACAGCGATGCAAAAAATGGTGAAAATAGGGTTTCGAGGCGAAAGAAAGAGAAAAGGCATTAGGCCTTAGGCCATAGGTGCTAGGGGGGAGTATGACGGAAAAGGGGGAATTAGAAAATGAGAAAATTAGCAAATTAAAAAATTAGTAGATTGGTAAATTTGCTAAATGGAAAATTATTTATACTTTTGCGTCTTGGGAAAAACAAAAGAGAAATCGTATTACTGTATGATTATTGATAAAATAAAAGAGCATATTGCTAAGATAGAAGATTTTAGCGCGAAAACTAAGGAAGAACTCGAACAATTCCGCATTCAGTACCTCGGTAAAAAAGGGGTACTCAACGACTTTTTTACCGCTTTTAAAGAGGTGCCTAAGGAGGAGAAAAAGACTTTTGGGCAGGTAGTGAATGAGCTCAAACAAAAAGTAGAAGCCAAAGTACAAGAATGGCGTGACCGCTTGGAAGAACACAGTGAAAGCAAAGGTATATACGGCGATTTGAGTCGTACTGCGACTCCTTCGCCTATCGGGGCGCGCCACCCTATTTCGATAGTTAAAAACGAAATTGTGAATATCTTTGCCAATATAGGTTTTAACGTATCGGACGGACCTGAGATAGAAGACGACTGGCATAACTTTACTGCCCTCAACCTTCCTGAATATCACCCTGCTCGTGATATGCAGGACACGTTTTTTATACAAACTAATCCGGATATTCTCTTACGTACCCATACCAGCTCGGTGCAAATACGCTATATGGAGGGACATCAACCACCTATACGGACGATTTCGCCGGGTAGAGTATTCCGCAACGAAGCTATTTCGGCACGTTCACACTGTTTGTTCCACCAAGTAGAAGGCTTATATATAGATAAAAACGTATCGTTTGCTGACCTGAAACAAACTTTGTTGTACTTTACTAAGGAGATGTTCGGCAAGTCGCGTATACGTTTGCGTCCGTCGTACTTCCCTTTTACCGAGCCGAGTGCTGAGGTAGACATCTATTGGGGACTCAATAACGAGGTGGATTACCGCATTACCAAAGGTACTGGTTGGTTGGAAATTATGGGTTGTGGTATGACTGACCCTAACGTACTTAAAAACTGTGGTTTTGATAGCGAGGTATACAGTGGTTTTGCCTTCGGTATGGGCGTTGAACGCATTGCGATGCTTTTGTACCAAATAGGGGATATACGTATGTTCTATGAGAACGATATGCGTTTCTTGGAACAGTTTAAAAGTGCGCTCTAAGTGCGAGCCGCACAGGCAGATTAATTAGAAAATGAGGAAATGAGAAAATTAGAAAATTAGAAAATGAGGAAATGGGGAAATGAGGAAATGAGGAAATGAGGAAATGGGGAAATGAGGAAATGGGGAAATGAGGAAATGGGGAAATGGGAAAATGAGGAGGTGTGAGTTCTTAGGGCACAGGGAAACTTTGCCGAAGTGTGGGAAGCAATATACGAATTGCATAAATTGCAAAGCGCTAATATTTACATATAAATAAACAATGCTAAACCTTAAAAATATATTTTTTGCTTATGAAGGGCAAGACCCTATACTGCAAGACATTTCTTTTGAGCTGGCGCAAGGTGAGCACCTTTCGCTGATGGGAGAAAGTGGTTGTGGCAAGAGTACCTTGCTGAAAGCTATTTATGGTCTCATTGATGTGCAAGAAGGTACTATACACTTTCACAACGAGCGCGTAAGGGGTCCTTCTTGGCAGTTAGTGCCTGGGTTTAAAACGATGAAATACCTTGCACAGGACTTTGGGTTAGGCCCTTATCACACAGTAGCTGAAAATGTAGGGAAGTTTATCTCTAACCTCGATTTAACCTATAAAAAAGAGCGCGTAATGGAGTTGCTTACCTTGGTGGGAATGGAACGTTTTGTGCCCTTAAAAGCACTGAACCTCAGCGGTGGTGAGAAACAGCGTGTGGCATTGGCAATGGCATTGGCACAAGAACCTCAATTGTTATTGCTTGACGAACCTTTTAGTCAGGTGGATAATTTTAGAAAGAACGAACTACAACGCACTCTCTTCACCTATTTGAAAGAGCAAAACATTAGCTGTATAGTGGCTACTCACGACGGTAAAGACGCGCTTTCTTACTCCGATAAAACCCTTATAATGCGCGACGGGAAGCTATTGTTTTTTAACAATACGCTTTCGGTTTATTTCCAAAATACCGATTATTACACCGCTTCTTTGTTTGGTGAAGTGAGTTGGCATAACGGTAAACTCTTCAAACCCCAACAGATTACCATTACAGCAACCTCTGATTGGGAAGCTACTGTACAATACTGTTATTTTCAAGGAGCACAATACCTTATAGAAGCTACTTCGGTAGAAGGGAAAGTGTATTTCTACAACGATACCCCCATAGTGAAAGGGGAGAAGGTGTGGTTGAGGATATTGTAGGGGGCTGTATTGTCTTTTTCAAAAATATTTGTACCTTTGCACCATAACAATACTTGCAAAGTATGGAAAAGATTAAAGAATTCTTAAAAAACTCAGGAAAGAAACTAGCTTGGCAATTTGCTTTTGCCATAGTGGCGTGTATTATATTAGTTTGGTGTGTATTGCAACTCTTGCGCATCTATACGGCGCACGGAGAGTACATTACAGTACCGAATTTGAGCAAGAAAACACTTACCGAAGTAGGGGTGATATTAGATAAGCAACAATTGCGTTATGAGGTGTTGGATTCTACTGAATACGACCCTAAATACCCTCCTCTATCGGTAATCAGTCAGACGCCTGAGGCTACCGAGAGAGTAAAGAAGAACCGCAAAATATACCTTAACATCAATCCGTCGGGCTATCATAAAGTAACAGTGCCTAAGGTGATACAAGTAACGCGCCGGAATGCAGTGGCTACCTTGCAATCGGTAGGGCTTGCCATCGGTAG
This sequence comes from Capnocytophaga sp. oral taxon 336 str. F0502, assembly GCF_000411575.1. NCBI lineage: Bacteria > Pseudomonadati > Bacteroidota > Flavobacteriia > Flavobacteriales > Flavobacteriaceae > Capnocytophaga > Capnocytophaga sp. oral taxon 336. The sequence continues at coordinate 73,763 of NZ_KE150494.1, read as the reverse complement.
GGTTACTTATGTGAACAATATAGGGAAAGATATGGTATTGGAAATGCAACACGACGGTAAACCTGTACAACCTGGCGATAAGCTTATTAAAACCTCACGTATAGACCTTGTGTGTGGCAACGGCTTAGAGGCTCGGGATACTATCCCTACCGAAATACCTATTGAAGAACTGATGGGGGACTAGTGCGATCCGCACGGGCAGTCGTAGCACGACGGGCGGTGTGAGCCACACTAGCAAGTGTGAGTCGCACGGGCAAGTGTGAGCAATGCAGACTATTATAAATTTTAACTTTGTTAAGGGGCGTAGTACGCACGCTATTAGAAACTTTGGCAAAGTTTGTGACGCAAATGTAAGGTAATGCGTGATATAGACGAGATAGAAGATTTAGACGATTTGGAACCAGACGGAGAGGGAGCTCCTTCTCTTTACGAGCATTACTCCTTTACGGCGGGCAAAGGGCAAGAACCTTTGCGCGTGGATAAATTCTTGATGAACTTTGTAGAGAATGCCACCCGTAACAAGGTGCAACAAGCAGCCAAGCAGGGTAATATTTTTGTGAATGGCGAGCCCGTAAAGTCTAATCATCGTGTGAAAGCTAACGACGAAGTAAAGGTACTTTTTCCTCACCCTCCTCACGAGGATTTATTGGTGCCCGAGAATATTCCTTTAAACATAGTATACGAAGACGATAGCCTTTTGGTGGTAAACAAACCTGCGGGTATAGTGGTACACCCTGGTCACGGCAACTATAGCGGAACGCTCATCAACGCATTGGTATATCATTTTGAGAACTTGCCTAACAACAGTAGCAATCGTCCTGGGTTGGTACATCGTATCGATAAGGATACTAGTGGACTTTTAGTAGTGGCTAAAACCGAAGAGGCGATGTTACACCTTACTCAACAGTTTTTTAATAAAACTACTCAGCGCGAATATATAGCCCTTGTATGGGGTAATATAGAAGAAGACGAAGGAACGGTGTGTGGTCATATTGGGCGACACTTAAAAGACCGCCTGCAAATGGACGTCTTCCCCGATGGTTCTCACGGTAAAGAGGCAGTAACCCATTACAAGGTGTTAGAGCGTTTTGGTTATGTAACACTCATTTCTTGCAAGTTAGAAACAGGGCGTACGCACCAAATAAGGGTGCATTTAAAACACATAGGACATACCCTTTTCAACGATGAACGTTATGGGGGCGACAAGATTCTGAAAGGAACAACTTTTGCCAAATACAAGCAGTTTGTAGAGAATTGCTTTGCGGTATTACCTCGCCAAGCCTTGCACGCTAAGACCTTAGGTTTTGAACACCCGATTACTCACAAGTATCTTAGCTTTGATAGTGAACTTCCTAATGATATGCAACAATGTATAGAGAAATGGAGGAATTATAAGAAGTCAGTGGTAAGTGATTAAGGGAATAATAAGAGAGATTAAAGTATAAAAGACATAAAAATTGAGGATATAATAAACAAACAGCGGTATGAATGGTCTATTCATACCGCTGTTTGTTTTGTTAGTATATAAATGTTACTTGTTACTTAGGCTAAACAGATAACGTACTCCTGCAAAGGCTTGTACGCCTTGTGAAGGATAATACAACCATTTTTTATAGTGCTCACTGGTGAGGTTGTTGGCTTTTAAGAATACTTGCCAATGTTTGTTGAAAGTGTAATCGGCGTGGAAATTGATATCAAAATAACCTTCCAAAGAGAGCTTCTCAGGAATAGGATTTGCAACAGTTACATAATCGAGGTCATAACGTTTTCCTACATAAAAGAAGTCGAATCCAGCAAATAGATTGGGTAATATTCTAAAATCGGTGAAGAGAGACACTCGTGTGCTGGGCAAGTTCCAAGCAGTTTTATTTTTCTGTACACGGGCGTTATAGTTATTATATCTTCCTTCAAAGGTAAAAGAGAAAACATCTTTTATATTTCCTCCGATAGAAGCTAAAAGCTCCATATCGTTTACTTCGTCGTACACTAACTTAAAAGAGTTGTTATATTGATAAGGCAATATTTCGGTGGCGATAGTAGGGGTCTCGGAATTGGTAGTAAACAGAGGCATCTCTTTGTATTGGCGATAGCTTCCTTGTATGCGATAAAGCAAATCGGAAGTTACTTTTCCTTTAAGGGCTACAAAAGCATCGGCTTGCACATTGGTAGGCTTAATTTCTTGCATAGGTGAGAGAAAAGGATTCTCTTTGGTGAGTTTCTCTACTGTGTTTTGTTGCATAATACCGCGTATACCTGCGTGCAAAATAGCATCGGCAGTTAGCGGATAAGAAGCCTCTACATCGGGATAAGCTTTAAACTTGCTTTCATCGGATTGGTTCGCATCTACATACATCAAAGCAACGCCTAATTTTAAGTCCAAATTCTCAATAGACAAATGATAAGAAGGATTTACCCCAAAGAGCATCCAACGATTGTTAAGCTCGTTTACTAAGTTATTTTGACGAGTAAAACTACCATTGTAATAATCGAGAATTACATTGGTACGAACTTTTTGGTCATCGGTAAGAGGAATTTCGAAGGTGGGTTGTGCTTTTACATTCAATTCTTTACTATCGAAATGGTCGTAGAGCCCACGTACGCTGAAATCAAGTCCTTTAAAGTAAGGATTAGACCATTGGAGGTAACCTCCTACGCCATAATCGAAATAGGTTTGGTGTACATCATCTACTTTTCCAATCAACTGTTGTCTTGTATAAGAAGCGGGACGGATGCCATACCAGTTGTGCAAACGGCGACCTATATCAGCAGTGAGCCCCCAGAGTACATCTTGGTTCTGAAAATCATAACGCAACTCAGCCGATGAGAGCGCATAATTGGTATCGGTGTATACCTCGTCCATATTATCATTGGCTGAGATGTGATTCAGTAAAAAAGAAGCGTTACTGTTATCAGTTACAGGGAGAGTGATATTGGCATCGGCATAAAATGTATTGAGCATACCGAAACCGCCACCGAAATAAGAATCTAAATAGTCTTCGCGAACGACTTTTGGTTTCACCGAAGCTGCTTTGCCTTTTTCGGGAACAAAAGTAGAGGCTACCGGTACCGAATAGATGGTATAGTTGATTTGCTTTTTCTTAACGGTAAGCGAATCTTTTACGTTTGCATCTTCACGCTTTTTGTCGGCGTCGGCGATTGTAGGAGCATATGATTTTACCACATCTACTACTTTGGTAGAGAGGCTGTCTTTACGGCTTTGAGCGACTGCCATTGTTGAGGCAGAGAACAAAAGCATTGTTAGAATATATGTGATGTGTTTGTTCATTTGTTTAGAAATTAGGGTTTAGGACGGAGATTCAACTTTGCCAAAGGTGCGAGCCGCACAGGCAAAAACTTTGGCAAAGTGTATACCACAATATTAACCATTATTTTACTGATGAATTACTTTTAGCGGCTTCGGCTTTTACTACTGCGAGTTCTTTTTTGGCTTCGGCTACTATTTCAGGAAACTCTTTAAAGTTTTTAATTACACTTTCTAAGACGTAAGAGGCTTGATAAGCGTCTTTTAGTCCGTAGAAGTTTTTAGCCATTACGATAAGGCTCTTAGCAGCGAACTCTTTGTGTCCGCCATAGTCTTTAGCAATCTTTTGAACTACGTCATTAGAGGCTTTGTAGTTACCGTCTTTATTCTTAAAATAAGCATCGTAATACAAGGCTTCGGCAGCGAGGCTACCCGTAGCGGTTTTCTGTACCTCTTGGTAATATTTGCGAGCTTGGGTTTCATTTCCTGCTTGACTATAAGCACGAGCCAACACTATATAAGCATCGTTCTTGATACGTGTATCGATAGATTTTTCTTCTAATACCTTATTGGCATATTCAATAGCTTTATCGTACAGTTTTTCGTTATAGCACACGCGCATTAGGTTGCTTTGTGCATAAGTTTTGTTCTGTGCGATAGTAGCGGTTCGTTCGAGGTCTTCGAGATAAGGTTTGGCTTTTAGGTAGCTACCTGCTTCAAGAAGGATTTGACACACACGAGTAAGCGATTGCTCGCCGTATTCATTAGAACCGCTTTTGGTTACATTTTCGTAATGTGTAAGTGCTTTAGCCTTTTGTCCACTATTGAAATACATTTGTCCTAAGTAAAACTCGGCATTGGTGCGACGCATACCATTAGGGAACTCTTTAAGGTATTTTTCAAAACCTGAAATAGCCTCTTTGGTATTGTTTTGCATATATTGTCGTTCGGCAGCTTCATAAGTAGCTCCTTCAAGTTCGAGGTCGGTTACCTCTACATATCCCAAACCTTTAGCCCACGATGCGTATTCGTTTACGTTACCCATATCTACATAGATGAGTTTTGCGGAAGCTACCGCTTGTGAGGCTTCGTTGGTATTAGGATAGTCTTTGGCGATAGTTTGGAAAAGCGTTAAGGCTTTTTGGTTTTCGTTCCTATTATAATACACTAAACCTTCGCGGAGCATTGCACGAGGTACGAGCACATTGCCTTTATACTCTTTGGCGAGTTGCTGATAGTACTGTAATCCTTTTTGGGTATTTCCTTTGGTTACATAAGCATTCCCTAATTCAAACAAAGCATTAGGACGCAGATTAGAGCTTTTGTAGTTCTTAACGAAACGCTCTAAGTCTTCAATTTTGCTATTGAGGCGGTCTACGAACCCATAACTAATAGCCTTTTGGTAGGCGGCATAATCTTGGTCGGCTGATTTAGCTTCGATGAGTTTGTTATACCCTTCCATTGCAGGCCAGTATTTACCTGTTACGAAGTAAGAATCGGCGAGACGGAGTATAGCGTCGTGTTTCCAACTACTGTTCTTAGGGTTTTGTTTGAGGTACTTCTCGAAATTAGCGATAGCACCTGCATAGTTTTTTTGATTGAAATTAGCATAAGCTAAACCGTAGAAACCTTTGGCATACTCTTCGGTTTTAGGAGCTGATGAATTATGGAGAAACTGAGTAAAATAGGATTCCGCACCTTTGTAATCTTTCAGCTGATAAGCAGTTTCACCAGCCCAATAGGTAGCGCGAGCGGCAAGCGCAGAATTACCACCGATGGCTTTCTGCAAATATTTTAACGCCTCGTTGTATTGCAATTCATTAAAAAGCTCTAACCCGCGATAGAAGGCTACTTTTTTATAGGTTTCTTTGTCCTTTGGGTCGTTAGACTTTTCGAGCAGACTGATAGCGGCTTGATAGTTACCAGATGAAATATAAGAATCGACTAAGAGCGACTGTATTTCGTCCTTATGGTCGTTAGGATAAGCCGAAGCATATGCTTGTAGCACATTGGGGACACTCTCGTAAGGGTTACCGATTTCATAACTGAGGCGGGCGTAGTTCAGATGAGCATCTTTTTTAATTTGCTTATCGAAATCCATTTGAGAGGCATTGCGGAAAGCGTTGAGAGCCTCTTGTTTTTGGTTGGTTTTCAAATAGCATTCGGCTAAATGATAATACGCATTTTGAGCGACGCTATCGTTTCCGCCTACGATTTTGTTGAACTGCTCGATAGCCGCTTTATAATCGTTATTTTTGTAATGAGCGTATCCGATATAGTAATAATCGGTATTGGAGAACCTACCTTTTTTACCTTTATAGTTTTGTAAGTAAGGGATTGCTTCTTTGTATTTCTTGAGGTTGAAGTAGCTTTCACCTATAATCTTATTGAGCTCAGATACTTCTTGAGCATTTTTGGTTTTAGCGAGCTGTTTCTGTCCTTCGGTAATAGCTTCTTGATAAAGAGCTTGTTTGAAGTACATATTGGCTTGGAAGTAAGACACGTTTTTGGTGAGTGAAGCATCTTCTTCTTGTACCTCGCGGAAGTAGCTTTCAGCCTTAGAATAATCGTCTTTATCATAGGCGATATATCCTAAGTAATACTTGGCGTTGGCACCGTATTCTTTGGTGTTTTGTACCGACTCGAAATAAGGTTTAGATTCGGCTTGTTTGCCGGTTTGGAAGAGGCAAAAACCTTTTTGGAAGTTGTATTTAGCTTTATCGCTACTGCTTATGCTTTGGTCGTCGATAGCCTCGTACCAAGCGAGCGCATCTTCGTAGTTGCCCTGCTGATAATAGATGTTAGCCATTTGCAAATAGGCTTCGGAGCTCAGAGGAGAGTCGGGGTGATTGACGATAAAGTTATTCACCAGCGCATCGGCTCCGTCTTGATTGAGGATAGCGGCAATAGTGGCTACGTAGTATTCACTTTGGGTTTGGATAGCTCTATCGGGATTGGAGGTTTGTTCTTTTCGGAACAAGTTCTGTGCAGGCTGATAGAGCTTGCGATTGTAGAGTTCCACTGCCTTTTGGTATTGGCTTTGTGGATGGGTAATCATTTCAGTTTCTTGTGCCCATAACAGAGGGCTAAACGCCATCAGTGAAAGCACTGAAAAAAGTGTTTTTTTCATAATGTTTTAATAATTAGATGTTAGGATATGAGGAATAGATGGGGCAAAGATAAGAAATAATTATGAAATACGAATAAAAAGAGGAGAAATATTTGTGCGAAGGGGAAGCAGACCTTAGGCACTAGGAGGGGGAAGCGACAAGCGGGAGGAAAAATGAGAAAATGAGAGAATGAGAAAATGAGAGAATGAGAAAATGAGAGAATGAGGAAATTTGGAAATGAGGAAATTTGGAAATGAGGAAATGAGGTGCGAGCTTGAGTTAGAGGAATGAGGCTGTGCCTCAGAAATTAAACAAAAATTTAACAAAATCAAGGCTGCGCCTTGTGAAATGGGGAGAGAGGTTCGTCGGAGTTTTCGGAGAATCTTAGAGAAGTTCTGAACTTTCGGAAGATATCGGAGATATTCGGAAGAAGGTTAAGAGAAATTTTGATGAAAAAAGGGTATTAGATGGGTGGGGTTAGCTTATAGAGAGCTTATAGGAAGCTTATACGAATCTTGGACGATTGGTATAGGAAGGGTGTATAAGTTGTTGATTTATACTGTAATACAACAAGGCTAAAAATGTTAAAAACGGGGTTTCGAGGCGAAAGAAAGAGGAAGAGGTACTAGGCCTTAGGCCATAGGCACTAGGGGGGAACCTCCCCCTAGCCCCCTCAATGAGGGGGAATGTAGTGACGGAAAAGGGAAGTAATGACGAATGAACGAGAGGCGAATGACGAGGAGCGAGTGACGAAAAAAGGAGAATGTGGCGACGGAAAGATGAACTTACAGGGTGAAATTAGCAAGATAGGAAAAGACTACTTTGGGAAAGTGCCGTATCTTTGCCACAGAAATTCAAAATAAATCTGTATGAAATCCATTACTCATAACGATTACACTCAGCGTATCAACAAAGTGGCGGAATACATCAATGGTCATCTTGATACTTCTATAAAGATAAAAACACTCGCCAATGTGGCTAACTTATCTGATTTTCATTTTTGTCGTATCTTTAAAGCGCTTAAAGGAGAATCGCCCATTGTCTTTATTGCTCGTTTGCGCATAGAGACGGCAGCTCAGCTGTTACGCTATTCAACGCTTTCGGTAGAAGAAATAGCTTTTAATATAGGGTATGAAACGCCCGCCTCTCTTTCCAAAGCGTTTAAGAATCAATACGGTATTACCCCTACTCAGTATAGAACAAACAGAGATATTTATATTATGAAGAAAGAAATAAACAATCCAGAAGTAGTGCTCAAAGCTCCAAAGATAGTAGAGCTTGAGCCCAAAAGTCTTATTTACGTAGCTCTTACAGGAGAATATGGTACACTTAACTACAACAAAGCTTACGAACAATTGTGGGGTGTTGTAAAATCACAAAAACTCTTTACCAAAGGCATTGAGTCGATATGTGTTTCGTACGACGACCCTAAAATTACCGAAGCCTCTTTACAACGTTCGGAGGTGAGTTTGGCTATTCACAAGCCGGCTAACCCCTCAGGTGAAGTGAGTTGTAAAACCTTAGCAGGAGGCAAATATGCAATCTTTTTCTATCAAGGTAGTTATACTCAGCTCTCAGCCGTCTACGATGCTGCTATGCGCTGGGTGGTAGATAGTGAATACGAAGTGCGCGATGAACCTATGTTCGAGAAATACCTCAACGACTGCCGTCGTACCCCCGAAGAAAAACTGAAAACTGAGATATATATCCCAGTGCAAACTGCACGGGCAATTTCCTAACTTCTAAATTCTAACATTATGAATCTTACAAAAACAGAAAAAATCACAGGTGTCGCTTTGGCGATTGTCTTATTATTGCTTACGCTTTCAGGGAGTGGTTACTTCTTTTTTACTCTGAAAGTAAACTTTGTGCAATGGTTGGCTTACAACGCTTGTTCTCCTAGTAGCTTGGTGTATTTAGGTTGCCTTATCGTCTTTTGGGTGACGAAAAAGACTTTTTGGCTACCGCTTGCCTTCCTGCCAATGTACTATTTTGGTACGATGGGGCTCTTTACCTTTACGTGGAGTGGTGCTAACATCTTTGCTCAAATGTCACATATTACAATGACAGTCAACCTGATTTGGGCGGGCTATGTGCTCTATCGCATTGGTGATTACAAAGCGTTTGCACAGGGTTTACTGTGGAGCATCGTTCTCTTTGTGCCTTACATTGCTTTTGTGATGTACTACTGTCGTACACACGCTGAGGAAATTAGTCAATTACTTGAAATGTCGTGAGCTATATAAGCAGTTTATATCAGATTTTAAAATAATAGCACAATGAAAGAAGCTTGTCCTGAGTGTTATGCGATAGATAGTCGCATCACGCCTTTGTTAAATCCCAAAGAGTGCTTGCTACACCACAGGCAATTATAGTATGAAAAGCAATAGAACAAAGTCCTTTACTCATTTAGAGTAAAGGACTTTTATTTGTTTAACTCGCACAGTTCTCCCACCGTGATGCCGAACACCTCAGCGTATTGTTGTAGTGTTTTAGAAGATAGTTTTTTGAATACCGAAGGTTTGGCGTGACGCTTGATAACCCATTGCCAGCGGTGCATTGCATCGGCAAGGACTGCCCAATCCATACGGTTGAGGAACATATAATACACTATGGGGCTTTTGCGTCCTGCAAGCACATCGGCTTTTGCCTCGTCAATCTGCTCTTGCAAACGGCTGAGCGAGGCTTCTAAGGCAATGCTCTTCACCTCCCAGCCCGAACTGGATAGGGTGGTGTAGTTGCCTTCGTCATCAGTTACATAATACACTTCTTTGAGGTCGCGCAAGGCACCTTTCTCTTGTGGTACTTCGGTTTCTCTCATTCCGTTAGGTTTTTAATTACTAAGTTCATTTCGGCAGTTGCCATAAGAATATCTCCTACAAAGGCATTACAGCGCATCGAGCAGATGTAATACTCATCGGTATCGAAACGAGAAAGCAATTCGGCTTCGGTGCGCACCACCTCTTGTACCTTAGGCAAGGCGAAGAGTTCCAACTTCTTAATTGCACTGATGTAACCTATCACATAGTTCGATGTGTCTTCTATACCAAAGAGAAACTGCCCCACAATTGCCGAACAGGTTTGTGCCATATTCTCAATGAGTCCTACTTCGGCGAACTTCCCCTCTTCCACAAATATGCAAGTAGGCTTCACCTCAAACTCAGTAACTACGTGTGTATTACTGATGTCGGTAATGGTATCTACCATTTGCATCGGCGGACGGTGAGGGAGGTATTTGTGGATTGATATGTTCATATTCAGGTGTCAGGATTCAGGGGTTAGGGGCAAGTACGGTTTTCATTTCGCCTTGGGCGATGAGGGTATCACCTACAAAGGTTTGCATTGTTACGAGGGTAACGTCCATAAACTCTTGCTGGATAGTGATGTGTGTTTTGAGCATATCGCCTACTTTGGGTAGAGATTGTATCTCTATGTTTTTAATCGCTCCTATATACCCCATAGGAGCAGGTTTTCCGTTGAGATAGTAGTAATAACCTTTGTGCAAGGCAATGCTTTGGGCGATGTGCTCTATAAGTCCGCTTTCTAGGAATATCTCTTGCTGTACAAAGAGGTTGCTAGGGATAATGGTGAGCCCTGCCACACCCTCGGTGGGGGTATACTCCCAAAGCGCATCTACCATTACAATGGGAGTGCGCTGGGGTATAAGGGTAAGAATTTCGTTTTTATCTGTAATTGGTAAAACCATAATTAAACGACCTTTAAGAAAGCATAAGAATAGGAGAATCTACCACTCTCAGGCACTGATAGCAACACGGTATCGCCCGTTTTGAGCTTACTTGAGTGCATCAGGGCTTCTAACATCAAATAAGCAGAAGCAGAGCCTACATTGCCTACTTCGGGGAGGTTGATAAACCAACGTTCTAACGGAAGGTCGATACCTACCGTTTTGAGAGCTTCATACAAGCGTTCTTTGAAATAACAAGACGAGATATGAGGCAAGAAATAGGTAATATCATCTGCCGATAGTTGGTGTTTATCTAAGGTAGCGCGCATACTTTCAGCGCCTTTTAGCAAAATATTCTCATTGAGTAGCTTCACATCTTGCTTGATAGCAAAAATAGATTCACTAAGCCACGCTTCGGCAGGGTATTCACTCCAAGCTTTGAGGCTGCCATCGGGGAGCTTGTCGCCACCAGCATACATACACGCTTCGAGCTCGTGAGCATACGAATAAGCGTCCATCCACTCTATTTGCAAAGCACCTTCACGCGGTTTGTTTTCTAACAGAAAAGCCCCAGCCCCATCGGAGAGCATAAAGCGCAAGAAATCTTTTTTAAAGGCAATGGCTGGGTGTGCTTCCAACTCGGCTAAGAGTTGTACCTCGTTTTCGTATTTATCGGCACGCAACCACGCCGATACACGTTCAGAGCCTGTGCATACTGCATTGGCACTATTGCCCGCCTTTACTGATAAGTAACCAAATTTGAGTGCATTCATTCCTGAGTTACACACCCCTGAAGAGGCATTCAGTTCTACTGAGTGTCCGCCCAAAACGCCGTGTACCATAGAAGTGTGTGAGGGCAAGAGCACATCGGGGGTAGAGGTACCACAAGAGAGCACCTCGATAGTATCCCAAGGCACTTCGCCGTCCAATAGGTTTTGTACTGCCAAAGCCGTAAGCTGGGCGTTGTTATGAGTAGGGTTACCTTGCTCATCGAGGGCGTAGTAACGGGTGAGAATACCATTATTGCGGAGCACAAGGCGTCGTGCTTTAGAGGCATTTTGGTTTATGAGACCTAAGAAAGTCTCCATTTGCTCATTGCCAATGGGATTGTTAGGTAAATATTTACTTGCTTTTGTTATATAGACATTCATATTTAGGTAACAGGTAACTCACTGATATTAGTGATTTCTATTTTTTTAATGTGTTAAGTTTGTGTATCTACTCCCAACCCATCATTCCTTTTGATTACTGACGATAATTTTACTTTGGCAAAGGTTGAAACTTCGGCAGAGTTTACAATACTACCCTAAGTATCAATTATCAATTCTCAATTGTGAATTTTTTCTTGTCTCTCTCTACTTTCCAAAAGAATAATGGGTAGGTGATCCAGTATAGCAACCATACGATGGGCATTAGCACCCAAATAGCGATATACAGATAGATGCGGAAGCATTTCAGCAGGAATTTACGCTTCTTACTGCCGTAAATCATCTTTGCCCAAATGCCGAAAAGGCGATTGCCTTTCTTCTCTGCCGAAACGAGAAAACGCTTGTAATGCACGCCTCCGTGAGCTACTATTGCTTGTTGCAGTCCTGTGTAATCACCGGTTTGCAGGTGAGGGGCAATGAGCGTGCCATATACGCTCGCGCCTTGTATGTCTTTATCGGCAACGCCCGCTTTTGGAAACACACCGAGATAGCGTTTGTTCTTGTCGCCCGAAAAGAGCCACTGTACAATGGTAATCACACTGATATGATTGTGGTGCCTATCGGTAAGGGCGATATTGCCCACTAAGTGTGCCCCACAGTCGGTTAAGAGTTTTTTTACTTTCTGGTGCGCCATTACCCACATATTGCGAGTGCCCGAAATGGTAATGACGGGTTTGCCTTGTAACAGTTGCTTACCTGCTTCACTCTGCAAAAAGGAATTAAACGGAATAGAAGGCGACAAATACCACACTTGGTAGCCTAATATCACCAAATCGTAATCAGTATGTGCCAGCTGAAAAGGCTTTAAGGGCTGGGGTATTTGCAAATACGACTCTGGGAAAGCTCCAAAAAACGCCTCGTCTGTCCACGGAAAAAGAAAAGGTTCTGTCGTATCAATAGGCAAAAAGTCGATAGTTACCTCCGTGAGTGGGGATAGTACACTATCGATAATCTCTTTGAGTTGCCCCGATTGGGTGTAATATACTACCAATATGCGTTTCATTGTTCATCCCAAAAGTTGAAATAATTAAACCATTGTAGCGGATACTTTCGTAGCATCTGCTCCATATTCTCGGTATAAGCATCGAGTAGCGCTTGGGCATCGCGACTTTTCACCTCAGCTACTTGGGCATACAAGTGGTAATGCAACCTACTTTCCTTCATCACATAAACGAAAAGCACCGGCACTTTCAAGCGCGAGGCTATAAAGAAAGGACCTGCGGGGAAGGTAGCTTCTGCGCCCAACAACGTTCCTTTGAGCGAACGCACGCCCTCAAAATATCGGTCTCCCGTGAAACACACTATCTTGTTGTCGCCAATAGCATCGTTGATTTTAAAGATATGCGACATATCTTCTTTCACATAGATAAACTGATTCGAGGGTTTATTTTTAGAAATCGACTCCAAATACTCCTTGATTACCGAGTGTTCCATATCGGTAGTTACGGTGCTTATTTTCAAATCAATATCTATTTTCCTAAAAAAAGGTTCAGCAATTTCAAAATTGCCTATGTGTGCCGAAATAAGTACCCCGCTCTGTTGTTCGTCTAATAGTTTATGTAAGCTTTCTACTCCATCAAACTCATAAGTAAATTTCTCTTCCAAGCCCGCCAAGATAGCAATCTTATCAATAATAGTTTGCCCGAAAGTAAAATAATTTAAGTACAAGTTCACTACCGCTTTGAGAGGTGAATAGCCCAAGCGGTGACGGAAATAGTAATACATATAGCCATTGGAGCGCCACTCAAACAAAAAGTAATAGAACGCTACAAAGATGAGCAAGGCATAAGCAGCATAAATACCCAAGTGTTTCATCAGCCACACAAAGATACTATAGCCTAATACAGTACCCTTAGATTTGCCTTGCCATTTCGTTTTGGCTTGTTCGTTAGCGTGCATTCACTTTATTTTCTAGGGTAGTATAAAAGTCGTTGAAGGTTACGATAGGCTTAAAATCGGCTTCTACCAATTTCACACCAAATTCTTGTTCAATCAGCACCACCAAATCCACATAATCAAGGCTATCTAATCCTAACGATTCGCGGAAGTTTGCCTCAGGGGCAATCACACTGGCTTCTACTTCAAATTCCTCAACAAAAATACGAGTAGTAAGGTCTATAATCTCCTGTCTGTTCATTCTTCTTTTTATTAGCTAATACTTTATAAGGGGCAAAGATACGAATATTTTGTCAATAACCAATTTTCCTAACAAACATCATCTTGCAAAAAGCCCAAAACTACATAGTTATAATCGAACAACCCTCTGAAAAGTCACTTTTGCGTCACACACTTTGCCAAAGTTTAAACTCCCAGCCCCCTCTCTTTTAGAGCTTCTCCCCAGCCTCTCCATTTTTTGCCATCAACCCATACTAACTTAACCCAATTTACTAATTTCCCAATTTGCTAATTCTCTAATTTCTCTTCCCTTTTCCGTCCCTCGCCCCTTGTCACTACACCCCCTCTCCTTGGGAGAGGGACGGGGTGAGGATTCTCTTTCTTTCGCCTCGAAACCCCGATTTTAACATTTTTACCCCTATTATACCATATTATGAATCAACAACTTATACACCCTTCCTATACCAATCGTCCAAGATTCGTATAAGCTTCCTATAAGCTCTCTATAAGCTAACCCCACCCATCTAATACCCTTTTTTCATCAAAACTCTTCTCAACTCCCTTCCGTTCTTCTCCGTTCTCTTTCGAGCACTCCTAACAGCCCTAACACATCACTTTTGCGGTACGCACTTTGCCAAAGTTTGAAATTTTGGCAAAGTTGATGTTCTAAAAAGTTACCTCCCCATTCCCCCATTTTCTCATTTTCTCATTTTCTCATTTTTTTCCCTGCCTGTGCGGCTCGCACCTCATTTTTTCATTGTGATATTTGTAACATTCTATTGGTTATTTTGTAACAAAAACACTGTTTTTCTACTGAAATAATTTTGCATAAAAACAGTGCGTAATAGGCATTTCTTTGCGTTTTCATCAAAGAAATGCCTATTTTATTGCAAAAAACGCAAAGAAATCACGTTTTTATGATTTTTTTCTCATCTATTTTTTACAAACAAAATGAGTAAATTTGTTAAGGATAAATTTGGAACTTAACAGAAAACTTTTCTACCTTTGCACCAGTTTATAAAATAATGTTATAGAAGATGAGATTAAACAAAGTATCTTTCGCACTATTTTTAATGCTAATAGTGCAAGGCTTCTCGTGGGCGCAGGAACGAGAAGTGACAGGAACAGTACGCGATGCTAGTGGAACCGAAATGATGGGCGTTGCCGTACTAGTAAAAGGAGAACAACACGGTGTTCAAACCGACTTTAATGGTCGTTATAGCATCAAGGTTGCTCCAGGTAAGACCTTAGAGTTCTCATTCTTAGGAATGAAAACTCAAAATCGCAAAGTAGGCCCTTCAGGTCGCATTGATGTAGTAATGCAAGAAGAAGCCCAAGTGATTGACGAGGTAGAAGTAGTAGGCTACGTATCCGTAAAGAAAGACCAATACGTAGGTTCTGCTTCATCTATTGATAAAGAAGCTTTAAAGAAAAAAAGCGTTTCTAACGTTTCACAAGCCTTGACAGGTGAGGCAGCAGGTGTACGCGTGATTAACTCCTCAGGACAACCTGGTACTGTGGCTACTATTCGTGTTCGTGGGTTCGGTTCGGTAAACGGTAACCGCGACCCTCTATATGTGTTAGATGGGGTGCCTTTTGATGGATATATATCCTCTATTAATCCTGATGATATTGAGAGTATGGTAATACTCAAAGATGCTACTTCCACTTCGGTATATGGTTCACGTGGAGCTAATGGGGTGGTACTTATCACCACTAAAAAAGGACGTGTAGAAAAATCTCGAATCCAAATAGAATCAAAAATAGGTTTCAATATGCGTTTATTACCTCGTTATGAAACTATCAATAGCCCTGAACGCTATATGGAAATAAGTTGGGAATCATTACTCTACAGAGGTGCTCTTACACAAGCAAAAAACCCTACAGGATTCGCTGCTAAATACGCCAGCCCTGAAGATTATGCCAATAAAAATCTTTTTGGAGGAATAGGTATTAGCCCTGATTATAACATATGGAATACTACAGGTTCAAACTTAATAGATCCTAACACAGGAAAGATACGCGAGGGAGTAACACGCCGTTATGACCCTGAAAATTGGACAGATTATGCTTATCAAACTTCTGTTCGTTCTGAATACAATGTAAATATGAGTGGAGGTAGCGGTAAGACTACCTATTATGCGGGTATTGGCTATCTTAAAGACGATGGTTATATAGTAAACTCCGGTTTTGAACGTTATACAGGACGTTTAAACGTTTCTTATCAAGCAAAACCTTGGTTAAAAGGTGATTTTAACTTAGGTTATTCTCATACACAAACCAAAGCGAATGGTCAAACAGAAGACTCCAATAGTATTTTTTGGTTTACTGATAATATTCCTCCTATTTATCCGTTGTTTTTGCGTGATGCTAATGGCAATAAAATAAAAAATCCATACTATGGAGGCTATCAGTATGATTTCGGTGATAGTGAGAATGGTAGAGGATTTGGAGCTCTTACCAATGCTATCGGGCAAGCTACTTATGATAAAAGAAATAGAACTCGTAATGAATTGAATGCAAACTTTTTCCTAAGAGCAGATATTGTAAAAGGCTTGAGCTTCGAAACTCGCTTAGGAGGGCAATATTACAATAATAGCTATGATAACTATACCAATCCTTATTATGGTTCAGCTAAATCAACTTACGGAGCTTTATATAAAGAAAGAAGAGACTTTTTAAACTACACTTTTCTACAATTGTTACGTTATACGGAACAGTTTGGAAACCATAATGTACAAGCTTTTGTAGCTCACGAGAGCACAACATATGACTATAAAACATTAGAAGCGTCTAAAAGTGGCTTAATAGACCCCAATGGTTCAGAATTGAATAATGCTACCAAAATGACAGGGTTGGGTTCTTATGTCTATAATTATCGGTTAGAAAGTTATTTTGGTCAGTTTTTGTATGATTATGATGGTAAATACCTGCTTTCTACCTCTGCCCGTCGTGATGGTTCCTCACGTTTCTTAAATAACAAATGGGGTACTTTCTTGTCTGCTGGTTTAGGCTGGGTAGCCAGTAAAGAAAACTTTTTGAAAAATAAACAATGGCTACCTTATCTCAAGCTCAAAACAAGTTACGGTACGGTAGGTGACCAATCGGTAGTCTCTGGAGAAAGAGCAGAAGAACTTAATACAGGATATTATCCAGGTTATGATGTATACGACTTAGGTAACTTTATGGGGTTGCCTGCAGCTGTATTTAACAAAATAGGCTATCCTGACCTTACTTGGGAAAAGACAAAAATATTTCAAGTAGGAACAGAATTTACTTTATTAAAATCAAGAGCAATTGATGTACAAGTAGATTATTATCATCGAACTACTTCTGACCTTATTTTCGATAGTCGTTTAGCTCCTTCTACAGGTAATGGTATCAATAAAGTAAATGATGGATTACTTATCAATCAAGGTTTTGAGTTTAATGTAATGGCTCATCTTGTAAACAAAGGTGATTTCCGTTTAGATGTAGGAGTAAATGGCGAAATACTCAAAAACAAACTCACTCGTATGCCTTTTGATTATTCTACTAATGCTCCCAAAGTAATTGACCTTACATCTACCAATTATGCCAGAGCCAAAGATCACTCATTGTTTGATTACTATTTGCGTGAATGGAGGGGAGTTAATAGCCAAACAGGAGCAGGACAATGGACTATGCACTATCAAGATAAAAATAATAATAAAAAATATGATGATGGTGAACAAATTTTATCTTTATATGAGTTCCAACAGGCAAATCCTGATACTCCAGTGTACGAAACAATTACTGAAGACTATACTAAGGCTACTCAAAAATTTGTGGGAAAATCAGCTATCCCTGATGTACGGGGAGCTGTTACACTAAGGGCTGGCTACAAGGGGATTTCACTAAGTACACAGTTTTTATACAGCTTAGGAGGATATGCTTATGATGCTGCTTATGCTAATTTAATGCATAATGGACAAATAGGAACCAATAATTGGCATAAAGATATTGAAAACCGTTGGAAAAAACCGGGAGATATAACCGATGTTCCGCGTCTTTCTGCTCAATATGGTAATGATTCTAATTTCAATAGCCGTTCTACACGCTTTTTAACTAAATCTGATTATTTAGTGCTCAATAATGTTACTTTAGGATATGATTTACCTAAAGATGTTTGTAACGGGATAGGCTTTGAAGGATTAACCTTTACTCTCACAGGAGATAATCTGTGGATTAAAACAACTCGTAAAGGCTTTAATCCCACTACTTCTGAAACAGGAACTTCAAGTGTCTATCGTTATTCTCCTTTATCAACTTTTACTTTAGGCGTAAGAGCAACTTTTTAAATTTTAGTTTACTATGAAAAAAAATATAACACTCAGTATATTATGTTTGGTAGTACTTATGTTTACTGCCTGCCAAAAGGACTTTTTAAATACCAGTCCTACCGAAACACTCCCTGATGCCCCTGCTCAAACAAGGCTTAATGGTATGTACTTGATGATGATAAAAACGGGAACAGGAGGAACCGATCAACAAGATGACTATGGTCAAAAAAGTTATGATATCTGTATGGATATGCTTTCAGGTGATATGGCAATGATTCAGCCTAAATATGGCTGGTATCAAAGAACTGCTAATTTAAAAAATTCTAATGATTACACTAGTCTCTTCTTGTATGAGCCTTGGCGTTATTATTACAGAATGATATATGAAGCCAATAAAAGTATAGCACAACTTTCTTCTCCTCAAAATGATGAAGAGAAATATATTTTAGCACAAGTACGTGCTATGCGAGCTTATGCTTATTTTTACTTAATGCAACTTTTTACCACTAAGTATGAGCCCGATTCTAATACCAATTCTATTCCTCTGTATACCAAAGCGGATATCGTAGCCAAAGGGAAAGCTAAACAATCAGAAATATATGCGCTGATGGTACAAGATTTAGAATTTGCGGTTGCTAACTTAGAAGGTTTTACCCGTGCTAACAAAGGTATGGTAGATAAGTATGTAGCCGAAGGATTATTAGCTTATGTATATGGAGCAATGGGTGAAACTCAAAAAGTAGCCGATTTAGCTTTAGATATTGTAAATAATAGTGGCTACCCGCTTACCACTCGTGAACAAACTGTTTATGATGAAACTACTAAAAAAGGGGGTGGTTTTAATGATCTCAATACAGCAAGTTGGCTGTGGGGCTTTGATATCATTGCTGAAAATGGCTTAGACTTAATTTCTTGGTGGGGGCATATGGACTTGTTTACTTATAGCTATATGGCAGTAGGAAGTATCAAAGGAATAGACAGTAATCTATTGTCACAGATAAGACCTAATGATATTCGTAAAAAACAATTTGATGAAAAGAATCGTCCTACAGGTAAGTTTTTTGCCCCTGAAAGAAAAGTAGCAGGACAAAGAGACGTTCTTACTGATTATATCTTTATGCGTGTAGATGAGTTTTACTTATTGGCAGCTGAAGCCTTAACAAAGCTAAACCGCGATAGCGAAGCAAAAACTATTTATAAAAAACTTTTAACTTTACGTTATCCTGAAGCTACCGCAGCTACTGATATTGCCTATGTAGATACCTTAACAAATTCACAATTGTTAGATGATATCTATCTCAATACTCGTATTGAGTTATGGGGGGAAGGAAAATCCTATCTTTCACTTAAACGCAATAAAAGAAGTGTAACCAGAGGGGCAAATCATTTTGAAAGAGCTAATGAAACTTTTAATTATGACTCACCAGAATTGACATTCCCTATACCTCAGAATGAGATAAACAATAATCCTTTTATAACAAAGTAATTTTTCTTTTTCTACAAAGAAAGCAGTTTCCTGCAATGCCAAAGGCATTGCAGGAAATGTTGTTATAATTTATACTACTTATTTAGCGTTGGCTATAAAGCATCATTACTTTATCCCAGTCTATTGCGTTAAAGAAATTAGTTAGTCACTGCTTCACCAAAAACCATCTAAAAGTTTTTAAAACTACCAAAGTCACACCTATGTTTGTATTACAATCTGTGTAAATCCAGTAGCAAAGCTACCAATTCGTACCCATCACATTTGTCAATTATCAATTATCAATTGTCAATTGTCAATTGTCAATTGAAAGACTATCCGTGTAATCTGTGTGTAGTCTGCGAGCTGGCATAGCAGAGTATGTGTCTAAAGGTAGCTTGCTACCTATTTGTTTGATTTTTTTTAAGATTTATAAGATTTCTGTAGCGTAAGCTACACTTTTCTTACATCGGACTCACGTTAATTTAACAGTCCATACAGCTCACACCACGGGGATTTCATTTTCTCATTTTCTAATATGCTAATTTTCTAATTCCCTAATCTGCTAATCTGCAAATCACTTTCTTATCGCCAAACTTCTCAGCGAGCCATTGTTGCAACTTTTGGCGATCCACTTCTTTGGCGACCTCTTTGCCTTTCACAGTTTCTTTTTTAGACGTGTAAAGCATTACCGTAGTGAGAGAAGAGTTGCCTTTTCCCGAAAAATCTGTCAGTTTTCCAAAATAAAAACTCTCAATATTAGGGAACAATACTTTTATTTCTTTGGCAAAAGTAGGGTCGGTATATTTGTATTGCGCCAACTCTTCTTTTAGCTGATTTATCTTTATGTCTTTATTAGAAAGCGACGCCTTGTTTTTGTTGATTTCCGATAATATCTCTTTGTCAATATCCGACTCTTTTTGCCTAATGATGAGTTCGGTATTATGTAATTTGAAGTTTTTGAGGTTACTTTGTAGTGTTTTTACTTCTTCATCGGTAAATTTCTTGTCTAAAAAAGCCAATTCAATGGTTTTAGGTGAGGCATTGTAGTGTATTTTCTTGTAAATAATGGTATAACCGCTGTTTTCAAACTCGGCAGTGATATAATGAGCTACATTCTCGTGGAACTCCTTCTCTTTCAAAAGGCTATATGCCAAATACAAACTAGGAGTAACAATAAGGATAACCAATGTGGTGATAACAACGCGTAAACGCTTGTTGAGTGCCTCATTACCGGTGTTTTTAGGAGTGTATTTCAGGTATTTGATGATGAGGAAAGTAGCAATACCTATGAAGAAACAGTTGATGCTATATAGATAGAAAGCTCCTAAAAAAAAACTAATATTGCCCGTAGCCAAGCCAAATCCAGCTGTACAAAGCGGTGGCATCAAAGCGGTAGCAATTGCCACCCCTGGTATAGGGTTACCTTTATCCTCGCGCGTTAGCGAGATAGCTCCTACCAACCCACCTACAAAGGCGATAAGCACATCGTAAATGGTAGGAGAAGTACGTGCCAAAAGCTCTGACTGTACATCTTTAAACGGACTGATATAGAAGTAGATAAACGATACTATAAGACTCACCACAGTAGCGATGAGCAAACTCTTGCCGGTTTTCTTCAACAGGTCGAAATCATAAGTAGCCAATGCAAATCCTGCCCCCACGATAGGTCCCATCAAAGGAGAAATAAGCATCGCCCCAATGATTACAGCAGTAGAATTCACGTTTAACCCAATAGAAGCAATCAGGATAGCACAAGCCAAAATCCATAGATTAGCGCCACGAAAAGAGATATTGCTAAGGATATCTTCAATTACTTTTTCCTTTTTCTCTTCCCCCTGATGTAAATTAAAAAGCTTTTTCAAAAAACTCATAATGTAAGATATTAGATGTTAGTTTTTAGTCATTAGTACAAACTACTAATGTTTTTTATGTGAAGTGCAAAGATAAGCATAATTTATCAATTAACCAATATGTCAATTTGTCGATTAGTGGCGCAAAACTATAAGATATTAAATGAAGTAGCAAATGTATTCGTCTGCTATTCAGTTTAATACCTATTATTGTTCGGTGTAGAGCCACTGTAGAGCCACTGTAGAGCCACTGTAGAGCCACTGTAGAGCTATTGTAGAGCTATTGTAGAGCCACTGTAGAGCCACTGTAGAGCCACTATATGCTCGGTATAGGTTCGGTGTATATAGGAATACAAAATCGCCGTGCGGTATTCATACCACACGGCGATTATTATAAGGGATTTGCTATTATTTATTATCCTGCATCGCAAACACCGATTTTAGTAAGGGGGTAGTACGCGCCGCTATGTTCGTGCGTATTTCCTTCTCCTTATCGCCCACCTTCACAAACAATCCATTGATAGCCTGTTGGGTAACGTATTTAGTAAGGTTCGGTTCAACGGGCTTTACCAATGGTATTTGGTTATACTTGTTGATAATGTTTTCCCATACTTTATCGGCACCTACTTCACTAAGCGAGGCTTGCACTTTGGGAGCAAAAGCGGTCTCCAAAGAACTATAAGTGCTGTTTTTCAGGTAGGTAGTCGCTGCGGTATTGTCACCTTTTAAGATGTTCATCGCATCGGTAAAGGTCATATTTCGTATCGCCGATAAAAAGATAGGCTTCGCCTGGCTCACAGCATTTTCAGCTGCTTCATTTAGTACTTTTAGTCCTTGGTCAGCCAAAGAACCTAACCCCACCGAACGCAAAGTTTTATCTACCTTCTGGAGTTCTTCGGGTAAGAGAATCCGTACTGCTTGGTCTTTAAAATAACCACCGTCTTTGCTCAGCAAATCCACCCCACTACTTACCCCCATTTCAAGGGCTTGTTTGAGTCCGCTGGCTACATTAAATCCGCTACCGCCTTGGGTAGTGTTGCCCATAGCTTGTTGCAATTCATCGCAACTGTTCAGAGTAAAAGAGCCCATTGTTAAGAGCCCCAAAAGCATTACTTTTTTCATATATTTGTTTTTATTAATTTTTAACTGTCTTTTTCTTATTTCATCTGTATAAGTAGCGTAAATAGTAGCAGAAAATTATTATTTACCTTTTATTTATTGAAAGGTATATACTGAAAATACTTGCAAAAAGTATCGGGAAGGTAATGACAATGCCTATACCAAAAGAAAAGAAGCCTGCTAACACAAAAACACAACCCAAAAAGGTAATGATAAGGGCAGTGAAAGGAGCGAGCATTATTCTTCTATAACTCTCTCCCATAGCCTTGAAAAGAGGTTTGCTTTCCAAAATAATAATTGGGATAGTGAGCACAAATACTAACGAGATGATAGTGTTAAAGGCAAGTCCTAACGAGTACATTCCTATGGCAGAAAAACCTACTAATATAAAAGTTTTAAGGCACATTTGCAGAATAACGTGGCCTAAAATAGCACTTGTTTCAGGAGCGCGATAATAAGTGAAAAGGTTGCCCAAAGTAGCGCGTTCCCCTTGAATTACCGCTACGAAGTTCTTATAAATACCTGCTGTAAACGGGGTAATGATGCCATCTATAAGCAACGAGAAGAACCAAAATTTAATAATAAAACTCTGGCTACGGGCTAAAGCTACAAGCTTTTCGGGATTGCTTTGTAGAGCAATGATATCCTCTAAAGGCATTCCTAAGATAGTAGTAATAAGAGAAGCGTAAACTAAAAACACTACTGTAAATAAAATAAGAGAGCCCAAAAGGTGCACTCCGAAAGTACTTTGGTATAGTTTAAAAGTATTGCGCAATATATTCAAAAATTTCATAGCAATAGATTAAAAAGATTGGGTGAGCACAAAATTCCGACGAATGAGCTCTTCGTCCATTCCTGCAGCAAAATGTTCCTTATGGTATTTCAGGAGGTAAATATACCTCACATAACGCCTTACCTTATTATAAAACAGTGCTGTGGGTTCTACTTCCCCTGTGATATAAAGAGGCACTTGCTCAGTATCGATATCCAATTGTTCAATAGAGAAAAGAATGTAATACAAGAAGTCTTCAATGGTTTCATAACTGAACCTATTGAAGTAATACAGTTTTTTACCTCTGAACACTACAAAGTAAAAAGAGCCTACTTCGGCATAGATATACATCACTTCGAAAGCGTGCGAAGAGTAGTGTTTGAGGAACATACGTAGTAGTGAGGTAGCAAAGTGTTGGTAGTCGAACCTACCGTAATAAGAAAGTAGTGAATTATTTACTATTGTATTGGGCAAATAAGCATTCACCGTTTCAATAGATATGATTCTATCAATTTCCACGGTATAGGGTTCCGCCTCCGATACATCTATACTGTATTTGAGGTATTCCAGCATTTCGTCTTTTCCGCCGTAAAGAGACTGTGGGATAAAAGCAAAGGAAGGGGTATTGTGTAAAACCTTAATAGTATCGAAATCTTGGCGGAGGTCGTCTTCACTTTGTATCACAAAATAGATTTGCCTATCGATATCTTCTTTGCTCTTATAGCTGAAGTTGATAGGAAAATTATAAATAGCCTCTACACACAGGAGTACAGGGTTAAACACACAAAAAGAAAGTCCATCCAAGTTTATTTGAATGGACAATTCCTTAAAGTACGTTTTAAACTGATTATTGCTTTGCAATTTTTGCGTCATAAGAAGTTGGCCAGTTACCGTTTACAGTAAGCTCTTCGAGTGAACCTACTTTAATATTAGGACCTCTTACATCTTCTACCGATGTTTTTGCAATTTCTTTTTCTACTAAGTCTTCATCAAGACCTTGTAGCACCACTCTCTTAGGCACATACGCTTCAAAAACGGAAGATTTTACATTGTTCTTGTCGGTAATTTCTCCTGTTTTCATTATAAACTGACCAGGAATTTTACCTTTGATAGGAGGTAAATCGCGCAAATGCAAATAACGATTATCGTTTTTAAACAATGAATCTTTTACTGATACGTGCCCCAAAGTATCAATAACTACACCTTGGCGCATTACCGTAATTTTAAAAGTCTCATCGAAAGCATTCCAGCTTGTGTCGCGTTGTGAAGTAATAGTAAATTGTGCAGTTTCGATAAACTTAGTAAGCTCATCAAAATTATCGGCATATTTGCCGTTGAGTCTCAAATAAGCATCTTGCGCTGCACGGATATCTTTTAGTTTCTTAATTACCTCGGTGTAGCGTTCCTCCTTAATTTTTTTGAACTCAATAGGGCCTGTGATAGACCTGTAAATTAGGTAGCAAAATACTAAACCTAATGCCCAAAATGCAATAGTTACAATTTTTTTCATCGTTTTAATTCTATAAATTAATAATAACTTTCTTGACTGGTATTGCGCAAAACTACAATCTTTTTTTGAAACAAAAAAATTATTTTAACTTTTTTTTATAATTTTGCTCTCAGAACTGTTTTTATTATGAACGAAAAAGCCTTTTTTAGTGCCCTTATTAGTGCCTTTAAACACGAGCCTACTCCTTCGCAAAATATTGCTTTACAAAAGATTACAGAATATCTGTTCTCAGCAGATGCTTCTGATAAACTTTTTTTACTAAAAGGTTTTGCTGGAACCGGAAAAACCTCTATCACCAACTGTCTTATCCGCACTTTACCGCTCATAAACCACCAATCGGTGTTATTAGCACCTACCGGTAGGGCAGCCAAAGTGATGACCTATTTCACCCAAAGGCAGGCTTTCACTATTCACAAATATATTTATTACTCCAAAGCTGATGGTACTGATGTATCCTTCAAACTGCGTGCCAATAAGCTCCAAAATACTTTATTTATAGTAGATGAGGCTTCGATGATTGCTGATAACGACTATCAACTCTTTGAGCGCCCTTCATTATTAAACGACTTAATGCGCTTTGTGTATTCTGGAAAAAACTGCAAACTATTACTTATAGGCGATACTGCGCAATTGCCTCCTGTTAATACCCTCGAAAGTCCTGCACTGAATATCCCTTATTTAGAATATCAGTTTCAAAAAGAAGTGCTTACGGTTACGCTTACTGAGGTGGTACGCCAGCGACAGAAGTCGGGGATATTGCGCAATGCTACTCGTTTGCGCAAACATATCTTTTCTTCGCTTGCTGAAAAACAGTTCGCTTTTAAGATAAATCATCACCCTGATATAATACGACTTACTGACGGGGCTGAAATACAAGACGCTATCAGTGAGGCGTATGACGATTATGGTTCAGAAGAAACTACGGTGATAGTGCGCTCCAACAAGCGCGCGGTGGCTTGGAACAACCAAATACGCAGAGTGATTTTAGACATTGAAGACGAAATAGCTGCCGGAGACTTGCTAATGGTGGTTAAGAATAATTACTTCTGGTATAAGGATAATTCGCAAGTGAGTTTTATTGCCAATGGTGATACTATAGAGGTATTACAGCTTTATGACTTTACAGAAGCCTATGGTTTCCGCTTTGCTGAGGTATCGGCTCAGCTTATTGATTATCCCGAAGTGCCTCCGTTTGATACGGTTATATTATTAGACACCTTAAACAGTGAAGCTCCTGCCTTATCACCGGCTCAAAGCAATCAGCTTTATGAAGAAGTACTCACTGATTACGCTGATGAACCTACGGCTTATAAAAGATATCAGAAAGTGAAAGAAAACCCTTATTTCAATGCTTTGCAGGTGAAGTTTTCGTATGCGATTACCTGTCATAAGAGTCAAGGGGGGCAATGGGACGCCGTGTTTGTGGAGAAACCTTACTTACCTGATGATATCATAGATGAAGGTTACTTACGATGGCTTTATACGGCTATCACTCGTGCTAAAGAAAGGGTGTACTTGGTAGGGTTTAAAGACGAGGATTTTGGTTAAGAATTAAGAGTTGAAGAAAGATGAGTTTTTTGAGTGACTTCAACTTTGGCAATAATTAATTTCTTACTTTCCCAAGAGGAGCAAGAGCTAATGCCTGAGCTAACGAAAGGCAAGTGCTGAACATCAGTCCGCCCCAGAAGCCGTGTACTACAAAGCCACCTACTAATTTGCTTGCCAGGAGCACAATTACAGTGTTGATGATAAATAAAAAGAGCCCAAAAGTCATAAAGGTAATAGGGAAGGCAATGAACTCTAATATAGGGCGTACAATACCATTGAGAAGTGAGAGCACAAAGGCTACCACGAGGGCTGTAAAGAAGTTCTCGATATGAGCACCTACATTTAGGTAGCCCAATACAAAAACAAGGGTTGCGGAGATGAATAAGCTTATAAAGTATCGCATAAGAAATGTATGGTTTTATTGTAAAATTCAGTAGGGTTTTGAGCGTGTAACCAGTGTCCTGCCTTGCTCACTGTATCGATAATAGCGTGCGGGAAGTGAGTGTGAATAAGGGCTTCGTCTTCGGGCATCACATACTCAGAATACTCTCCTTTTAAGAAGAGCGTTTTTCCTTCGAACACATTGCTATCGGGGAGTTCAGCACCTATCTCGCTTTCATTCTCAATTAAAGCAGGGAGATTCAGGCGCAAGCCTAATCGGTCTTTGGTTTCCCAATAAAGGTTTTTCAGTAAGAACTGTCGCACCCCTATATCACTTACATAAGCCGAAAGTGCTTCATCGGCTTCGGCACGTGAATGTATCACATCGAAATTTAAGGACGCTAAACCTTGTAAACAAGCTCCGTGATGCTCAGGAAAGTATTTAGGCGACATATCAGCAACGATGAGAGAAAGCACTCTATCAGGGTGTTCGGTAGCGAAAAGCATTGCTGTTTTGCCTCCCATAGAATGCCCCATCAGGTGAAAGACTTTCAATCCGTGAGCATCAGCATATGCAAGCAAATCTTGTGCCATTAGAGGATAGCTGAAATCGGGGCTGTGAAAACTACGACCGTGATTGCGTTGGTCTACTAAATGCACTTGAAAGCCCGCTTCGGCATATTTGAGCCCCAAAGTACGCCAGTTATCTGACATACCCAAAAAGCCGTGCAGGATAATGAAGGGAGTGCCTTCGCCTATAATTTGAGAATGTAACATAGTTATTTAGTAAGATAATTTAAAAGTTGTTAGGGACTTTCCACTCTTCTATAATTCCTTTTTCAATAGCTTTTTGCACTAATGATTTTGCTACTGCGGGATACCAAGAGCCTGCCTCAGGATCGCCATTGGCACAAGTACCATCGGATAAGCCAGGATGTTTAATCCACAAATAAGCGTCGGCGTGAGGAGCAGAGGTTTTGGTGGTAGGGCGTACTCCTAAAGCGGCGTTAAAATTGTTACAACTGTAATAATAAGCTTTATTGGTTTGTTTAGGGCTATCGATACCATTGCGGGAGGTGTCTATCACGTAGTATTTTGTGCCTAAGTTTTTCTTTTGGAGCGTTTGTACGAACTCTTCGCTCCACTTTTCAGCCCGAGGAGTCCCTCTACGGTCGGCGACGTTGGTAACAAAGCCACGCATATACCGGATACCGCCATCTATTACCGCTTGGGCAGCTTCTTCTTGTTTGAGTTCTGTTCCGCCAATATGCAAATACAACAACGCATTCGGGTTGTTATCAGCAAAAGTTTTTCCTACATAAGTGAGGAGTTCAGCGCGTTCTTTGTATTTTGCATCGTTGTATTTCCAGCCTTTCTTTAAACAAAAGTTATGGGCATCGGGTTCTACAATCACTATTATAGGGGTTTTGCCAATAATAGCACTAGTGCGATTTATCCACTCTTTATAAGAAGCAGCCGTTTTATGACCTCCGGTTGAATACGAACCACAATCTCTATAAGGAATGCCGTAGAGTGTGATGATAGGTGTTTTTTGTTGTGCCTTTGCGCCTTCGATGAGGCGTTTTAAGGTAGTATCGTCGAAGGCTTTTACGCCTTCGAACCATTCAGCTGTGGGAGTAGCGGCTATTTGGTAATAGAGTTTCTTTAAGTAAGGGTCTTTTTCTTGCTTAGTCATTTCATAAGCCTTAGTTTCCGTAAAGAGATAGAAAGGCTTGGAATAAGCTAATAAAGAAGTGTCTCCTTTTTTAGGCTCCTCCTTTTTAGGATTTTCTTTTTGTAGAATCTCTTCAGTATTATTATGCTTATCACAAGAAATGATTGCGAAGCATATCGCAATGATGAGATAAACGTACGTTAAAATAATATTCTTTTTCATTTGATAATATAATCAATGATTAATGTTTATTCTTCTATAAGCCCCCGTTCCCCCGAAGGGGGACAACCCGTAAAGAGAGGTAAGCTGCCCATAGCCTTCCTTGAGGGGGAAGTGGAATGCAAAAGAGACTTTTTAGGGTTTTCAATGTTAATTAACGTGAGTTCGACGTAAGAAAAGTGTAGCTTGCGCTACAGAAATCTTATAAATCTTTAAAAAAATCAAACAAATAGCCAACAAGTTGCCTTTAAACACATACTCTGCTATGCCAGCTCTCAGACTACACACAAATTACACGGATAGTTTTTCAATTGACAATTGACAATTGACAATTGATAATTGTTAATCATTATCTTTTTTTATCTGAAAGCGAATGTAGGTAATAGGTTTGTTTTGCTCCAAATAGAACTGCTCATAAAAAGTTTTAATTTCGGTTACTTCTTCGGGTATACCGTCGCTGTTATAGATGTTGTGATTGGCATAGAGTACTTTATGCCCTGCTCCGTGTAACAATCCTAGCGTATAGCCGTGCATAAACTCACTATCGGTTTTTAGGTGGATATAACCCTCAGGTGCAAGAATATGCTGATAGCGCGTTAGAAAATCGGCGTTTGTAAGGCGGTGCTTGGTGCGCTTGTATTTGATTTGAGGGTCGGGGAAGGTAATCCATATTTCGCTTACTTCCTCAGGGGCAAAACAACATTCGATGAGTTCTATTTGGGTGCGTAAGAAGGCTACATTGGTAATATTTTCGTCAGTAGCAGTTTTAGCTCCTCGCCAAAAGCGTGCTCCTTTGATATCGATACCTATAAAATTCTTCTGAGGGTAGCGTTTGGCTAATCCCACTGAGTATTCGCCTTTACCACAACCCAATTCTAAGACAATAGGGTGATTGTTCTTAAAAAAGAGTTCGTTCCACCGACCTTTATAGGCAAAAGCACCGTTAAGGAGCTCTTCGCGTGAAGGTTGGATTACATTGGCAAAGGTTTTATTTTCTTCAAAGCGTTTGAGTTTGTTTTTGCTTCCCATAGATTGAGTGAATAGTGAAAAGTTAGGCGATTACGCGTATGGTGTTCTTTACTTGTTCGGCTATTTGGCGTGCTTTCTTGATATTAGGGTTTACAATGGTTACGTGTCCCATTTTCCTAAAAGGGCGTGTTTCTTTTTTGCCGTAGATATGGGGGGTTACGCCTTCCATTTCCATTATCTGTTCGATGTTTTCATACACTACCTTTCCTTGATAGCCTTCTGCTCCTACAAGGTTCACCATTACGCCTGCGACCTTACTTTCGGTACTTCCTAAGGGCAGGTTTAAGATAGCGCGCAGGTGTTGCTCAAACTGATTGGTATAAGCTGCCTCGATACTGTAATGCCCTGAGTTATGTGGGCGAGGAGCGACTTCGTTTACCAAAATCTCATCGTTTTCTGTTTGAAAGAGTTCGACGGCTAAGAGTCCTACTACTTCAAAAGCTTGGGCTACTTGTATTGCAATAGTACGTGCTTTTTGAGCGACAGCCTCTTCAATACGCGCAGGACAGAGGACATACTCCACCTGATTGGCTTCGGGGTGGAACTCCATTTCTACCACAGGGTAGGTGCGCACCTGACCCTTTGCATTACGAGCTACGATTACTGCCAATTCCTTTTTGAAAGGCACTAAGCTTTCGGCAATGCACTGGTCGTTAGGTAAAAGATTTAGGTCGGTGAGAAGGCGGACGATTTTCACTCCATTACCGTCGTACCCGAAGCGTACTGACTTCCACACGAAAGGCAAAGAGAGCTGTTGCTCATTGATTGCCTTTTTCAGACTTTCGGTATTTTGAAAGACTTGAAAAGGAGCGGTAGGGATACCGTGAGTGGCATAAAACTGTTTTTGAGTCGCTTTATTTTGGATATTCTTGATAGTTTGAGGGCTGGGATATACTTTTACCCCTTCGGTTTGTAGTTTCTCTAAGGCTTCTACGTTTACGTTTTCGATTTCAATGGTGAGTACATCTACGTCTTTACCAAAGTTATACACGGTATTAAAGTCGGTAAGGTTGCCTTGCACAAAGGTGTTGCAGGCAATGCGACAAGGAGCATCGGGGGAGGGGTCGAGCACCTTGGTGGTGATATCGAACTTGCGGGTTTCGGTAAGGAGCATCTTGCCTAACTGACCTCCGCCAAGGATTCCGAGTGTAAAATCGGAAGAGAAATAATGGGGCATATTGCTTTTAATGATTAGTGGTTAGAGGTTAATGGTTAATGAGAAGGCAAAGGTACGAAATTATTTTTTAATGCCAAAAAATGCCAGAAATGCCAATAAAGCCAATAATGCCAGAAGTACCCAAAAACTAAATAATGCCAGAGGGGTAACTTATTGGGGTTTTCGGAAGATATCAAAAGGAATTAGAATAATATCGGAAAATACCGAGATGAAAGAAAACTATGGAAAAAGTGTACTTAGCTTATAGAAAGCTTATAGGAAGCTTATACGAATCTTGGAAGATAGATATAGAAATGCTATATAGATTGTTTATTTTCAATGGGTTATAAATTGTTAAAATTGTATAAAACATTTTGTCGTTTTTATACTTAGGAGTTATTTTATTATCTTTGCGCCAAAAGTTATTTTTTTTCTTATGACAACCTCAGAATTAACTATTGATGAGTGGTATATGCGTAGGTGCATTCAGTTGGCTTATAATGGCTTAGGAAGTACCTATCCGAACCCTATGGTAGGTAGTGTTATCGTATACGAAGGGCGTATCATAGGGGAGGGGTGGCACCAGAAAGCGGGTGAGGCACACGCTGAGGTGCGGGCGATTACCTCGGTGAAGGATAAGAGTCTGCTACCGAAAAGTACGATTTACGTGAGTTTAGAGCCCTGTTGCCATTTTGGGAAAACGCCTCCGTGTGCTGACCTTATCATTGCTCACAAGATAGGGCGGGTGGTGATTGGCACTACTGACCCTTTTGCGAAAGTGCACGGCAAAGGGATTGAAAAACTGCGCAATGCAGGGTGTGAGGTGACAGTGGGGGTGTGTGAGGCTGAATGTAGGGAACTGAACAAGCGGTTTTTTACTTTTCACGAAAAACATCGCCCTTATATTATCCTGAAATGGGCTGAAACGCACGATGGGTTTATAGCTCCCCTGCATAAAGAGGAGGTTGCTCCGCGCTGGATTAGCGACGTTTATGCGCGCCAGACAGCACACCAAATGCGCACTGAGGAACAGGGTATTGTGGTGGGAGTAGGAACGGTATTGGCGGATAATCCTTCGTTGGACAGCCGTAGCTGGTATGGGCGCAACCCTGTGAGGATAATAATTGACCCGAAGTTACGTAGTCCGAAGGAATTTGCGGTATGGAACGACCGTACAACTACTTTGTTTTTTACTGAAGAGACGTCTGTTCCGGAGATGATACACACTGATTTTTTCACGATAGATTTTAAGCATAAACCTTTGGAACAAATTTGTGCTAAACTGTATGAAATGAATTTACAAAGTATGATTGTGGAAGGAGGGGCTTATACATTACAACAGTTTATCGACCAAGGATTATGGGACGAAGCGGTTGTATTTACGGGGAATATTTGCTTTGGAGAAGGGGTGAAAGCGCCTATTTTCAGGTGAAAAGTGCGAACCGACAGGCGTAAAAGGAAAGGTAAAGTCACCGAGGGCTCACAGTTGGGTATGTGAGTAAAAGGTAAAAAGAGGTAGAAATTGCAGGAATTACTAAAAAACGGTGAAAGAAGGCTTGGGGTATACCGAATAAATGTTAAAAAGAGGTTGTTTTTAGGAGAAAAAGTGCTTTATGGCAAGATTTTTGATAGTAGAATTAGTATAAATATGATGTAAACAAGTGTGTCTTGCAGTGTTTTAGCACAATAGTTATTTTATAAGGAGTGTAACACGGCACACATATTAAAAGTAGCGTATAAGTCTTTAGCTTGGAAAGACTCGCACGGATTCTAGAAAGTACGAGCATTACAAACATAGATAATCTTCAAAATAATTATATACAATGAAAAGAGTTATTTTATTACTTTCGACAGTTGGCTTATTCACAGCTTGTGATAAAGGCGACGATTTACCACCTTCAGATCCTATCTATTTTGCAGATAAGATAGTGGAGACGACCCTACCTGCACAAGGTACCCAAACACAAACTACTGAAAATCTTTTTGAGTATGTACAAAATGTATTAGGATTGGTACGCAAACACACAATAAAAGTGATAGATGGCACCGGTAGAACTGTGGAAAAAGTGTACGAGACTTCGTATAACGGGACTTTTCCTATCAAAACGGTTTACACAGAAGGCAATGTGAAAAAAGAGGAAGTTGTGTATGAAAAGTATAGCAGTGAAAGAGGACGCTTGCTTAGGAAAACAACTACTGTGATAGGCAAAGAGAGTTTGCCAACCGTAGATGAGTATGAGTATGATGGTGGCAGGTTAAAAAAACATACTAAAAGTGAAAAGTTATCGGCTAATGTAACTAAGTATACAGTGGTAGTCTACAATCGTGAAGTACTCAATGAGATAAAGGCTGTAACAAGCGAATACACTGAAACGAGTGGAGTGAAGAGTACCGCTACCACTACTGCTACAGATACTTATGTGTTGAACTACAACGGAACAGTAAGAGAACACACTCACACGGCAGGTAATAAGACTTCGGTAACAACCTACCAGTATGATGGTAGAACCAATCCTTGGTTTTTGCATTTGTCTTATAGAGCTACTCACCCCGAAGTATTCTTAGATGAACAATATGCCAGAAATAACATTACCAAGAAAACGGTAAAGGATTCTGGTGCAACAGGACGTAGTTACGAGCAAGAAACCACTTATAGTTACTTTAAAACTGAATACCCTCTTAAAGCTACTGTAAAGGAAAACGGTAAAGAAGTAAAAACAATAGAATTCACATATTAGTTAGATTTTACATTGTATTTGTGTTTGAAAGTTCTTTCAGAAAAAGCTCCTTTTATAGGAGCTTTTTTCTTATTTAAGCCGTAGATCGTAGTACGGTAGACAGTGCGAGCCGCACGGGCAAGTGCGAGCCGCACGGGCAACCGTAGTACGGTAAACAGTTTATGACTTTGGGTTTTGAGAAACTCGGGAAAATCTTTCTGCTTGGTGAGTTCGTAACTTTATACCATTTGTTTTTCGGTAGTAAAGGGAAAGAGATTTGCATTGGACAAGTTCAATAAAACATAGACCATAGTTTTTAAGGTATAGGGATATTTAACAAAAGCTTGTCGTGCAAGGGTATATTATTTACTAATTATTACTATCTTTGGCGCAAAAATATAATAAAATGAAAACACTATTCCTTATCCTATTATTCACAGCTACTGCCTTACCTGCCCAAGTAGCTGAACTTACTCTACTTGATGCCACTACTAAACAAACTATTGCTAATGCCGAAGTATATTACGACAACACACTTAACGGCACTATTACTAACGAGGAAGGCAAAGCAAAAATTACCGTAGAAAATGATACGCTTACCTTAAGCCATATAGGCTATGCTACCAAAAAGATTTTTACTGATAAAACCTTTACTAAAGCAACCCTCTATCTCAATCCTCAGGAAATACAACTTGACGAAGTAGTACTGTATAATTTTGATTTGAAGAAGAAAGTGAAGTATGTTTTAGATAATTACTTCAAATTGTATGATACTAAGGCTAAGATATTAGAGTGTACCTATCGAGAAAAGATGATAAGAAATGATACTCTAAGAAGACTTTACCAAATACAATTAGACTGGTGGAGTAAGAATTATGTGTATCAGCCTAAAGAGCCATTAAATAAAAATGTACGAATACACCTTAAAAATACTGATTATTCCAAGATTTCTAATCTTGAAGACGGAACTAATTCAGCATTTTTTAAACCTGCTTTTATCTTCCAGTATCTTCATCTCAATCCATATTTAGTGTTTTTGTATAATGCTAAGAATATACAGATCGAAAAAGTAGAAAAGGATAAAGAACATACTATTGTAACTTTTGATTTTGACATTATTTCCAATAAAGAAATAATACAGTTTGCAAATTCCGTAATTTATTTTGATAATACTACTAATGCTATCAAGCAAATTGCATTCACTCAAAAACCTATAAATGGAGGCGGAGTGTCAGAAAAGAAAAAGATACCTTACAAGACAATTAATAACAAAGGTACTTGGGAACTTACGTTTACCTCTTACAACAATAAATTATTATTCAGTTCATTTACTGCAAAAATGAGTTGTATGTTTCAATATGAAAACAAGCAAGATTATGTTAATATTGAGCAATCTTTTTTACGCACAGGTACACAAAACAAGCATATCAAAAAAGAAAATAGAATAGACGTAGAAAAACCTTTCTTTGAATACGTTACCCCTCATAAACAAGGTGAAGCCAAGTTTTTACTTACCAAAGAAGAGCAAGATTTTATAAACCAATAGTCTTATGCCCACTACTGAGAAATCTCCAGAGTTTTACAAGCATTACCCTGCGTTGTTTCACGCTTATTTTCCTACTGTAAGTGCGGAAACCTTGCGCTTGCTCTGCAAAGCGGGTTATACCTATTACAATGCGGTGCTTTGTTTAGACGCCTTAGTAGATGAGGGTGATACAAAAGCATTGGTAGAAATGCTAACCTTGCAAGAGGAAACAATTAAAATCCTCACGAGTATTTACGGTTATAAATCGTCTTTTTGGGAACTATGGCAACAGCGTAAAGCTGAGTACTTTAAGGCTATACAAACCGAAAAACGCCTGCTTACTACCCCTGAGGTATCGTTTGAACAATATAGTAGCTTAGCAGATGATAAGTCGGCTTTTGGCAAAATAGCTATAGATAGCCTTTGGATACAAAGCAACACTTTAACAGAATAGACAATTTGCAGATGAAATACTTTGCGGTTTTTTTGTTAAAAAAACACTTTTACCTGCATTTTGTTCAAAAAAAATCAGCCTTTTTTACCCGTTTGATATTCAGTTTTCTAACGCCTTTCCTTCGCCTTAGCTTCGGTTTAGATTCGCCTTAGGTTCGTCTTACCTTCGGTTAAAGTAGCTAAAAAGTAAAATATAAAAATAAAGACAATATATTGACTATTATATATTTATAGTTTTTAAAAAGTTTTAAGATACTCAGCTCTTAAATCTGAAAAAAACGCAAGCATTTAACAAGTATTAACATTTTTATTAATGGATAGATTTGTCAATGCACTATTTGCTGAATTTGTCAATTCACTAATTATTTACTACTTTTGCAAAAAATTACCTTGTAACTCATTATATGAAACATAGATTCCCCATACTGCTCACTATATTCATCGCCTTACTGCTGTGGCAGTGCGCCCGTCGTGGTTCGCCCACAGGAGGTCCCAAAGATACTACTGCACCTGTCCTTTTGCAGTCGGTGCCAAGGTCGGGAGCAATGAAGTTCCACGGCAAGAAAATACGTTTACAGTTCGATGAGTTTGTGGTTACCAAAGATGTGCGCAAACAGCTTATTATCTCCCCCCCGATGAAAACCTTCCCTACTATTTCGCCTACTTCAGCTTCGAAATGGTTGGAAATAAACATTATCGATACCCTAAAACCCAATACTACCTACGTGCTGAACTTCGGTAATAGTATTCAGGATTACAACGAAGGCAATCCTTTGCCCGATTTTAAATATGTGTTTTCCACTGGCGATGCGCTCGACTCGCTTTGGTATGAAGGTGATATTGCCGATGCCATTGCCCCTAAACCCGATAACTTTGTAACGGTGATGCTCTACCCCTATAACGAGCAGTATAACGATTCGCTCGTGTACAAAACGCAACCTACTTACGTCACCAATACGCTCGATAGTCTCGATAGCTTTGTGCTCGAATACCTTAAAGAAGGCAAATACAAGCTCATTGCGCTGAAAGAGAAGAGTGCGAACTATCTGTTCAATCCCAAAGACGACAAAATTGCCTTTATGGAAGAACCTATCACCGTCGCCGATTTGAAGGGGAATCCACAGGGTTTCTACCCCAAATTGCGCTTGTTTAAAGAAGTGCCTCCTTATAAAGCACACCGCCCTACACAAGTGGCGGGCAACCACATACAGTTTGGCTTCGAAGGTAAAACCGATAGTGTGAACATCAAGCCGATATCACCAGTGAGTAAAGATTTTAAGTATACCGTCTCCAAAGATCCTAAGAAAGATACGCTTAACCTGTGGTATAGCCCTAAACAGAAGGATTC
The DNA here is from genome assembly GCF_000411575.1 of Capnocytophaga sp. oral taxon 336 str. F0502. NCBI lineage: Bacteria > Pseudomonadati > Bacteroidota > Flavobacteriia > Flavobacteriales > Flavobacteriaceae > Capnocytophaga > Capnocytophaga sp. oral taxon 336. The sequence goes on along the minus strand of NZ_KE150494.1, from coordinate 37,315 downwards.
TTTGGTATTTACAGTAGCAAAACAGAAAAAAATTGATACATTTAAAGTCCGTATAAAGGAAATGAAGAACGACAGTTTGCAGATAGAGAACCTTTTTTCAGGTGATTTGCCGATGTACAAAGACTTTGGTTTTAGGAGTAATATCCCCATAGTAAAGACCGATAGCACTAAGCTAAAAGTGTTTGCAGGTAAAGATTCTACGGCAGTAGCTGTTCCGTTTAAAACACAATTAGCTCCTAATCGCTTAGAATACTATGTACTATTCGATAAAAAGAACGACGAGACCTACCGCATAGAAGCACTCCCTAATGCGCTCATCGACTTTTTTGGACATACGAACGATACGCTAAAAGTAAACCTACATACCAAAAAACTCGAAGAAGTAGCCATTTTTAAGCTACACCTCAACACCGATGAGAAGACCCTGCAATACCCTGTTATTTTGCAACTCACCAACGAAAAAGCTACCGAGGTAGTGCGAGAGCTTTATGTTGAAAAACCACAAGAGCAATATGTGTTCGAGAACGTAAACCCCAGTAAGTTCCGCTTACGGCTGATAGAAGACAAGAATGCTAATCGAGAGTGGGACACAGGTAGTTTCCTTGAACAACGCCAGCCCGAGCGGGTCTGGTATTTCCCGCAACTCATAGAACTCCGCGCCAATTGGGAAGTAGAAGAAACTTGGCGAATTGATAATTAGCATTTGCTATGTAGATAAAATTTATTATCTTTGCCCGAAAATAATACACACAGAATTATGACAACTGAACTCATACAATTATACGATACCGTAAGTGAAAAAATAGGTAAGGAAGGAGCTGCAGCATTAGCCAGTTATCTTTCTAAATTTGCTGATGAACGCGTAAAGGCAAATATTGATAACTTAGTAACTAAAACAGAATTTCATAAAGAAATCGCAGAAATAAGAATGGATATAGCCGAATTGCGTTCAGAGCTCAAGCAAGATGTTGCAGAGTTACATACTGAGATAACAGAGTTGCGCTCAGAACTCAAGCAAGATATTGCAGAGTTACGCTCAGAACTTAAACAAGATATTGCAGAGCTACGCTCAGAACTTAAACAAGATATTGCAGAGCTACGCTCTGAATACAAACAAGATATCGCCGAATTGCGTACTGAAATTGTAGCATTAAGAGCAGATTTACAAAATGAAATGAAAGACGGTTTTGCTAAGATGAATCGTATCTTTATACAATGGCTTATAGGATTCTTTACTTCATTAGTAATTCTGATATTAACACTTTATTTTAATAGGTAATAATAATAAATATTATAAAAAAGCCTCATTGCACAGCAATGAGGCTTTTTAGTGAGTGTAGTTCAGATGAAGGAATACGAAAGAAGAATGGGAAGAAATCAGTGTTTTTACTTATTAAAAAATAGAATACTATCAGAAGAGAACTGAGATTAACTGCCTAATTATAAAGTATTTTATTTGTTTCTAATAGATTTTTCGTAAAAAAACTATTAAAAAATTTGCAGATTAGAAAAATAGCAGTACCTTTGCACCGCAAAAATGAAATGTGATTGGTCTATGGTGTAATGGTAACACAGCAGATTTTGGTTCTGTTATTCTAGGTTCGAGTCCTAGTAGACCAACAAAAGGCTTCCTTATAGGAAGCCTTTTTTGTCTTACAAGAAGGGTGAAAACAACCGCACGATACGTTCTATGAGTTGTTTGAACTTATTCCGCTTTTCCCACGCTTCTAATCTTAACAAACTTGCGTCTTCCAAATCCTTATAGAAAATCCTGCGCAAATCACCTGCAACTTCTTTGTTGTACACTAAGGCATTCACTTCAAAATTAAGGTCGAAACTCCGCGCATCGAGGTTAGCTGTCCCTACTGACGCTACTTCGCCGTCTATCACAAAAGTCTTGGCGTGTACAAAACCTTTTTCGTATCGGTAGATTTCTACCCCTGCTTTTAGTAGTTCTTCAAAAAACGACTCGCTGGCAGTATGTACAAACACCGAATCGCCTTCTTTTGGCACAAGTAATTTTACCTCTACCCCGCTAAGTGCCGCAATGATGAGGGCTTCTTGTAGCGAAGTGTCGGGAATAAAATAAGGAGTGGTAATTAGGATTTCACGCTTGGCAGCGTAGATGAGTTGTACGGTAGCGAAGAGAATGTTAGATAGGTCAGAATCAGCACCGCTAGAGACAATTTGTGTAAAATAATCGGTAGGGTAAGGCTCTATGCCTATGGGGAAGTAAGGTGCATCAATAGCTACGTTTTCCTCACTGCAAAAATTCCAATCTTGTAAGAATACCGCTTGCAATACGTGAGCTGAGTAACCTCGTACTTTTAGGTGAGTATCCCGCCAATAGAGAGCATTAGGCTCATCGTTGTTGTACTTATCACTGATGTTGATGCCTCCTACGAAAGCGGTATAACCGTCCACCACCACTATCTTGCGGTGGTTGCGGTAGTTCATACGGTTAGCGAGTTTTACAAAGTTGATTTTGTAAAAAGGGAAAGCAGGCACACCATTGGCTAAGAGTTCTTTTACTATATTCTTGCGAATGCCTTGACTTCCGAAATCATCATAAATAAAGCGCACTTCTACCCCTGCCCGCACTTTCTCAATAAGGATATTTTTAATGGCATTGCCTATGTGGTCATTCTCGTAGATGTAATACTCTATATGAATATGGTGCTTTGCTGTGCGTAGGGCGTCGAGTAGTTCAGGGAAGAGGTTTTCGCCGTTGCATATCACCTTCACCTCTTCGTTAGGGATAATAGACAGGCGTTCTTCTATGTTCGAGAGGAAGCGTAAACTCTTTTCATAAGGGGCGATGATAGCAGTATCAAGCGAGTTTAGATGGGCACGTATCTGCGGATAGATATGTTCTAATCGCTGACGAAAGGATTGGTCGATAGTGAGCTTTTTGTGGTATATTTTATGCTTGCGATAGTTGATACCAAATGAGAAGTAAAAGATAGCCCCCAATATAGGCACAAAGATAACCAAGAGCAAGTATGCTAAGGCTTTACTCACCGAACGGGTGTCCCACACGATGCGCAAACAAATAGCGATTATCAGTAGGACGTAGAGGATTTCATAGAGCAGAAGGAACTTCATTTTTCACTGTTCTCAAGTAATTCTGCGATGTCGTATACTTTTACTTGTGTTTCTTTGTTTTTTGTCTTTATACCATCGGTCATCATAGTATTACAAAACGGACAAGCGGTAGCGATGATATTGGGGTGCACTTCAAGGGCTTGCTCAGTGCGCAAAACATTGATATCCTTATCGCCTTTTTCAGCTTCTTTGAACATCTGAGCGCCTCCCGCTCCACAACAAAGAGCACGTGCCTTGCAACTCTTCATCTCTACCAAATCAGCATCGAGTTTTTGTAAGAGTTCACGAGGGGCATTGTACACCTTGTTGGCTCTGCCCAAATAACAAGGGTCGTGAAAGACGATGTGTTTACCTTTAAAAGCACCGTCCTCAATGGTAAGTCGGCCTTCCTGCACCAAAGCTTTGAGTAATTCGGTATGATGGAGGACTTCATAGTGTCCGCCTAAGGCAGGATATTCGTTTTTAAGAGTGTTGAAACAGTGCGGACAAGCGGTTACTATCTTAGTAATATGGTAGCTGTTCAGCACTTTGATATTCGTCATTGCCTGCATTTGGAAGAGAAATTCGTTACCTGCACGCTTGGCAGGGTCGCCGGTACAACTCTCTTCGGTGCCGAGTACGGCAAAGCGCACCCCTGCTTTTTGCAAGAGGTGAGCAAAGGCTTTGATAATGCGCTTGGCGCGGTCGTCAAAACTACCAGCACAGCCTACCCAGAAGAGTACCTCGGGGGTTTCGCCACGGGCCGAGAGTTCTGCCATTGTTGGGATCATACTATAGTAATAAAGTTTGTGATATTATCAGAGTTATCAAACGGGGTAGGCACGAGCTACAAGCTCGCGCCAGCGAAAGAAAATTGCCTGTGTGGCTCGCACTAATCGTTAAACACTTCTACGGTTTCTTCTTTGAGAACAAAATCGGTGAATTTGCCCTTGTAGCGGGTAGCTTTTACGATGTGATTATCTATCCAATGATAGTTGCCACCGCGGGGTTTGCCAAAGATGATGCCGTGATATTTAAAGCCGTACTTTTTGAGCCATTGCTCAGTAACCTTACGGTGTGCTTCGGTGCGTGAGGTGAAAAAGTAAATCACGTGACCTTCATCATACCATTTGTTTACTTGTGCTAAGGCATCGGGAAATACCTCGGCAGTAGCCATTCGCTCGGGTTCTTCATTGGGGATATCCTCGCCTACCGTACCATCAATGTCGATGAGGTAGTTTTTCACTCCCTCTGGCAATATAGGATTTTTATTGCCTTGAGCATCTTCTTTTAAGGTAAATTTTTCAGTCATAATATTGAATTAGCAAATTGTTAAGGAATCCATTTCTTTTCGAAGTTAGGTTTGCGTTTTTCGAGGAAGGCATCGCGTCCTTCTTTGGCTTCATCGGTCATATACGCTAAACGGGTGGCTTCACCAGCGAATACTTGTTGCCCTACCATACCGTCATCGGTGAGGTTCATAGCGAATTTCAGCATTTTGATAGAGGTAGGCGATTTAGCCATTATCTCTTGCGCCCACTCAAAAGCGGTAGCTTCGAGCTCGTCGTGAGGGACTACGGCGTTTACCATTCCCATCTCGAAAGCCTCTTGAGCAGAATAGTTGCGCCCCAAGAAGAAGATTTCGCGGGCTTTCTTCTGTCCGACCATTTTGGCGAGATAAGCCGACCCATAACCAGCATCAAAACTCGTTACATCGGCATCGGTTTGTTTGAAAATAGCGTGTTCTTTGCTGGCAAGGGTAAGGTCACACACTACGTGCAATGAGTGTCCGCCCCCCACTGCCCAACCAGGGACTACTGCAATTACCACTTTGGGCATAAAGCGAATGAGGCGTTGCACTTCGAGAATGTTGAGGCGGTGGTAACCATCGTCGCCTACATACCCCTGATGACCACGTGCTTTTTGGTCGCCACCACTACAAAAGCTCCACACTCCATCTTTTGGGGAGGGACCTTCGGCAGAGAGCAATACGGCACCTATGTTGATATCTTCATAAGCATCTTTAAACGCGTCGAGAAGTTCGGAAGTAGTTTTAGGGCGAAAAGCGTTGCGCACTTCGGGGCGATTGAAAGCGATACGCGCAACCCCGTCACATTTTTTATACGTAATATCTTCGTATTCTTTTACAGTTATCCAGTTCATTTATTATTAGATGTTAGTGCTGATGACTAAATTATCCCAATTTCTTTGCATCGGCTAAGAATTGAGCTAAACCACTGTCGGTAAGAGGGTGTTTGAGAAGCCCTGTGATAGCCGAAAGAGGTGCAGTAATGACATCGGCACCTATTTTGGCACATTCGAGGATGTGCATTGTGTGACGCACAGAAGCAGCAAGGATTTGGGTCTCGAAATTGTAGTTGTCGTAAATGAGACGTATGTCCTCAATGAGCGAAAGACCGTCGGTTGAGATATCGTCGAGTCTACCGATGAAAGGCGACACGTAAGTAGCCCCTGCTTTGGCTGCCAAAAGCGCCTGACCTGCTGAGAATACCAGCGTACAGTTGGTACGAATACCCTTATCGGTGAAATATTTAATGGCTTTGATACCGTCTTTTATCATCGGTACTTTTACCACGATTTGAGGGTGAAGGGCGGCGAGTTCTTCGCCTTCTCGCACAATGCCTTCAAAATCGGTGGCGATTACTTCGGCAGAGACATCGCCTTCCACGATAGTGCAGATATCAGTATAATGTTTTAGTATCGCGGCTTTGCCGGTGATACCTTCTTTTGCCATTAACGACGGATTAGTGGTTACGCCGTCTAACACGCCCAAATCTTGGGCTTCTTGAATTTGCGATAAATTCGCTGTATCGATAAAAAATTTCATTATTAATAATTTATAATTGATAGTGTTTCATTAGCATTTTCTCGTAGGATTTGCTCGGTAAGAGTCGTTTGAGGACAATGGAGAACTTCTGCAAGAAACTACCTTGTTTGTAATGCACTTTTGGGTGTTTGGCATTGATAACTTTCAGTATTTTGTCTGCCATTTCTTTGGGGTCGCCACCACTATCGACGTGCTTGTTCATTAGACGGAGTTGTTTTTCATAGACTTCAGCATAAGGAGAACCTTCGTTTACAGGGGTGTGATAACGACGAGAAGCAATATCGGTAGCATAATCGCCTGGGGAAATGGTACAGACTTCTATACCAAAAGACTTAACTTCCATACGTAGAGCTTCACTCATCAGGAGGAGAGCGCCTTTGCTGGCTGAATAAGCCCCACGAAAAGGCAAGCCCATATAACCTGCAATAGAGGCAATGTTGATGATACGTCCGCTTCCCTGAGAGCGCATTGCTGGGAGGACTTGTTGTATCACAGCTATAGCACCATAGAGATTGGTAGCGAAAACGTTGTGCAACTGCTCAGCGGGGAGTTCTTCTACGGCACCCGTAACACCTACACCTGCATTATTGATGAGTATATCGATGCGACCTACTTCGGTGAGGATTTGCTGTACCGCTTCTTTGATAGAAGCTTCGTTTCGCACGTCCATTGGCAAGAGACGAAAAGGCAAGTTTTTGCCTTCTACATTGCGCGCTGTTCCGTAGACCAAAAAGCCTTTGGAGGCAAGTAGCAAGGCGGTTTCTTTACCTATGCCCGATGTAGCACCAGTGATGAGAACAGTTTTGTTCATTCGTTTAAGAAATTTGTGCAAAGGTAGGAATAATTTGCCAATTAGCAAATATGCGAATTATCAAAAAAAAAGGCTAGAACCAACGGAGAAGAAATTGGGTTAAAAAGTAGCTACTTCGTCGTGAATATATTGTCGTCCTTCACAAAATTGAGCTAATTCCTCTTCTATAAACCATTTTACTTCCGTAGTAGAAGTTTTAGGGTATAACAGATGTACATTAGCCCCTGCATCGAGCGTAAAGCAAAGTGGGATATTCGTTTCTTTACGGTATTGCCATATGCGCTGAATCACTTCTAACGTATTGGGGCGCATCAAAATAAAATATGGAATACTGGTTTGCATCATTGCGTGCAGAGTGAGAGCTTCACTTTCCACTACTTCTATGAAACGCTCTACATCACCGGAAGCAAAACTTCTGACAAGTTTATTGATATTCTCATTGGCTTGTGCAAAACGCGCCTCAGCAAAAGGGTGACCGTGCATTAGGTTATGACCTACGGTACTGCTGACTTGCTTCTGACCTCTATCGATGAGCAAAATAGTATCTTGATAATTTTGAAAAACTTCGTGAACGGGGAGGGGATAGGGTATACCATATTCATCGGAACTCCCTATAATGGCAGGGTGTTCGCCCCATACTACTATACTGCCTCGCACACTTCGGCAGGCACTACCCGAACCCAAGCGCGCCAAGAAAGAGGCTTTTTGCCAAAAAGCTTCTTCTGCATAAGTTTCTCCTAACTCTTTAGAAATCTGCATTAAGCATACCGAGAGAGCAGCCATTGCACTTGCAGAAGACGCAATACCACTGCTATGAGGGAAAGAATTATGTGAGGCAATGCTAAAATGATAGTCCTTTAAGAAAGGCAAGTAAGCTACAATCCGCTCGAAGAAAGTATGGATTTTAGGGTGAAAAGAAGGTTTGGGTTGTCCTTCAAAGCTAAAATCGAATGAAAAGGGTTCGCCTGAGGCAATAGAAGATTCACTCCTACGTTCATATTCAATAGAAGTTTCGGTATAACAATGCGTGAGTGTAAAGCTGATAGAAGGGTTCGCAGGGAGCTGTTCTCCCTTTTTGCCCCAATACTTTACTAAGGCTATATTACTCGGTGCTTTGAAAGAAATCATATTTAGGTTTTAGGGATTCAACTTTGCCAAAGGTTGAGACTTTATTAAAGTTTATTAACTATTACATATTACAAATGCGAATCAAGGGTTGGATTAACTTACTGATTATAAACATCCCCCTACCCCCTTCAAAGGGGGAAGTAGTGGTGGTCATTATGTACGAAGAATATAGCTCTCAATGAATCAGATTTATTGTTCTCACTCCAGAAATCTAAAGTGTTTTCTAGCTCTGTCTTAGCTTTACCCGACCACCTTACTCGCATATCTTTTTCTGATGTTATCGAATAATTCTTTTCCGTCTATCCAATTACCTTTTTCGACGTCTTCACGGGCTAAGGCAATAGCTTGTTTATCCTCATTTGTTATTAGAGAAGGATATTCGTAAGGATTGGTTACCTCAATTCCTATGGTAGCAAAGTAATCAACTATTTGTTGATACTGCTCAAAGTCGATATTTTTATTTAATATAAGTGTGTTCACATTGTTAGGTTTTAGGGATTCAACTTTGCCAAAGGTGCGAGCCGTATATATTTTAAGCTCTCACGGCGCGGTTCATCACCAAATCGATGTACAAATTCACTTTGTCTTTGAGCTCTTTGCGATTTACGATAAAATCCAAAAAGCCGTGTTCGAGTAAGAACTCTGCTGTTTGGAAATCTTCTGGGAGGTCTTGCCCTGTTGTGTCTTTCACTACACGAGGCCCTGCAAAACCAATAAGAGCCCCTGGTTCGGCTATATTGATGTCGCCCAGCATCGCAAACGATGCAGTGATACCTCCCGTTGTAGGGTCGGTACAAAGCGAGATGTAAGGTAGTTTGGCTTCGTCTAACTGAGCAAGTTTAATAGACGTTTTAGCCATTTGCATTAGTGAAAGAGCGGCTTCCATCATACGTGCGCCCCCTGATTTAGAAATCATCAAGAAAGGCAATCGGTGTTTGATAGCATAATCAATCGCACGACAAATCTTCTCACCTACCACACTTCCCATAGAACCACCGATGAAAGCGAAATCCATACAGCCTATTACAATAGACTTACCTTTGGAGCTTCCTACGGCAGTGCGCACGGCATCTTTTAAGTTTGTTTTTTGAGTAGCTTCTTCCAAACGTTGGGTATAGGGTTTTGTATCGACAAATTCTAAAGGGTCTTTAGAGCTCATATTGGCATCGAGTTCTTGAAATTCATTGTTATCAAACAATATCTGGAAGTACTCTTTACTACCTATGCGCACGTGATACCCATCGTCGGGACTTACATAGAAGTTGGAAGCTAACTCGTCCTGTTCGACGATGTTACCGCTGGGTGATTTAAACCATAATCCTTTGGGGATATCTTTCTTTTCCTCAGTAGAGGTTTGTATTCCTTTTGCTGTTCTTTTAAACCAAGACATAATTATTCTGTTTTAGTAAAGTGCAAAAGTACAAAGTTTTTTTGAAATAGCAAAAAAGGAGAATTAATGATTAGTGGTTAGTGGTTAATGATTAATGGTGAAGATAAGATAGGTTTTTTGAGTGATTTTCAACTTTGGCAAAGTATATAGCGACGGAAAGGCGAAGATAAGGCGAACGATGAGTGGGTCTACAGTGGGTCTACAGTGGGTCTACAGTGGGTCTACGCTGACTAATAGATTAATAATCAGTGGAGGAAAGAGGAACAAAAGACGGTGCGAGCCGCATAGGCAGATGAAAAATGAACGGAGAATGATTGAACCTATGGAGAAGGTAAGGTGAAGAATAATTGGTGTATTGAGATTTGTTTTGTATTTTTGCACCGTTTTTAAGAAAAGCATAATGACGACCCATCACCAGCAACATCTTCTCAAACGCCTTTTGATATGGCGTGTAAAGCATATTTCGGATAGGCGTTTTATCCTTATTCTCAGTGGAATAATAGGTATTGCTACGGGATTGGCTGCCTTGGCAATGCGCTCGTTTACACATCTTATTCAGTGGTTGCTAGACGACAAGCTCGCTCAAACTATTACTTATAGTTTTTACTTTATCCTCCCAATGTTAGGCTTTGCCATTGTGTATTTGGTAAAAAAATACGTGATACGGCACGATGTGAACCACGGAATCCCTTCGATTCTTTATGCAGTAGCCCACCAAAAAGGGATAATGAAGCGCTTTCAGGCGTATGGCAGTATCCTCACAGCACCTATTACCGTTGGTTTTGGAGGTTCGGTGGGGTTAGAAGGTCCGATGGTAGTAACGGGAGCAGGTATTAGTTCCAATATTTGCAGGTTTTTTCACATTAATCAATCTAACCGGATGTTGCTTTTGGCGTGTGCTTGTGCGGCGGCTTTAGCAGCTATTTTTAAAGTGCCTATTGCGGCGATACTGTTTGCTATTGAGGTTTTTGGGTTGGATTTGACGCTCTCGTCACTTATACCGCTGTTTATCGCTTCCCTTTGTGGGGTATTCACTTCCTATTTCTTCTTTGGCAGTGAAGTATTGATACCCATAACCATCACGCGAGCTTTTTCATTGCAAGGCATTCCTTTTTATATTCTCTTGGGAGTAGTAGGCGGATTGATGTCGGCTTACTTTACCTATGTTTATGAGAAAATAAATGCTACTTTTAAGAAACTCACTTCACCTTGGCTAAAAATAGTAGTAGGCGGAGCTCTTTTGGGGTTGCTTATTTACATAATGCCACCGCTTTACGGTGAAGGACACGAGATTATCAATCACCTGAAAGAAGGTCGCCCCGAACTATCACTGAGTAGTAATATTTTTGGTTGGGACTTATCGAATGCGTGGGTGATTATCCTACTTTTGGCAGCCCTTACCTTTGCAAAGGTTATTGCCACCTCGCTCACCTTTGGTGCGGGAGGGGTAGGAGGTATCTTCTCGCCTATGCTGTTTATGGGAGGAGTGATGGGGAACTGCTTGGCGCGCATCATCAACGAGTTTCCTATTTTGGGCTATAAAGCAGAGTTACCGAACTTCACTTTGGTAGGAATGACAGCCCTGATGACGGGGGTATTGCACGCACCCCTTACGGCTGTTTTTCTCATCGCCGAGGTAACGGGAGGCTATTCGCTGTTAGTACCGGCGATGCTCACTGCTGCGGTATCGTTTTCGGTAGCGAAATACTTTAATAAATATTCTGTTTATACGATGGAATTAGGCAGAAAAGGAGAGCTCATCTCGCAGAACAAAGACCAATCGATACTCACCCTAATGGATTTTGACCAAGTGGTGGAACACAATTTCACCCCCGTATATACCGATATGAAACTTCGTGAGGTGGTGTACAATGCTGTGCGCGAGTCGAACCGCAACATCTACCCCGTACTCGACCGCGAAAAAGGTACGCTACAAGGTGTGATACTGCTTGACGACATACGGCACTTGATTTTTGAAACGAACTATTACGACAAGATTCCTGCCGTAGAACTAATGCAAAAACCACCTGCTGTTATAGAAATGGGCAAGGACAAGATGAGCACCGTAATGAATAAGTTTCAGCATACTGGTGCGTGGAACTTGCCCGTAGTGAAGGACGGTAAGTACGTAGGGTTTATCTCCAAATCGAAGTTGTTGAGCATTTATAGAAGGAAATTGATATATTTTACGCAGTAAGAGCTAAAAAGGTAAAAGGTAAATCAAGATATAGAATTAAGCTAATACAAGTGTTTTATAGTCAAACAAAAATAGATTGCGAATAAAAAGGCTTGTTTTTTGGAAGGGCGAATAGCCTCAGATACTCTGCTATTACAAGCTTTACCCCTACGAATGCCGAAAAAGTGGTTGGTTATCAGTACTATCAACTTTGGCAAAATTTCAAACTTTGCCAAAGTGTGGCGCATAAATTCGGATAGGCTATAATATAGAGAAACAAAAACAGAAAAAAGTTCTTGTTATAGGTATCTTATACAAACCTTATACGAACCTTGGACGAATCTTGGACGATAGCTATATCTATACATTTCTACACAAATACTATTTTTATAGAAAAACATTCCAAAAATCATCTTCATAACGAAATAAATATCTTTTTTAGTAATCTCTATGAGCTTCGAAAGTTGGAGCAGGGGTATTGAAATCGTTTTTAGAGAAAAGTATAAAGCAAAAAGAATTATTAGAATATATTATTGTATTTGTCATTAGTATTTGTAATTTTGCAGGCTCTATGGATATCATAACTCTTTTGAAAGCTGCGAGGTTGCGCACCTTACCCTTATCGGTTGCGGGGATTATCACGGGGAGTGCTTTGGCATTTCGCGAAGACCCTTATGCTTTTAGGTGGGAGATTTTTGGTTGGGCACTGCTTACCACTATTTTGTTTCAGGTACTTTCGAACTTTGCCAATGATTATGGCGATGGGGTAAAGGGCACGGACAATGAGCACCGCATAGGTCCTACAAGAGCTTTGCAGAGTGGGAGAGTTACGCGTAGGCAGATGAAGAGGATTGTACTTATCACTGCTTTGCTGTCGTTATTTTCGGCTACGGTGCTTATTTATACGGCTTTTGAAAGAGAAAATTTGTTATATATCTCGGTGTTTTTTGTTTTAGGAGTGCTATGTGTGGTAGCGGCTATCAAGTACACTGTGGGGCAATCGGCTTATGGATATCGGGGTTGGGGTGACCTATTTGTGTTTGTGTTCTTTGGGTTAGTGAGTGTGGTAGGCAGTTATTTCTTATACACAGAGAGCTTGAATAAGGTTATATGGTTGCCCGCTATTGCTATTGGCTTGCTGAGTGTAGCAGTGCTGAACCTAAATAATATGCGCGATTATGAGAACGATAAGCGTTCGGGCAAGCATACATTGGTAGTGAAAATGGGAATTCCGATGGCTAAATATTATCATTATTATTTAGTTATATTGGCGATGGTGGCAATGTTAGGCTTTTCGGTGATGCGTTTGCAAATGCGCTGGGAGCTTCTGTACTTAGTAGCTTTTCTGCCTTTAATAGGACATTTGCTCACCGTAAAACGAAATACGGAACTCAAACAGCTTGATAAAGAATTAAAGATAGTAGCCCTGAGTACTTTTTTGCTTTCGGTACTCTTTTTTGTGGGGATTTTGATACATATATTTTAAGGAGAGTTAAACGAAAGAAGGAGATAGTAACGGACGTTATATATATTAAAAAATACACTAAAAAACATAATAACTATGGAGGTAACTTATTACGGACACTCGTGTGTGAGCATCAAAATAGGCGATACACATTTGCTTGTAGACCCGTTTATTGCTAATAATCCTTTGGCAAGCCATATAGATATCAATACGATTCCTGCTGACTACATCTTGATAACCTCGGCGCAACAAGACCATATATCGGACGTGGAGCAGATAGCAAAGCGCACGAAAGCGCAAATCATTTCGAATTTTGAAATCTCTAATTACTTTTTTAATTTGGGAATAGAAAATTCGCACCCTATGGACTTAGGAGGACTGTACAGTTTCCCATTTGGGTCGGTGAAGATGGTACCAGCGTTGCATTCTTCTACCTTCGAAAATGGCACTGCCGGCGGGTGTGCTTGTGGGTTTGTGATTAAAACTTTGGAAAAGACGGTATACGTATCGGGGGCTACGGCTTTGTATTTTGATATGCAACTCATACCGGTGCGTTATAAGTTGGACTTAGCTATATTGCCCATTGGAGGTAACTTTACAATGGACGTGGAAGACGCTATTATGGCTTCGGACTTTGTGAAATGCAACAAGGTGTTGGGGTATCATTACGACACTTTTAACCTCATTAAGTTAGATGATAAGGATTTAGCAAAGAGGAGTTTTAAGGCAAAAGGCAAAGAGCTGATATTAACAGATATAGGACAATCTATTTTTGTATAAATTATGAGGAAAGCGACGTTTATTATAGTCTTGTTTTTTACAATATCTTTGTGTGCACAACACAAGAAGGCATATCAGTTATTTGATAAGAATGGAAAGAAAGTCAGTTTTGAGAAGGTTGTAAAAAAAGCCAAAGAGAGCGATGTGGTGCTTTTTGGAGAGTTTCACGACAATCCGATTGCGCATTGGTTGCAGTTGGCATTGGTGAAAGAATTACAGCCTCAGATTAACTTGATATTGGGAGCTGAGATGTTAGAACGCAATGACCAAGAGGTAGTAAACCAATATCTAAAAGGCGGAGTTACAGAAAAGGCTTTGGATACTTTGGCACGATTATGGACGAACTACAAAACCGACTATAAGCCTTTGGTGGATTTTGCGAAGGAACACCAGTTGCCTTTTATTGCTACTAATGTGCCGAGGAAGTATGCGAGATTGGTGAACAAAAAAGGATTAAAAGCATTGGATACCTTGCCAGAGGCTGAGAAGCGATGGATAGCCCCGCTACCTATTGTGTTTGATGAGAACTTATCACAGTATAAAAAGATGACAGAGTCGCTCCCCAATCACAAAGGGAAGGAGAATATAATAAAAGCACAAGCCGTAAAAGATGCTACGATGGCAGATGCTATTGTAAAGAACAGAAAGCCTAATAGTGTTTTTGTGCATTTTAACGGGACATATCACAGCGATTTTTATGAGGGAATTTACTGGTTTTTGAAGCGAGAAGAGCCAAAACTAAAAGTTATTACTATTGCTACGACAGAACAAGTAGACTTATCGAAATTAGCAAAAGAGGCTTATGGTCAAGCTGATTTTATATTGGTAGTAGATGAAGATATGACGAAGACCCTTTAGGGGAAGTAGATTTTGCTCATTCATTAAAATTGATTATTTTTGCACTTTATTTTAAGTGACAAACCAACAACTGTAATGGATAACATCAATCAAATTGGGGAAGCCCCATTCCTAAAACACACCTATTAGAAGATGTGAAATCATTTGAAAAAGTAAAAAGAGAAAAAAAAGAAATGAAAAATGAACTTGGAATATAGTTCTAAAACATTTCTAACAGCTAATGACTAAACATAACACCTAAACAATGGAACTGATAAAATTACACGATAAGACTTTTGAGCCTTACGTATCTGCCGAGGAACTCAACCAAATTACCGAACGAATGGCAAGTGAGGTATATCAAGATTTGCAAGAATCACGCCCTATTTTCATCGCCATACTGAATGGCTCTTTTATGTTTGCAGCCGACTTCCTAAGGCACTACAAAGGCGAATGTGAAATATCATTCGTAAAAATAGCGTCTTATCAGGGTACCCAATCTACTGGAAAAATACATCAACTTATTGGGCTTTCTGCCCCAGTGGAAGGACGCGATGTGGTAATCTTGGAAGATATTATCGACACCGGCAACACTTTAGAAGAAATTTACCGCATTTTTGAAGATAAAAAGGTGAACTCTTTCCGCGTGGCAACCCTCTTCTTCAAACCCGATGCCTACAAAAAAGACCTCAAAATAGACTATGTAGGCAAACCTATCCCTAACCGCTTTATCGTGGGCTACGGCTTAGATTTCGATGAGATAGCGCGCAACCTACCCCAAGTATATCAATTAAACACCTCATTAACTATGACAAATTTAGTACTTTTCGGCAAACCAGGGGCTGGCAAAGGCACCCAAGCTGCATTCTTGAAAGACAAATACAACTTAGTGCACATCTCGACCGGTGATATTTTCCGTCATAATATCAAGAACGAAACTAAACTCGGCAAACTTGCTCAATCGTATATGGATAAAGGTGACCTCGTACCCGATGAAGTTACTATACAAATGCTACAAGAGGAAGTTGAAAAGAACCCTAATGCCGAAGGATTTATCTTCGACGGCTTCCCTCGTACCATCACACAAGCCGAAGCTCTCGATGCTTTCTTAGACAGCAAAGGAATGCGAATTCACGGTACTCTTGCTTTGGAAGCTGATGACGAGGTACTCATCAAACGATTAGTAGAGCGCGGTAAAGTGAGCGGTCGCACTGATGACCAAGACGAAGAGAAAATACGCAACCGTTTCACTGAATATAACGAAAAAACAGCCCCTCTTATCACTTTCTATCAAACGCAAGGTAAATATCACACGATTAATGGTATAGGTACTATCGAAGAAATTACCACCCGCCTTTCTGAGACTATCGACAAAATTAAAGCTGAATAATCCCCAATGACCGAAGGCAATTTCACCGACTACGTAAAGATATACGCCGCCTCTGGCAAAGGAGGCGCAGGTTCTATGCACCTACACCGCGAGAAGTTCGTACCCAAAGGAGGTCCTGATGGAGGCGATGGCGGTCGTGGAGGGCATATCATCTTGCGTGGCAATAAGCACCTTTGGACACTCATACACTTCAAGTTCCAACAGCACTTTCGTGCCGAACACGGTGAAGCCGGAGGAGCCAACCGTAGTTTTGGTGCCGACGGTAAAGATATCACTTTGGAAGTCCCCTTAGGAACCATTGTTAAAGATGCTGAAACTGGAGAAGTACTCTTTGAAATTACTGAAGACGGACAAGAAATCATCGCTTTGCGCGGTGGCAAAGGAGGGCTAGGCAACTGGCATTTCCGCACCGCTACCAACCAAACCCCGCGCTACGCCCAACCAGGTCTCCCTGGTGAAGAACGCGAATTGCTTTTAGAGTTAAAAGTGTTAGCCGATGTAGGTTTTGTAGGGTTCCCCAATGCGGGCAAATCTACACTGCTATCGGTAATTACTTCTGCTAAGCCAAAAATAGGCGACTATCCATTCACAACTCTCAAACCCAACTTGGGTATTGTGCAAAACCGCGATTACCAATCGTTTGTAGTAGCCGATATACCTGGGATTATAGAGGGAGCTGCCGAAGGCAAAGGCTTGGGGCATTACTTCTTGCGACATATAGAGCGCAACTCGGTATTGCTATTCCTCATTCCTGCCGACAGCAAGGATATCATAGCTGAATATCATATCTTGTTAAATGAACTAAAAGAATACAACCCTGAACTATTAGACAAAGACCGCCTCATAGCCATTTCAAAATCGGATATGTTAGACGATGAGCTCACCGAAGCCATTCGTCAAGAAGTAGCAACAGGATTAGGTGGTACGCCTTTCTTGTTTATCTCGTCGGTGTCGGGCAAAGGAATTCAGCAACTGAAAGACAAACTTTGGGAAATGATACAATAATATAAAAAGTCAGCTATTATAGCTGACTTTTTATATTATTCAATTCCTTATAACGACTGCTTTCACATCAATAAATCTTAGGGTTCCACTGCTCGGGGTATTTAGGAGTAATATCCTTATAAAAGTTCTGTATTTCCTCCATTATTTGCTCTTGTGGGAGCGTTTGTAAGTCCTCTAAGCTAATGGTCTTCCCGATGTATATCATTTTCTTCTTAAAATCACCAGCACCTAAAACTATGGGTACTTGGGCAGAGAGAGCTATATGGTAGAAGCCCATACGCCACTTGTTCACCTTAGAACGCGTGCCCTCAGGGGTTACTACCAAGCTAAAGTCTTCTTTCTTAAAGAGTTCAGTAACAAATTCTATCAAGTGATTGCGCTGTGAACGATTGATGCCAATCCCTCCTAACTTGCGCACTAACCAGCCGTACCACGCTTTAGTATGCGCATCTTTTATAATGAGTTTAATCGGTTTTTCCATCTTCCAATAAGCCAAGATACCCAAAACAAACTCCCAATTAGTAGTGTGTGGTGCTACTACTAACACACAGCGGTTTAAGGTTTTCAAATCACCTTGTAATTCTATCTTCCACCCCATTATCCATAAGACAAAGGAGCCAATCCATTTTTTCATCTTTATTCTATTTATAACTCGCTTCTACGCGTAATATTTTCTATTTCACAACCAGTATTGGTATATTATAATCACTACAAAATTGCCTGTCGTGCTACGACTGCCCGCCGTGTTACGGCTACCCGTCGTGCTACGACCGTGTTACAATGTATCTTTCAAAAGTAAACCCATAAGCGTGCCGTTCGTCTTTTTCAAAACGCTCAGAGGCTACTAACTCCCATTCTTCACGGTTAAACTCAGGAAAGAATACATCAGCTTCGGCAAAAGTGTGATGTACCCGTGTGAGTTCTATCGCATCGGCAAAGGGGAGAGCTTGCGCATAGATTTCTCCACCGCCTATCACGTAAGGGTTAGGGTCTATTACCAAAGCCTTTTCTATCGCCTCTTCAACTGAAGAAACCACCACAGCTCCCTCTTTTGTATACCCTTTCTGGCGCGTAATGACAATATGTATACGGTTAGGCAAAGGCTTCGGGAAAGTCTCGAAAGTCTTCCGTCCCATTATAATGCAGTGTCCCGTCGTGAGGCGTTTGAAATGCTTAAAATCTTCAGGCAAATGCCATAACAGTTGGTCTCCTTTGCCAATAGCATTATTCTCGGCAACAGCAGCTATAAGAGTTATCATATTTAGTGAAAAGTGAAAAGTGAACAGTTAAAAGTTTGTAGGCGGCGTATTGGTTTGCTCGTTATCTTTCTCAGCCTGTTCAGCTACCAATTCCCGTTTTGCTTGTTCCTTTTGTGTGGCAAACTCTTTTTCTACTGCGGCTTCCATCTTTATAAGTTTCTTCTGTTGGGCAGCTATCAGTTGTTCGCGTTGCTTTTCTTGCCATTCCTTTCCTAAGAAGCGATGCAAAACAAATACATTCATAGCGTGCCACAGCCAGATGAAAAGCCACAAGAGTATCGCCCATAAATACCAATTATAGGTCGCTCCGTAGTCTAATACCTTATTGGCTACTACAAAAAAGATAGAGCCTAACACAAAGACAAAGAAGTGAAGATATAACAATCGTTTCTGCTTGAGACGATTTTCAGCATTTTTGAAAAGTTCATATTGTTCGGGAGTGAGTTGAGTGTCTGTCATTCTATATCTGTTTTTAAGATTTTGGTGCAAAAGTAAGAAAAATATGCTATTCACGAAAGAATTATACACTATTTATATTATTTTTGTCACTTCTCTTCTGTTCATCTGCTATTAATAAAACGCCTGTGTACCTCACATAAATTTGCTAATTAATTTACCAGCCGTGCTACGACTGCCCGTCGCCGCTATAACCTCACATCACCTCCGTCATTCGTCACCACATTCCCCCTCATTGAGGTAGCCAGCGACAGCTGGGTATGTGAGAAGGGGGAGGTTATCCCCTAGTGCCTATGGCCTAAGGCCTATCACCTCCCACTCCATTTGCTAATTTCCAAATTTTCTAATTCTCTAATTTCCCAACCCGCCTATTCTCCTTTCCGTCGCTACACTCCCCCTCTCCTTGGGAGAGGGACGGGGTGAGGATTCTCTTTCTTTCGCCTCGAACCCCTGTTTTTAACATTTTTTGTGTTGTTATATCACATTATGATTCAACTATTTATACACCCTTTCTATACCAATCGTCCAAGATTCGTATAAGCTTCCTATAAGCTCTCTATAAGCTACCCCCACCCTCCTTACACTCTTTTTTCACCAAAATTCCTCTCAACCTTCCTCCGAATTTCTCCGTTTCCTTCCGATAGCTCAAATGTATCACTTTTTGCGACACACACTTTGTCAAAAATTTTGCCCGTGTGGCTCACACTGCCTGTGCGGCTCGCACCTTTGGCAAAGTTTAAAACTTTGCCAAAGTTGAATAATGGTATTATTGGCATTTCCAGTATTAATTATGAGCATTGTTATATTTATAACATCTCCAACCCCCTTTGTATAAAACCCCTTTTTTATTTTTATAGAAGCAAAAATGCTCTTATTTTTGCACTTTAATTCAGCGTATACTATGAATCAAAAAGTAAAATGTGATGCACCCTGCTCTTAGCCAAAGTTTCAAACTTTGGCTAAGTTGATTGCCTTAATAATCAATTGTTTTGTCATATGTTATAGAGGTTAATTACAATTTTTCCTAAAAACAAACCTAAATATGCATCACCTCCTTTTGCAATAAAATTCTCAGAGCCTTTTCAAACAGATATCAAAAATAAATGAACTATGTCAGAAAATAAAAAATCCTTCGGTCAAACACTCAAAACTTTCTCACCCAACTTCTGGGTAGCAAGTTTCCTCCAACTGATGGAACGTTGGGGCTTCTACGGTATCTTTACCCTTCTCCCCTTGTATTTAGTAGCTTCAACTGACCAAGGCGGATTGGGTCTTTCGCATACCGAAAAAGGAAGTATTATAGGCAACGTAACCGCTATACAGTACTTTTTGCCACTCGTTTTTGGCGTGATAGCCGACCGTATAGGCTACAAACTCTCTTTGGTCATTTCTTGTACTATAATGGCGATAGGCTATTACTTAATGGGTGAAGTAAACACCTATTGGTCGATGTATATGATGTTCCTCTTTGCCGCCGTTGGAGGGGGCTTCTTCAAACCCGTTATCAACGGTACCGTTGCCCGCAATACCGATGAAAGCACCAGTACAATGGGCTTCGGTATCTTCTATATGATGGTGAACGTCGGAGGCTTCTTAGGCCCTGCAATGTCGTCTTATCTACGCACTACCCTCGGTTGGCGCATTATCTTCCTGCAAGCTGCGGTGGTAATGGTTATCAACCTCCTGGTAGTTTTATTCTTTTTCAAAGAACCTAAAATGGCACAACGCGACAGCAAACCTATCCTCACCGAAATCAAAGAATCCATAATGCATATTATAGAGGCACTCAAAGACCGTCGCCTTACCATACTGCTCATACTGATGGTCGGCTTTTGGACGATGTTTAACCAGCTGTTCTACACCCTGCCTAATTTTATCGAAGATTGGGTAGATTCCTCCAAAGTAAGTGCGTGGATTAACCATCATTTGCCTTTCTTAGGCACTATTCTCACCGAGAAAGGACAAGTAAAAGCCGAATGGTTCATCAATATCGATTCGTTTATGATTATCTTCTTTCAGGTAGTTGTATCCTATTTCGTAACCAAAATGACTCACGTAAGCGCAATGATTCGCGGTACGATTATCGGAACCATAGGGGTAACCCTCACTTTTATGTTCAATAATGTGTGGTTTACCATTATAGGCACTATGATTTTCTCCATAGGCGAAATGGCTGCTAGCCCTACGCTTTCAGCTTTTATCGCTCAAATCACCCCTAAGGGGAAGGAAGCCCTCTATCAAGGTACTTATTTCTTGCCTGTGGCGGTAGGTAATTATATTGCAGGACTTATTTCTGGTGATTTATACGAAAAATGGTCTGATAAATATACTTTACTAAAAACCGAACTCACAAATAAAGCCATTGCAATGCCCGAAAACCTCACTAAAAAGGAATATTTCGATTTGGCAAGTCAGAAGTTAGGTCTCAGTCAGTCTCAAATCACCGATTTGCTTTGGAATACTTATAACCCCAACAAAATGTGGTATCTTATTTGTGGAATAGGGGTCTTTGCTGCCCTATCACTATATGCCTATAACAAAATAATGGTAAGAAAAGAATCAATTTAATAAATCTAACTTTTTTCTTACTCTTACCTTAAACTCCGCTCTCGTTGCCTTTACCTCTCTGAGAAAGCCATCGAGAGCGGACTTTTTTTCGTCTTACCGTAGCCTTAGATTCGAATGACCTTCGAATAACCTCTTGATTTTTAGCCATATTTCACCTGCCATACCTTTTACCTTTTTCCTTATTTGTTAAATTGCTAATTACGCCGTACCTTTGCACCTTGAAATTAAAAGTTAAACTTAAAAACAAAACACTATGGATTTTTTAAAATTAGCACAAACTCGCTATACTACTAAACATTACAGCTCTCAGCGCGTAAGCGATGAGGATATCGCTAAGCTCAAAGAGATATTACGCCTCGCTCCTTCGTCTATCAATTCACAGCCTTGGCAATTTGTGTTCATAAGCGATGAGGCTACTAAGGAAGCATTCGCTAAAGTATCGCTTACCAACGAAGAACGCGTTAGAAAAGCAAGTCATTTAGTGGTATTTATGGCGAATAGCGCTTTGCCATCATTTGAAGAAAAGCTCACTAAAGCAGCTACTGAAATGGGACTTAACTTCTATCATAAAGTACAAAAACCCAAAGGTGATGTAGGACTTTATGCGTGGATAAACAACCAAGTGTATATTGCATTAGGATTTTTTCTCAGTGCGTGTGCTTCTATGGGTATCGATAGTACCCCTATGGAAGGCATTGTCAATACTGAGTACGACAAGCTTCTGAATGAACCTCAATACACTACGCTCTTTGCTGTAGCGATAGGCTACCGCGACCCTGAGGACAGCAATCAATTGCACTTGCGCCCAAAATCGCGCTTGCCGTTAGAAGAAGTAGTAAAGGATTTTAAATTATAATTAGGGTCGTAAACTTTGCCAAAGTTTCAAACTTTGGCAAAGTTGAAAAGCTATACTTCTTTGTTTGATTTGAATTGATTTGTAAGATTTCTGAGGCAAAGCCTCATTCTTAACAAAATTATATGCAACAAAAACGCGACATACGCGCACTGACCAAAGACGAACTTCGCGCTTTCTTCGAGAGCAATGGCGATAAACCTTTCCGTGGCAACCAAGTATACGAATGGTTGTGGCAGAAAGGCGTGCATACTTTCGAGGAGATGACCTCACTGCCCAAAGCTACACGCGAGATGCTCAGCGAACATTTTAGCATCAACCATATCAAAGTAGATGTGATGCAGCGCAGTAACGATGGTACGATTAAAAACGCTGTGCGTTTGCACGACGGGTTATTAGTAGAGTCGGTGTTAATTCCTACCGATACTCGCACCACCGCTTGCGTATCCAGTCAGGTGGGGTGTAGTCTCAACTGTTCGTTTTGTGCCACTGCTCGCTTAAAACGTATGCGCAATCTCCTCCCCGATGAGATATTCGACCAAGTAAAGGTAATCGATGAGCAAAGTCGCGCTTTCTTTGGTCGTCCGCTCTCTAACATAGTATTTATGGGAATGGGCGAACCACTGATGAACTATAATAATGTATTGAAGGCAATCGACAAGATTACTTCGCCTGAAGGCTTAGGAATGTCGCCTAAACGCATTACGCTATCCACTTCGGGTATCCCCAAATTGATAAAAAAAATGGCTGATGATGAGGTAAAATTCAAATTAGCTGTATCTTTGCACTCGGCTATTGGCAGTGTACGCACGGGCATTATGCCTTTCAATGAGCAATTTCCACTGGAAGAACTACGCGAGGCTTTGGCATATTGGTATCAAAAAACCAAAAACCGTATTACTTATGAGTACGTAGTGTGGAAGGGTATCAACGACCAGAAGAAGGACGTAGAAGCACTGATAAAGTTTTGTAAGTTTGCCCCTTCTAAGGTAAACCTCATTGAGTACAACCCTATTGACGATGGAGCATTTCAACAAGCCGACCCTAAAGCTCTTGAACTTTACCAAACAATGCTTGAAGAGGCAGGCATCACTGTTACCGTTCGCCACTCCCGTGGTAAAGACATCGATGCCGCCTGCGGACAATTAGCAAATAAGAAAGTGAATAGTGAAAAGTGAATGGTGGCATAACATTTGCGTCACATTACCTGTTACCTTTTACCTTTTACCTAAAAAAGAATGGAAGTATTTTTAATAAAAGCGGCTCAGCTGATTCTGAGTCTTTCAATTTTAGTAGTCCTACACGAGTTAGGACATTTTATACCTGCTAAACTCTTCAAAACAAGAGTAGAAAAGTTTTTTCTTTTCTTCGATGTGAAGTTTGCCCTTTTTAAGAAGAAGATAGGCGAAACAGTATACGGCATCGGGTGGCTACCGTTGGGTGGCTACGTGAAGATTGCCGGTATGATTGATGAGAGTATGGACAAGGAGCAAATGGCGCAACCTCCACAGCCGTGGGAGTTCCGTTCTAAACCTGCGTGGCAACGCCTTATCATTATGGTAGGTGGTGTAACGGTAAACCTGCTCTTAGGTTTCATTATTTACGCGATGATACTCTTCACTTGGGGGCAAGACCAGCTCAAACCCGAAGGTATTAAGGAAGGTTTTGCAGTAACCCGCACAATGCGCGCTTATGGGTTCCAGAACGGCGATATTGTAACCGCTATTAATGGCAAACCCTTAGAAAGCGTAGCCGATGTAAGTAAATATATCTTGTTGCGCAATACCAGTGAGCTTACCGTAAAAGGACAAGACGGAACTGTGCGTACTCTATCTCTCCCCGATTCTATTGGGAAGATGCTCTATTTACGAGGAGAAACGACTCCTTTTAGTGTAAAAGTAAAACCCATTATCGATACAGTAATAGTGGGAATGCCTGCTCAGAAAGCAGGTTTACAAAAGGGCGATAAGCTGTTAAGCATCAATGGAGAACCTATTTACTATTTCTCCGATGTAACGCCTGCCCTAGCAATGGCTCCTGAAAACACTCCTCTCACTTTTGCTATTGAGCGCAACGGAAAGCCAATGACTCTCAGCGTTCTGCCCGACAGTAATAAAAAAATAGGTATCAGTGGTATGCAAACCGAAGGTGAGGTACAATTTACTCATAAGACTTACAGTTTAGGAGAAGCCCTTAGTCACGGAATTGCATACGGTTACAATGTGCTACACGACTATGTAGTCCAGTTTAAATTTATCTTTACCAAGAAGGGAGCCAGTGAAGTAGGAGGCTTTGGTTCTATAGGGAAGCTCTTCCCATCGTCTTGGAATTGGCTCGCTTTTTGGCATATCACTGCTTTTCTATCTATTGCCTTAGCCTTTATGAATATTTTGCCTATCCCAGCCTTAGACGGCGGACACGTGGTATTCCTCCTATACGAAATGGTAACGGGTAGAAAACCGAGTGAAAAAGTATTAGAACACGCCCAAATGGTAGGTTTTGCTATTTTAATAGCCCTTTTGCTATATGCCAATGGTAGCGACCTGTATAGAGCAATTTTCAAGTAACAGATAAGAGAAAACAGATAAGACTTTGCCAAAGTTCAAACTTTGGCAAAGTTGGAAAACTTATAGACTAAATGAAACACATTTACTTCATCATATTATTCTTGAGTTTTGGGGCACTGCAAGCACAGAGCCTTGAGAAAGTACGCGCTGCCTATACTACGGCTTCCGATAGCAAAGAGAACGCTGTAGCTTTTGTAGAGTTAATGGCTAATGCTCCTACTACCGATGTGGTGCTAAGTGCTTATAAAGGCGCAAGTAAGATGATATTAGCAAAATATGGAGGTAACCGTATTGCTCTGCTCAAAGAGGGCAAACCGCTGTTAGAAAACGCCCTCAAACAGCACCCTCAAAACGCTGAACTCCACCTTATACGCCTCAGTGTGCAAGAACACTTGCCCAAAGTAGTGCCTTATCGCAACAATATCACTGCCGATAAGGATTTTATACTCGCACACTACGCTCAGCAAACCCGTGAACTACAAAAGTATATAGCTGGGTTTGTAAAGAAGTCGAAAGTGTTTAACGATGAAGAGAAAAAGAAAATGGGGCTATGAACTATTGCGTTTTAATTCCTACTTATAACAATGCTAAAACCCTCGCTCGTGTGATTGATGGGGTGTTGCACTATACCTCTCACATTATTGTAGTGAATGATGGTGCAACTGATGCTACTCCCGATATACTCGCTCGTTACCCCCAGCTCACTATTATTCATCTTTCTAAAAACAAAGGTAAAGGCAATGCCCTACGTATAGGGTTTGACAAAGCTCGCTCTTTAGGCTACGACTACGCCCTTACCATCGACTCTGACGGACAACATTACCCTGAAGATATACCTGTATTTATAGCTACTATCGAAGCGGAAAGCGAACCTACTCTATTGGTAGGTAGTAGGAATATGACCCAAGACGGGGTGCCTAAGAAAAGTAGTTTCGGACATAAATTTTCTAACTTCTGGTTTCACCTCGAAACGGACGTCAATCTCCCTGATACGCAATCAGGATATAGGTTATATCCTTTGCAGTACATTCCTAAGAAATATTACACCGAAAAGTTTGAGTTTGAGATAGAGATATTAGTCCGCAGTAGTTGGAATGGGGTACAACTGAAGAATGTACCTATACAAGTGTTGTACGACCCCGAAGAACGAGTTTCGCATTTTCGTCCGTTTAGGGATTTTATGCGCATCAGTGTGCTGAACAGTGTGCTGGTGCTCATTGCGCTTTTCTATATCAAACCGCGTAATTTCTTTAGAGATGCTAAGAAGAAGAGTCTCAAACGTTTTATTAAAGAAGATATATTAGAGAGCGACAGTAGCGATAGTGTGAAGGCAGGTTCGGTAGCATTAGGTGTATTCTTTGGCATTGCGCCTTTTTGGGGATTTCAAACCATACTTACTATTACTTTGGCGGTATTCTTCAATTTGAATAAAACTTTAGCTTTTATTTGCTCGAATGTGAGTATTCCCCCAATGATACCGGTGCTTATTTTCACTTCTCTTAAAATAGGTACTTTTTTTGTGGGGGGAACGATTCTTCCGCAAGGCGACCTCACCACAATGGAATACATCAAAAACAATTTGTTGCAATACTTAGTAGGGAGTTTTACTTTGGCGATTACTGCTTCATTTGTTTTAGGAATGCTCACCTATGGTTTACTAAAAATAAAAAGTAAAAAAGCTTAGATTATTAGACTTCGCTTTTTAATTCTCTCACTACTTCGAGTTCTCTTATTATTTCTTCTGAAGAATCTAACGTTACTAATCGCTGGCGATGTTCTTTAAAATTAGGAATCCCCTTAAAATAATTAGCATAATGCCTGCGCATTTCCAACACTCCTTGTCGTTCACCTTTCCATTCTACCGACCATAACAGATGGTTTTTAGCAGCTTCTACACGATCGGATATAGTAGGGGAGGGGAGAAGCTTTCCCGTTGCAAAATAATGCTTTATTTCATTAAATATCCACGGATAACCAATGGCTGCACGACCTATCATTATACCGTCTACCCCGTAAGTATTGCGGTATTTTAAGGCTTTTTCAGGACTATCGATATCGCCGTTACCGAAAATAGGAATATGGATACGAGGATTGTTCTTCACTTTGGCAATATAGCTCCAATCGGAGTGACCTTTGTACATCTGGCTACGGGTACGGGCGTGAATGGTAAGCGCGCTGATACCTACATCTTGCAGACGTTCAGCTACTTCTTCTATATTGATACTTTGCTCGTCCCAGCCTAAACGCGTTTTTACGGTTACAGGTAAATGGGTACTGTTTACGACTGCTTTGGTAAGGCGCACCATCAAATCGATATCTTTCAATACCCCCGCTCCTGCGCCTTTGCTTACAACCTTCTTTACAGGACAACCAAAGTTGATGTCTACTAAATCGGGGTTTACAGTGGCAACGATTTTAGCTGAGAGCGCCATTGCTTCTTCATCACCTCCAAAAATTTGTATGCCTACGGGGCGTTCGTAATCGAAAATATCTAACTTTTGACGGCTTTTAATGGCGTCGCGTATGAGTCCTTCGGAGGAGATAAACTCACTGTAAAGCATATCAGCTCCGTGCATTTTGCAGAGGCGACGAAAGGGAGGATCGCTTACATCTTCCATAGGTGCAAGCAATAAAGGGAAATCTCCTAAATCTATGTTTCCTATTTTAGGCAATTTTTTTAATGATTAATTGTTAATGATTAATGGTTAGTGATTGATAATGAAGAAACCTCTTCTTGCCCTCTCTGTGAGGGGAATTAGAGATGCAAAAGCGATACTTCGGGCGAAATTTTGCATATTGTTAAATGAATAAATATCCTATTCCCACCCCTACAAAATATTGAGGTGCTGGTTGCCAAAGGGTACGCCCTCCGCTGAGGTCTATTTGAAAATTAGGTTTTAGGAGGTAGGCAAATCCTGCATTGATATTGTGCTCAGGAGCACGCATTCCATTATAGGAAGCGTAATACTCAACAAAGCTCCATAGCTTGTTGTTGGGAGCATAATTGACCTGAGCAGTAACATCTAAATTCTTAAATTGTTCAGAGCTACGAGCACTATAAGCTAATGAAAGCTGGTCGGTAAGAGAGCTTTCGAAAGCTAAACAAGCGTCGAAAGTATAAGTCTTAGCGTCTGTTTTGCTGTATTGCCCATAACCGATGAGTCCCACTGAGGGGATATAACGCTGTTCCGATTCGTATAAACGCTGTTTTATGCTGAAGGTAGTACTGCTAAAATCGGGGGTACGGAGGTCGAAATCGGCTTCTAAGCGGAGTTCGGTGTTTGTGATGAGTCCGTAGCGTAACATTAGGTTATCACTGCTTTCTTCTTTGCTGAAAACTAAACCATTTTCTATTTGAAACTGACCTTTGGGCAGGGTGTATACCCCTTCACTTTGGTCGGGGCGATCGGTGTTGAGGTTTTCATCGTTTTGAGCAACTGCTAATGAGGTGCAGCATAAGGCTATCGTAGCCAATAGTAAATTGAGTTTATTCATCTATCTTTTCGTATAAAAAATTATTAAAAGGAAAGCGAGTGATGTGTATCTCCTTTACCTTTTCGTAAACCACCTCACGGAATTCTTCGAGATTGTTTTTATTGAGTGCCGAAATGAAGAGTACATCGCGCCCCATTCGTTGCATCCAAGTTTGTTTCCATTCATCAAGAGTGAAGTGTTTTTTAGTGCGCTGGGTAGCCAAATCGTCTTCGGCTATTTCTTCATTGGTATACGCATCAATCTTGTTGAATACCATAATGGTGGGCTTATCGGCGCTGTGAATTTCGGCTAATATTTGGTTTACTGATTGGATATGCTCCTCGAAGTTAGGGTGTGAAATATCGACTACGTGCAAGAGCAAATCGGCTTCACGTACCTCGTCGAGGGTACTTTTAAACGACTCGATGAGCTGGGTAGGCAGTTTGCGAATGAACCCTACGGTATCGCTGAGCAAGAACGGTAGGTTCTCAATCACAACCTTGCGCACGGTGGTATCGAGGGTGGCAAATAGCTTGTTTTCGGCAAATACTTCGCTTTTGCTAATCACATTCATTAGGGTTGATTTGCCTACATTGGTATAGCCGATGAGCGCCACACGCACTAATGCTCCGCGATTACTGCGTTGAGTTGCCATTTGCTTATCGATAGCGGTGAGTTTCTTTTTGAGCAGGGCAATACGGTCGCGCACGATACGGCGGTCGGTTTCGATTTCGGTTTCACCAGGACCACGCATACCGATACCGCCTCGCTGACGTTCGAGGTGCGTCCATAATCCCGTAAGGCGCGGTAAGAGGTATTCGTATTGTGCCAATTCGACTTGTGTGCGCGAATAGCTGGTTTGTGCACGCTGAGCAAAGATATCGAGAATAAGCCCTGTGCGGTCTAATATCTTTGCTTTGAGAATACGCTCGATATTCTTCTGTTGAGCAGGGGTGAGTTCATCGTCGAAGATGACAGTACCTACCTCATTTTCTTCAACAAATTGCTGTACTTCCTCCATCTTACCGGTGCCGATGAAGGTCTTAGGGTTAGGCACATCAAGCTTTTGGGTGAAGCGTTTGAGCACTTCACCCCCAGCTGTGTAAGTAAGAAATTCGAGTTCGTCTAAATATTCCTTAGATTTTTCTTCGGTTTGTGTTTGATTGATAATTCCTACAAGTACTACTTTCTCGTAGGTAAGATTGACTTGTTCTAACATTCGTTAATCCCATTTGTGGCGAGAGGAAATAGCGTGTTTGCCACTTCCGGTAAAGAACAAAGCTAAAGCACCGAAAAGGAATAGTCCAGGGAGTTCAGGAGCCCAACCACCGTGAGCCGTAACTGCGGTAATTTGACCTCCATACGCCAAAAAGAGCGTACTAATTCCGCCGAGTACCATTATAAGAGCGGCTAAACGGGTTCGGAAGCCTAATACAATCATTATAGGAGCGATGATTTCGCTAAGATATACCCCATAGGCAATGAAGGTGGGAAGACCTTTGGCTACTAAGGTACTTTGAACATATCCAAAGGCATCGGCGTGTAATAATTTGTTGATGCCGTGAGGAAGCATAAGCAAGCCTATGGTGAGGCGGAGGACTAGGAGTCCAAAATCTTTGTTTTTCATTTTATAAAAGGGTTTTTAAGTTTACGGGGGCAAAGATAGGGAATAATTAGCAAATTAGCAAGTTCGTAGTACGACAGGCAGAGAAAATTATCAAATTAGAAAATGAGAGAATTAGAAAATAGAGGAAGATTGAGAGGTTCGGAAGGAAACGGAAGATTTCAGAAGATAGTTGAGAGGAATTTTGGTGAGAAAAGGCTGTAAGGAGGGTGGTGGTAGCTTATAGAGAGCTTATAGGAAGCTTATACGAATCTTGGACGATTGGTATAGGAAAGGTATATAAGTGGTTGACTCATAGTATAATACAGCGACATAAAAAGTGGTAAAAACGGGGTTTCGAGGCGAAAGAAAGAGGAAGAGGTGATAGGCCTTAGGCCATAGGCACTAGGGGATAACCTCCCCCTTCTCACATACCCAGCTGTCGCTGGCTACCTCAATGAGGGGGAATGTGGTGACGAATGACGGAGGTGATGTGAGGTTATAGCGCGATGGGCAGGTGGAAAATTAGAGATTGTCTGATAATTGAAAAAAAATTACTACTTTTGCCGAACTTTTCACAGACGAATAATAGCAAAATTAAACACTATGCGAACTCTTGTTATAGGCGATATACACGGTGCTTTACGCGCTTTGGTGCAGGTGCTTGAAAGGGCTGATATACAAGCTGATGACTACCTTATTTTCCTTGGTGATTACGCTGATGGTTGGAGTGAGACTCCCGAGGTGATGGATTTTCTCATCGGATACCAAAAGAAACAGTGTTGTTTGTTCCTCAGAGGGAATCACGATGCGCTTTGCCGTGAGTTTCTTTTAGGAAAAGAGATGGATACTCTTTGGCGTTTGCACGGAGGAAAAGCTACTGAAAAGGCTTATCGGAATGTTTCGGCAGAGCGCAAAAAGGCTCATATTGATTTTATAAACTCGCTTGAAAATTACTACTTGGATAGCAAAAATAGGCTTTTTCTTCACGCGGGATTTACTAATTTGCGGGGGATTGCTCACGAGCATTTCGAACAGATGTACTATTGGGATAGAACGCTTTGGGAACTTGCTTGTAGCGTTAGTCTTCCTAAAACGGATAAGTACTATCCTAACCGTTTGAAACTCTATAATGAAATTTATATAGGACATACACCTACCACACGCTTGGGAACTGATAAACCTCTTATTATAAACGGAGTAGCAAATGTAGATACAGGGGCGGGCTTCAAAGGACGCCTTACGGTTATGGATATTGAAACGAAGGAATATTGGCAGAGTGAGCCTGTTTATAAACTGTATCCAGAAGAACAAGGACGCAATCAATAAAATATTAAAAAATGAAGAAGTTTATATACCTACTGTTATTACTGCCGATGTGTGGTGTAGCACAAGAACAATTGCAAAATGAAAGTGCTATTTTTAAAGCTATTGAGGCGAAATTTAAGCTAGACAGACGTCAGGTGTATTGGGCACTTTATACGGAGCGAGGGCTAAAAGAAGATACGATACATAAGCTCGTGGTTTTTCCTTTAAAGAAAAGAAGTAAGGACAAGATGCTTTATGATGCTTATGTTGTTTTGTACAATCTTCAGAAACAGATGATAGATAACTACTACGTAGGTGAAGGTGAATGGGAAGACAGTGATAGAGGGCGCTTACAGGGTTTGGAAGTGGCTTCTCAGACGCCGCTGTTGGGGAAGAAAGCGATTGCCTATCAGGTGAGGGTGTTTTTCTCGAATGCTGATAGAAATAAGCCTATGGGCTCGGAGGTGCTCACCTATTTTATTAGTAAAGGGAAGAAGTTGCAAAAAGTTTTAAGCACTGATATATTTTCTTATACGGCTGATATTTCGGGGGGAGGAACTGCAAAAACTCCTTGTGAGGGAGAAAAAAAAGAGGTGAGTAGCAAATTGCATATTTCAGAGCATAAGGTGCGAGGTTTCTATACCATAGAGGAGGCACGTGTTACTAAGCATATAAAAATAGAGCGTGATGCGGAAGGATTTTGCGCTGAAAGGGTGGTTGATAGTAAAGAAGAAGTAATACAGATGCAATACAAAAAAGGAAAATATCAACCACAATAATTGCTATAACGATGAAAAAAACGGTGAATTTTATAGGGCAAATAAAGAAATATTGAAAATTTATAAAGTTAGTAATCAATCACTTATCAAATTATTAAAAATTTTCTTCAAAAAAAATGTATAAAAATTTTGGAGGTAAAGATAAAAGGTGTACCTTTGCACCCGCAAAAGAGGAGAGTAGTGCCTCTGGAGTAGAAGAAACAACACGTACCTTGACATAATGTTGTACAGCACAAAGAAGATTTAAAGGATTGAGTGAAACCTGAAGTCAATAACTTGAAGATCGGTTAGAAGATATAAAAGAATTTAACGATGAAGAGTTTGATCCTGGCTCAGGATGAACGCTAGCGGCAGGCCTAACACATGCAAGTCGAGGGGGAAGTTACTTTCGGGTAACTGAGACCGGCGTACGGGTGCGTAACGCGTATACAATCTGCCTTTCACTGGGGGATAGCCCGAAGAAATTTGGATTAATACCCCATAGTATATAGGGACGGCATCGTTTTTATATTAAAGCTACGGTGGTGAAAGATG
>NZ_KE150494.1:0-2500 GCF_000411575.1 Capnocytophaga sp. oral taxon 336 str. F0502 | reverse complement strand
GTTACCAGCGAGGATAAGTATTTCAGATACGAATCCGCATCGAAAGAGAGTCTGAATAGGGCGTTAAGTTGGTAGTAGTAGACGCGAAACCTGGTGATCTACCCTTGGGCAGGTTGAAGCGCTGGTAACACAGCGTGGAGGACCGAACTGGTTGTCGTTGAAAAGACTTCGGATGACCTGAGGGTAGGGGTGAAAGGCCAATCAAACTGGGAAATAGCTCGTACTCCCCGAAATGCATTTAGGTGCAGCGTTGATGTGAGTTTAATAGAGGTAGAGCTACTGATTGGATGCGGGGGTTTCATCGCCTACCAATTCCTGACAAACTCCGAATGCTATTAAATGCTCATCAGCAGTGAGGGTATGGGTGCTAAGGTCCATATCCTAAAGGGAAAGAACCCGGACCATCAGCTAAGGTCCCCAAATATATGCTAAGTTGACCAAACGCGGTCTGACTGCACTGACAGCTAGGATGTTGGCTTGGAAGCAGCCATACATTTAAAGAGTGCGTAACAGCTCACTAGTCGAGCGGTTGGGCATGGATAATAAACGGGCATAAGCATATTACCGAAGCTATGGGGTTATTGAAAGATATACCGGTAGGGGAGCATTCTATAGGCGTAGAAGCTAAAGTTGTGAGACATAGTGGAGCTGATAGAAAAGAAAATGTAGGCATAAGTAACGATAAGGCAGGCGAGAAACCTGCCCGCCGAAAGATCAAGGTTTCCTCAGCTATGCTAATCAGCTGAGGGTTAGTCGGGGACTAACGCGCACCCGAGTAGGGAAAGTGGATGTACAACAGGTTAATATTCCTGTACCATTAATCTAATAAAAGTGACGGAACGAGATAACTACCGCGTACTGACGGAATAGTACGTTAAAGGAGCTGTTATGGCTTTGATAGTACACTGAGGCTTCGGTCGAGGTGATAGAGTGGTGATAACGTTTCCAAGAAAAGCGAAGATTAATGCCCGTACCGTAAACCGACACAGGTGATTGGGAAGAGAATTCTAAGGCGCTCGAGAGATTCATGGCTAAGGAACTAGGCAAAATAGACCTGTAACTTCGGGAGAAAGGTCGCCTATCGTAAGATAGGCCGCAGTGAAGAGGTCCAAGCGACTGTTTATCAAAAACACAGGACTCTGCAAAATCGAAAGATGAGGTATAGGGTCTGACACCTGCCCGGTGCTGGAAGGTTAAGAGGAGAGCTTAGTGGTAACACGAAGGTTTGAATTGAAGCCCCAGTAAACGGCGGCCGTAACTATAACGGTCCTAAGGTAGCGAAATTCCTTGTCGGGTAAGTTCCGACCTGCACGAATGGTGTAACGATTTGGACACTGTCTCGGCCATGAGCTCGGTGAAATTGTAGTATCGGTGAAGATGCCGATTACCCGCAGTGGGACGAAAAGACCCTGTGCACCTTTACTATATCTTCGTATTGGTCTTGGATAAGTGATGCGTAGGATAGGTGGGAGACTATGAAGTGGCTATTCTGGTAGTTGTGGAGTCGTTGTTGAAATACCACCCTTTGCTTATCTGAGGTCTAACCCTGCGATGCAGGGGACAATTCGTGGAGGGTAGTTTGACTGGGGTGGTCGCCTCCAAAAGAGTAACGGAGGCTTCTAAAGGTTCCCTCAGCACGCTTGGTAACCGTGCGTAGAGTGCAATGGCATAAGGGGGCTTGACTGAGAGACCCACAAGTCGATCAGGTACGAAAGTAGAGCATAGTGATCCGGTGGTTCCGTATGGAAGGGCCATCGCTCAAAGGATAAAAGGTACGCCGGGGATAACAGGCTGATCTCCCCCAAGAGCTCACATCGACGGGGGGGTTTGGCACCTCGATGTCGGCTCGTCACATCCTGGGGCTGGAGAAGGTCCCAAGGGTTGGGCTGTTCGCCCATTAAAGTGGCACGCGAGCTGGGTTCAGAACGTCGTGAGACAGTTCGGTCTCTATCTACTGTGGGCGTTAGAAATTTGCGTGGATCTGACTCTAGTACGAGAGGACCGAGTTGGACGCACCGCTGGTGTATCTGTTGTCTTGCCAAGGGCATAGCAGAGTAGCTAAGTGCGGATGGGATAAGTGCTGAAGGCATATAAGTACGAAACCCGCCACAAGATGAGATTTCTTTTAAGGGTCGTGGGAGATGACCACGTTGATAGGTTACAGGTGTAACGGTGGTAACATCATAGCCGAGTAATACTAATCACCCGTAGACTTTTCGCGCGTAGAGATTCTTTTAAAGAGCGTTAGCATCACAACAATTGTTAATTATCAATTGTCAATTGAGAAAATATGTTTTTTATCCCTATATGTTAAAATATCAAGGCATTAGGCCACAGGCATCAGGTATTAGTTCTGAGTCGCACAACCTAAGGCCTAAAGATTTAAGGTGGTTATAGTCAAAGGTCTCACCTCTTACCATTCCGAACAGAGCAGTTAAACCTTTTAGCGCAGATGGTACTACACTTGTTGTGGGAGAGTATGTCGCCGCCTTCTTATAAA
>NZ_KE150493.1:0-144772 GCF_000411575.1 Capnocytophaga sp. oral taxon 336 str. F0502 | reverse complement strand
AAACAACACGTACCTTGACATAATGTTGTACAGCACAAAGAAGATTTAAAGGATTGAGTGAAACCTGAAGTCAATAACTTGAAGATCGGTTAGAAGATATAAAAGAATTTAACGATGAAGAGTTTGATCCTGGCTCAGGATGAACGCTAGCGGCAGGCCTAACACATGCAAGTCGAGGGGGAAGTTACTTTCGGGTAACTGAGACCGGCGTACGGGTGCGTAACGCGTATACAATCTGCCTTTCACTGGGGGATAGCCCGAAGAAATTTGGATTAATACCCCATAGTATATAGGGACGGCATCGTTTTTATATTAAAGCTACGGTGGTGAAAGATGAGTATGCGTTCTATTAGCTAGTTGGAGAGGTAACGGCTCCCCAAGGCGATGATAGATAGGGGTTCTGAGAGGGATGTCCCCCACACTGGTACTGAGATACGGACCAGACTCCTACGGGAGGCAGCAGTGAGGAATATTGGACAATGGTCGGAAGACTGATCCAGCCATGCCGCGTGCAGGATGAAGGTCTTATGGATTGTAAACTGCTTTTGTAAGGGAAGAATAAGGGCTACGCGTAGTTTGATGACGGTACCTTACGAATAAGCATCGGCTAACTCCGTGCCAGCAGCCGCGGTAATACGGAGGATGCGAGCGTTATCCGGAATCATTGGGTTTAAAGGGTCTGTAGGCGGGCTGGTAAGTCAGGGGTGAAAGCGCTCAGCTCAACTGAGCAACTGCCTTTGAAACTGTTGGTCTTGAATGGTTGTGAAGTAGTTGGAATGTGTAGTGTAGCGGTGAAATGCTTAGATATTACACAGAACACCGATAGCGAAGGCATATTACTAACAATTAATTGACGCTGATGGACGAAAGCGTGGGGAGCGAACAGGATTAGATACCCTGGTAGTCCACGCTGTAAACGATGGATACTAGCTGTTTGGTTTAAGGATTGAGTGGCTAAGCGAAAGTGATAAGTATCCCACCTGGGGAGTACGTTCGCAAGAATGAAACTCAAAGGAATTGACGGGGGCCCGCACAAGCGGTGGAGCATGTGGTTTAATTCGATGATACGCGAGGAACCTTACCAAGGTTTAAATGGAGACTGACAGGGGCAGAGATGCCTTTTTCTTCGGACAGTTTTCAAGGTGCTGCATGGTTGTCGTCAGCTCGTGCCGTGAGGTGTCAGGTTAAGTCCTATAACGAGCGCAACCCCTGCCATTAGTTGCTAACGAGTTAAGTCGAGCCCTCTAATGGGACTGCCGGTGCAAACCGAGAGGAAGGTGGGGATGACGTCAAATCATCACGGCCCTTACATCTTGGGCTACACACGTGCTACAATGGCCGTTACAGAGAGCAGCCACTGCGTGAGCAGGCGCGAATCTATAAAGACGGTCACAGTTCGGATCGGAGTCTGCAACTCGACTCCGTGAAGCTGGAATCGCTAGTAATCGGATATCAGCCATGATCCGGTGAATACGTTCCCGGGCCTTGTACACACCGCCCGTCAAGCCATGGAAGCTGGGAGTACCTGAAGACGGTCACCGCAAGGAGCTGTTTAGGGTAAAACTAGTGACTGGGGCTAAGTCGTAACAAGGTAGCCGTACCGGAAGGTGCGGCTGGAACACCTCCTTTCTAGAGACGACCGATTTAATTATTAATGGTTAATAATTAACGATTAAAGGACTTATGGTATATTTGATTCTTTAAATCTTGCTGGCAACAAAATAAAATTTGCAAATTTGCTAATTTACGAATTTGCTAATTGAATAAGCAGTCTCATAGCTCAGCTGGTTAGAGCGCTACACTGATAATGTAGAGGTCGGCAGTTCGAGTCTGCCTGGGACTACAAGCAAAAAAAGCTTAAAAAGAAGGAAATTTCTAGGAGTGAGCTAGAGGAAGGATCCTCTTACCTCTTACCACATATCTCTTACCTAGAGACAGGGGGAATTAGCTCAGCTGGCTAGAGCACCTGCCTTGCACGCAGGGGGTCAAGGGTTCGAATCCCTTATTCTCCACAACACACCCACAAGTTCCCTCTCCTTGTGAGAGGGTTAGGGTGAGGAACCGTACATTGACATATTGGGATAAAAAGCATAAGAGATCAATAATAGATTATTGATAATCTAACGAAAGAATTAAAAAGAATCAAAGAGAACGAGAGGTACCTAGATAATTGTCAATTATCAATTGTTAATTGTCAATTGACTAGGACTACAAGCGCGAAAAGT
Organism: Capnocytophaga sp. oral taxon 336 str. F0502; assembly: GCF_000411575.1. Classification (NCBI taxonomy): domain Bacteria; kingdom Pseudomonadati; phylum Bacteroidota; class Flavobacteriia; order Flavobacteriales; family Flavobacteriaceae; genus Capnocytophaga; species Capnocytophaga sp. oral taxon 336. Next base: position 142,547 of record NZ_KE150493.1, on the reverse strand, counting down.
TATGTAAGGGCGTATGGGGGATGCCTAGGCTCTCAGAGGCGAAGAAGGACGTGATAAGCTGCGAAAAGTTGCGTGTATTGGCACATACGAAATGATACGCAAATATCCGAATGGGGCAACCCAGTACATTGAAGATGTACTACACCGTAAAGGTGAGCAAACCCGCTGAACTGAAACATCTTAGTAGGCGGAGGAGAAGAAAACAAAAGTGATTCCCAAAGTAGTGGCGAGCGAAATGGGAACAGCCCAAACCCGTATTGTTACGGCAATACGGGGGTAGTAGGACCCTAATATAGGTTGTAGAGCTGGATTAGAAGTGTTTGGAAAGACACACCATAGAGAGTGAAAGTCTCGTATAGGCACAGCGATATAAACCTTAAGGGAATCCTGAGTAGGTCGGGGCACGAGGAACCTTGACTGAATCGGCCGGGACCATCCGGTAAGGCTAAATACTCCTGAGAGACCGATAGTGAACTAGTACCGTGAGGGAAAGGTGAAAAGAACCGTGAATAACGGAGTGAAACAGACCCTGAAACCATACGCTTACAAGCGGTCGGAGCAGCGTTAGGCTGTGACGGCGTGCCTTTTGCATAATGAGCCTACGAGTTACTGTTACCAGCGAGGATAAGTATTTCAGATACGAATCCGCATCGAAAGAGAGTCTGAATAGGGCGTTAAGTTGGTAGTAGTAGACGCGAAACCTGGTGATCTACCCTTGGGCAGGTTGAAGCGCTGGTAACACAGCGTGGAGGACCGAACTGGTTGTCGTTGAAAAGACTTCGGATGACCTGAGGGTAGGGGTGAAAGGCCAATCAAACTGGGAAATAGCTCGTACTCCCCGAAATGCATTTAGGTGCAGCGTTGATGTGAGTTTAATAGAGGTAGAGCTACTGATTGGATGCGGGGGTTTCATCGCCTACCAATTCCTGACAAACTCCGAATGCTATTAAATGCTCATCAGCAGTGAGGGTATGGGTGCTAAGGTCCATATCCTAAAGGGAAAGAACCCGGACCATCAGCTAAGGTCCCCAAATATATGCTAAGTTGACCAAACGCGGTCTGACTGCACTGACAGCTAGGATGTTGGCTTGGAAGCAGCCATACATTTAAAGAGTGCGTAACAGCTCACTAGTCGAGCGGTTGGGCATGGATAATAAACGGGCATAAGCATATTACCGAAGCTATGGGGTTATTGAAAGATATACCGGTAGGGGAGCATTCTATAGGCGTAGAAGCTAAAGTTGTGAGACATAGTGGAGCTGATAGAAAAGAAAATGTAGGCATAAGTAACGATAAGGCAGGCGAGAAACCTGCCCGCCGAAAGATCAAGGTTTCCTCAGCTATGCTAATCAGCTGAGGGTTAGTCGGGGACTAACGCGCACCCGAGTAGGGAAAGTGGATGTACAACAGGTTAATATTCCTGTACCATTAATCTAATAAAAGTGACGGAACGAGATAACTACCGCGTACTGACGGAATAGTACGTTAAAGGAGCTGTTATGGCTTTGATAGTACACTGAGGCTTCGGTCGAGGTGATAGAGTGGTGATAACGTTTCCAAGAAAAGCGAAGATTAATGCCCGTACCGTAAACCGACACAGGTGATTGGGAAGAGAATTCTAAGGCGCTCGAGAGATTCATGGCTAAGGAACTAGGCAAAATAGACCTGTAACTTCGGGAGAAAGGTCGCCTATCGTAAGATAGGCCGCAGTGAAGAGGTCCAAGCGACTGTTTATCAAAAACACAGGACTCTGCAAAATCGAAAGATGAGGTATAGGGTCTGACACCTGCCCGGTGCTGGAAGGTTAAGAGGAGAGCTTAGTGGTAACACGAAGGTTTGAATTGAAGCCCCAGTAAACGGCGGCCGTAACTATAACGGTCCTAAGGTAGCGAAATTCCTTGTCGGGTAAGTTCCGACCTGCACGAATGGTGTAACGATTTGGACACTGTCTCGGCCATGAGCTCGGTGAAATTGTAGTATCGGTGAAGATGCCGATTACCCGCAGTGGGACGAAAAGACCCTGTGCACCTTTACTATATCTTCGTATTGGTCTTGGATAAGTGATGCGTAGGATAGGTGGGAGACTATGAAGTGGCTATTCTGGTAGTTGTGGAGTCGTTGTTGAAATACCACCCTTTGCTTATCTGAGGTCTAACCCTGCGATGCAGGGGACAATTCGTGGAGGGTAGTTTGACTGGGGTGGTCGCCTCCAAAAGAGTAACGGAGGCTTCTAAAGGTTCCCTCAGCACGCTTGGTAACCGTGCGTAGAGTGCAATGGCATAAGGGGGCTTGACTGAGAGACCCACAAGTCGATCAGGTACGAAAGTAGAGCATAGTGATCCGGTGGTTCCGTATGGAAGGGCCATCGCTCAAAGGATAAAAGGTACGCCGGGGATAACAGGCTGATCTCCCCCAAGAGCTCACATCGACGGGGGGGTTTGGCACCTCGATGTCGGCTCGTCACATCCTGGGGCTGGAGAAGGTCCCAAGGGTTGGGCTGTTCGCCCATTAAAGTGGCACGCGAGCTGGGTTCAGAACGTCGTGAGACAGTTCGGTCTCTATCTACTGTGGGCGTTAGAAATTTGCGTGGATCTGACTCTAGTACGAGAGGACCGAGTTGGACGCACCGCTGGTGTATCTGTTGTCTTGCCAAGGGCATAGCAGAGTAGCTAAGTGCGGATGGGATAAGTGCTGAAGGCATATAAGTACGAAACCCGCCACAAGATGAGATTTCTTTTAAGGGTCGTGGGAGATGACCACGTTGATAGGTTACAGGTGTAACGGTGGTAACATCATAGCCGAGTAATACTAATCACCCGTAGACTTTTCGCGCGTAGAGATTCTTTTAAAGAGCGTTAGCATCACAACAATTGTTAATTATCAATTGTCAATTGAGAAAATATGTTTTTTATCCCTATATGTTAAAATATCAAGGCATTAGGCCACAGGCATCAGGTATTAGTTCTGAGTCGCACAACCTAAGGCCTAAAGATTTAAGGTGGTTATAGTCAAAGGTCTCACCTCTTACCATTCCGAACAGAGCAGTTAAACCTTTTAGCGCAGATGGTACTACACTTGTTGTGGGAGAGTATGTCGCCGCCTTCTTATAAAGAGCAATTCTGATAAAGAATTGCTCTTTTTTTGTTGTTTGAAGTTGTGGGACTGCTTGGAAGGGGGAAGACGAGTTGGAGGGAGAGTAGGAGAATTAAAAAGAGCGGACTAAAAAAACAATATCTTGATTGCTAATTGCTAATAGTTTTGTATCTTTGCCCCAAAATCAATTATGCAATAATGTTGAAGATTAAATTACTTATTATATACTTACTTTTAGTTATCTCTCAAGCAGTAGCACAGGTGACCTCTCCTAATGCTACCTATAACAATGTGGATATCACTACTGTGAATGTGGATAACTTGAGTGATGCACAAATTAAAAATTATTGGGATCGCGCTCAAGCACAAGGTTATTCATTAGACCAATTCGTTGCTTTGGCTCGCAGTCGTGGTATGCAAGAAACGCAAGTAATGAAGCTCAAGCAGCGTATTATGCAACTCAGCACTTCTTCTGATATTAAAAACAAACTTAAAGAAAATACAAAAACAGGTAGACGCCCGGCTGAAGGTGATGATATTTTTGGTTATACCGGTAAAGAAAACAAAGATTCTATCACTACTAAACAGAAAAAGGATTCTATATTTGGAATGAGTTTCTTCAAGAATCCTAAAATATCTTTTACTCCTAACCTCAATATGGCAACTCCCGACAACTATCAAGTAGGTCCTGGTGATGAACTACTCGTGGAAGTTTGGGGGGCGACAGAAGGTTCTTTTAAGCAAAAAGTAGATGCTGAGGGGAATATATTCCTAAATGGTATCGGACGCATTCACGTGGGAGGACTTTCGTTTAGTGAAGTGAAGGCTAAGATTAATTCACAGCTCAAGCGCATTTATTCTGGTATTTCGGCTCCTGAGGGTAGTTATGCGAAAATTTATACAGGGGTAACCATCAGTCAGGTACGTACAGTAAAGGTGAATATCATAGGCGAAGTGGCAGTTCCTGGAACTTATTCGCTTAGTTCGCTTTCAACAGTGCTTAACGCATTATATGCTTGTGGAGGCCCTTCAGAAAGTGGTTCGTTTAGGGAAATAAACATCTTTCGTGGAGGCAAAAAAGTTGCTACTTTTGACGTGTATAATTTCCTAATAAATGGCTCAGAAAAAGGCAATATAGGTCTTAAAGACCAAGATGTGATTATTGTACCCCCATATAAAAACCGCATATGGGTGGACGGGAAAGTAAAACGACGTGGTTTTTATGAAACTTTAGACAATGAGACGCTGGCGAACCTCATCACCTTCTTTGGAGGTTTTACCTCTGATGCTTTTACCAATACTTTGGTGTTGGAGCGCATTAAAGATGCTAAACGAGAAGTAAAAGAGATTCCTTTTGCTGATATTTCAAAAGTAAAAATGCAAAATGGTGACCGCCTAAATGTACACGCTATTACTGATGAATACCATAATAGGCTCAGTATAGGCGGAGCGGTATATCAGCCTGGGGTATACGAGTTTAAAGAGGGGATGACGGCTTACGACTTACTCAACAGAGCTAACGGTGTGAGAAAAGATGCTTCCTTGAATAGAGGTCTTATCTTCCGCACTGAAAACCGCGTGGATTACCAAACACTTAGTTTTTCGGTAAAAGACCTCATAGAAAAGAAAAATGATATTCCGCTAAAAGATAATGATAGTATTCATATTTTCTACAGAGATTCTCTTCAGTACAAACGCTTTGTAAAGGTAGAAGGAGCTGTAAATAAACCTAAAGAATTACCTTTTATGGAGAATATGACAGTGGAAGACGTGATTTCGTTGGCAGGTGGTTTAGCTAATGGTGCAGACCCTTCGATGATTGAGGTATTTAGAGAAACTAACGATGGTAATTTTCAGAAACTAAGTCAAGCCTTTAAAGTATCGTCTAACCACCAGTTAGAGCCCCAAGGAGAACGACTTACCTTGCAACCTAACGATGTAGTATCGGTACGTTATATCAAAGGATTTACTCCTATGCAAACTGTAACGGTAATGGGAGAAGTACTCTACCCAGGTGTTTATAGTATTCAATCTAAAGAAGAACGTGTTTCGGATTTATTGGAGCGTGTGGGCGGTTTTACTCCCTTTGCCTATAAAGAAGGACTTACGCTTGTGAGAAAGAAGACAGATGAAGGAGATATTCAACAAGAAGATTTCTTAAAAGAACTCATTGAGATTGAGAACGACACGAGCAGTAGCACTTCGAATAAAACACTGAGAAGAGTAGCTAAAAAAAGTAATGAGTATCGCATAGGGCTTGATGTAAAAAAGATATTAAACCGAAAACACAGCAAATATGACCTCTTGCTCAATGACGGAGATATGTTATTAGTCCCTTCAGAAAAACAAACTGTGGAAATTAGAGGAGAAGTATTAGCACCTTCATTAGTGCGTTATGAAAAAGGAGCTTCTATACATCAGTATGTAAGTAGTGCAGGAGGCTTTGCCAGCAGGGCGAAGAGGAGTGCTATTTATGTGATGTATGCCAATGGAGATATAAAGGCAACACGCACCTCTCTATTCTTTAAAAACTATCCCAAAATAGAGCCTGGGGCTATTATTATAGTACCTTCAAAACCCGAAAAACAACGTCTTACAACTGGAGAAACGGTGGGTATCATTTCGGCTATTACTACTATGGGGGTGTTAATTTACAGTGCTTTTAAAAAATAACTATGGAAAATAATCATCACAATACGATAAGAGAAGAAGATGAAATTGATTTGCTACAGCTTATTAATAAGCTTTGGAGAGCTAAGAAATCAATCGCTGTATTTACGTTGATATTTATGGTTATAGGGGTATTAGTAGCCTTATTTTCGGCTAAAGAATACACCGCTACCACTATTATGGTACCGCAAGCAACTGATAGCAAATCGACAGGAGGATTGGGGGGACTTGCAGCTATGGCAGGGATTAATTTAGGAGGGAACAATGCAGATGCTATTCCTCTTACTACCTACTCCAAGATTATTGAAAGTGTTCCGTTTAAAAAGAAATTAGCACAGACGAAGCTTACGTTTTCAGATATTCCTAATCCGATTACCTATGAGCAATATTGTAAAAACTATGCGAAACCGAGCATTTGGAGCAGTGTGATGAGTATTTTCAGTTCAAATTCTTCTGAATCGTCTATTAAGGTACAAGATACCACCCATATTACGAGTATTAGTAGAGAGGAGAGGGCTATCCTAAATAGTATCGATAATAATATCAAGTTGAATTTAAATGAAAAAGAGGGTTATATTACGCTATCGTATGCAATGCCCGAAGCACTTCCTGCGGCACAAATGTTGCAAAGTGCGCAACAGTTATTGCAAGAAACAGTAACTGAGTTTAAATTGCAAAAAGCAAAAGAGGAGTTCGACTTTGTACAACAACGTTTTATCGAAGCTGAAAAAGATTTTAAGGCAAAGCAATACGCTGTGGCAGGTTTCCAAGACCGCAATCGTGACCTTTTTAGCAACTTGCCTCAAACGCGTTTGCAACAACTGCAAGCTGAGTATAACTTAGCTTTTAATGTATATACTGAATTAGCTAAGCAACTTGAAACCAAACGTATTAAGATGAAGGAAGACCAACCAATATTTACCATTATTGAGCCTGTGAGTGTACCTAACGAACGTTCTAAACCTAAACGAATGATGATTATTGCTATTTGGACGTTTGTAGGACTCATTATAGGAATAGGTAATGTTTTTCTAAAAGACTTTAGACAACAACTCAAATCTAATAACGACTAATGACTAACGACTATATTATCTTTGATATGGACGGGGTGCTATTAGACAGTGAACCAATGCACCAAGAGATTATTTATGAGACTTTTCAGTTGAAAGGTATTCCGTTTGACAAGGCGTATATACAAACTCTCACAGGTATGTCGGCTTTCCCAATGTGGGAAAAGGTAAAACGCGATGCCCAGCGAACAGAAAGTGTAGAGGAGCTAATGCAGTTTCACCGCGATTACTTTTTCAGACGATTACCTGAAGTGAAAGTGCCCTTAGTACCTCACGTAAAAGAAGTGTTAGAGAAATTTAAGAATGAAGGAAAGCACTTATCATTAGCTTCTTCTTCTGGACGCAAACTCATTGATATTTTTACTCAGCAAACAAATATAGCACACTATTTTGAAGTGATAATGAGTGGCGATGATGTGCAATACAGCAAACCTAATCCAGAGATATTCCTAAAGGTAGCCCAATGGTATCACTTGCCAGCAACACAATTTACAGTGATAGAGGACAGTACCAATGGTGTGAAAGCTGCCAAAAGTGCTAATATGCAGTGTGTGGGCTTCCAGAATCCCCTTTCAGGCGGACAAGATTTAAGTCAAGCCGATAGCGTTATCCATTCAATGCAAGAACTTTTATGACAAACACTAACATACAACTCATAGAATGTGTAACGATAGCCAATGAGGATTATTTACAATCTTTATTGGCTGTTGGTTTTTATGGTCTTGCCCTCAAAGCCGAACTACACCCTTTAGTTAGTCATTTAGATTTTTCGAACACCCAAACTAAAATACTGCTCTTAGACGACGAACTGCCTGCTATTGCAAAACAAGGCATTACTATTAGCAGTTTGGCTACTGCCTACCAAGCCGGCGCTACGCGTTTTTATAGTGCTATCAAAGGTTATGGTGACTATCTTCCTACTGAAAAACTTCTCACCTTCTTCCAAGCCCAACAACTCCCTACGGGTATTAACCTGCTCGCTTTTGAGAGTGCTTATAACGAAGCGCTGAAGCAGATAAACAACTAATAGGTAAAACAGGTAATAAAACTGGGTATGTGAGCAAGTTTAATGACTTTATCAAAGTTCTTCTTATCTCTTACCTAAAATCGAAATTCCTATAGCACAATCTAAGCAGCGTTTGGATTGGCAATAGTGTTTGTACTGTTGTAGAAGTACTTGGGTATCAAAAGCAGTGGCAACAGAGGCTCCTAATTGTTGGTATTGGGTGATAATACTGTTGCTCTCGGCTGTCATTGTTTTGAGTTCTTCGATGAGAGATTCGCTCACGTCCTTGCCTAAACTTTGGTAATAGGCATATTTGAGTGGAATGAATACATTTATCCAAATAAGTGTGATGAGACTCGTACTGATAGGCTTTTTTACTTTTTTAGAAGTCTTGGTAAAGGTATAGTGGGTTTCCCAAAATTCGGAGACTCCTACGGCAAAGAGTTTTTGGATACTTTTGAAATCATTCACTTCAAGAATTTGGGAAAACAAACCTTCATTTAGTTCGTATAGCTGTGCGAGTTGAGAAAGCCGGATAGTAGGAAAACCTTGCGGACGCAAACCGGTGAAGTGTATTTTTACTACGGGTGCAGAAAGGTTGTATTTCTGTTGTAGGTAGTGATAATTTTGCAAGAGTTCACGTGGGTAGGAGAGTTCAGTTTCTTCGGGGAGTAAGCCTGCTTGCCCCAGTAGTAGTGCTTCTAAATGCAAGGGGTGTGAACGTTCTTTGCGGATAATACTAAAATTGAGATGTTTGCCCAAATGCAGGAAGGCTTCGCCGTTTACAGTGCCTCCAAAAGACTTGAGAAGCATACAAAAAAGTACTTTCTCCCAATCGAAATTGGCAGCTTTCCACAACTCGTTTACAGCAGTGGCTTTTTCTTCTAAACGTTCTACTAACAGACGTTCATTCCACGAAAGCAAAGTAATGGTAGGTATAGAGGTATATTCTTTTTCACAAGGAATAAACTGGTAGTGTGAGGCTACAGTCGTATTGTACCGCTCTAAGAGTTCAGAGGAGATAAGACCTCGGAGTTCTAAAGTAGGAATAGGCTGGTTGTTAGTATCAAATACTTCTATATCGTGTTCCCAAACTACGTGCAGAATCACATTGCGATAGGTAGGATCACTCTCGTGACCGTGAACGTACCAATGCGATGATTTGAGATGCATCTCTACATTACCTGCCCATTGCTGCTCACCTATAAGCAGTTGGGCACTTTGGAAATCGGGACCTGAAAGAGAATTATACTCACCAAATGAGAGAATTTGCAAGCGCTCTCCCTTAGTAAGTACAGTGTTGAGAGGTACTTTTTTGTATTTCCATAGGTAGTGTAAGAAATCTTCTTTCATTTTGTTTAGGTAAGAGATAAGAGGTAAGAAAAGTGCCAGCTTATTTAATTAGTAAAGGTTGTAACAATGCAAATTATTCTCGAGTTGGGCTTTTTAATTTCTTTTCCACAAATAGAAAGAGGAAATAATAAAGGGTAGCTAAAAGTGTACCGAAAATCCAACCTACCAATACATCACCTGGGAAATGCACGCCTAAATAAATACGGCTATAACTCACAATCACCGACCAACAGAGCAATAGAGTGACGATATATCGGGCATTTTTTCTAAGCAAGTAACTAAAAAACACGGCTATTGCCATTGTATTGGCGGCGTGTGCTGAAAAGAACCCATACTTACCACCACAAATCACCATTCGCATTTGCCCCATAAGACTCTCATCGTGACAAGGGCGCAAGCGCTGGAATCCGTACTTGAAAACGTTCGCCAACTGGTCGGTAGTGGTGATGAGAAGGGCGATGAATACCAAGATGAGCAACACTCTTTTCCAATGGAAATACTTGAAACACAAGTATAACAAGAAAGCATAGAGAGGGATAGACGAGAGTTCATTGGTAATTACTAACCAAAGGTTATCGGCTTCGGGCGTCCCCCAACTATTGAGGGAACAGAGCAGTTGCTTATCCGTTTCTATAAGGTATTCTAACATTATTTGCGTTTTTTCTTCTTTTTAAAAGCCTGTTGGAGGGCTTCAGCAGTCTTTTGTTTACGACTTTCTCTTTGTCCTTTTTTGCGACTTCTACCCTCATCGTTGCCGTGTTTTCTACCGTCATCATTTCCGCGTTTGCGTCCGCCACGGTCTCTACCAGCTCCTTTGGTAGAGAGTTCTACATTGATGAAGCGACCGTCCATTTGAAAATCGGTAAAGGTGCTCATCACCAAATCGGAAAGATCGGCATCGGTATTGAAGAAAGAGAAACTATTCTTTACATCTACTTTGAAAACATCATCACGACCTAAATTAAGGGTTGCTTTGAGGAAATCTTTGAGAGATTTCCAGTCGTAGCCATCGCGTTCACCTATGTTGATGAAATAGCGCACTTCATCGCTATTTCCCCCACTGCGGCTTTCGCGTTCGTTCTCTACCGATAAGTTTTCAGCATTTTTATAATAATTGAAGAAACGCGTAAACTCTACTGAGAATATTTTCTTGATGAGCTCTTCACGGTTTACTTCCTGCAGTTCTTTATAGATAGCTGGCAAATAATCGTCAATAGCAGGGTTTACTTCTGTATTTTTGAGGTTGTTAGCCAAGTGATAGAGCTGTATCTCACAGATTTCCATACCCGATGGCAATTGTTTCTGCTCAAAAGGTTGCCCTATCATCTTTTCGATAGTTTTGATTTTCTTCACCTCGCTTTTTGGCAAAATTACCATCGAAATTCCCGATTTACCAGCACGACCTGTACGTCCACTACGGTGGTTGTAGGTTTCTATTTCGTCGGGCAATTGGTAGTGAATTACGTGGGTGATATCGTCTACATCAATACCGCGGGCAGCGACATCGGTAGCGACGAGCATTTGTATTTGGCGTGCACGGAAAGATTTCATCACCAAATCACGTTGATTCTGACTCAAATCACCGTGAAGGGCAGCAGCGTTGTAGCCATCTTCAATGAGTTTTTCGGCTACTGCCTGTGTATCGCGTTTGGTGCGGCAAAACACTATTGAGAAGATATCGGGGTTAGCATCGGCGAGGCGTTTTAGGGCTTGGTATCTATGGCGACCGCTCACTATATAGTACTCGTGTTGCACGGTGTTAGTAGCCTGATTGCGAGTTCCTACTGTTATTTCGATAGGCTTACGCATAAACTTACGCGCTATCTTAGCCACCTCGTTAGGCATAGTAGCCGAAAAGAGCCAAGTGCTTTTTTCTTGAGGGGTATGCGACAGAATTGTGATAATATCTTCATAGAAGCCCATATTGAGCATTTCATCGGCTTCGTCGAGCACACAATAGTTGATATGACTGATATCTACGAAGTTACGGCGTATCATATCTTGCATACGCCCAGGAGTAGCCACGATAATTTGAGCGCCTTTTTTGAGGCTACGCGCTTGTTCCTCAATACTTGCACCGCCATATACCGCCACTACGTTCACCTTAGGGAGGTACTTAGCATAATTGCGGAGCTCGGAAGCGATTTGCAAGCAAAGTTCGCGTGTAGGTGAAAGGATAAGACCTTGAGTTACACGGCTATCAGTATCAATCAATTGGAGGAGAGGAAAGCCGAAAGCGGCTGTTTTACCAGTACCCGTTTGGGCTAAAGCTACCATATCAACACCATTCGCCAAAAGAGTAGGGATGGCTTTTTGCTGAATTTCAGAAGGAGTTTCAAAGCCCATATCGCTGATGGCTTTGAGGATAGGTTCATTAAGACCTAATTGTTCAAATAAATTCATTAATACAATTTGTAAATTAGCAAATTGGCAAATTTGCTAATGTATTCTAAAGTGCAAAGGTACAACAATATTTTCAATTGACAATTGATAATTGACAATTAAGAAGAAAAAACTTTGCCAAAGGTGCGAGCCATACGGCTGGAAACTTTGGCAAAGTATGATATAATAGATAATTTATATTGTGTTTCTGCTTATTTTTTTATGAAAAAGGAAACAATCAAGAGAATTATTGCAATAGACATTATTGCGAATCCTGCTATGCGAAACCCCTTATAAAAAAACGTTTTATCTTTATCGTCTACTATCTGGTGTTCACTGGGAGTTTCGGGCAAATAAGCTACTGTAATACTCTCGCCTGCTCGATAATTGGTTTGACGGCTACCACTATGAGCCCCAAAATAGGTTACACAAAAAGTATGAGCCGAATTAGCATATTTCAAGTTTATAGGGGCGTTTGAGTTTAGAACAAGAGGTTTTACAATATAAGTATTTTCTCCTACAGTATACTTATAGACTACATAAGTCCTATTATTAAAACCAATACCTCCTATACCTTGAGTGCCTGATTTGACAATTTCTAATACCTCTCCTTGTGCTTTCCCTTGATATAGTTTTTTGTTCTTTTCGGTAATTCTTTTGTTAATCTCAGCAGTAACCAAGAATACAAGCGCAAACAGAAAGAATATGCCAGAGCTTAGCAACATTCCCATTTGGTTGTTCATTTGGTTGTCCATTACCTAGTGATTTATTTATTGGATACTAATATCCACTCTCCGCTGTTTATTAGGGGGTCAGCTTGTTTGAACTTGAGCTCTTTGCGTTCACCGGTACGGATGTTTTGGATCACTACCTTGTCGTTACGACCAATTTTAGGTTGTTGGCGTACGATAGTTTCCACTACCGAACGGCGCTGTGAGGCTTGTTGCCCTACTTCACGGGCGCGTTGTGCCATCTCATCGCTGTTGAGGGCTTCTTCCTTATTGGTTTGGTAGTGCTCACGGGTGCGTTGTGGTGCGTGGGCTTCCTGCACAGGTGGATTTTGAGTAGGTAACTCGGCTTTGAACAAGAAAGAGATAATCTCTTTGTTTACCTTATCGACCATAGCTTTGAACAACTGATAAGCTTCAAACTTATAAATAAGTAGTGGGTCTTTCTGTTCGTGTACCGCTAATTGTACAGATTGTTTGAGCTCGTCCATACGGCGGAGGTGCGTTTTCCACTCCTCGTCGATGATGCCAAGCGTAATATTCTTCTCGAAATCGCTTACGAGTTTCTTACCTTGGGTTTCGTACGCCTCTTTAAGGTCGGTTACGATGTTGAGCATCTTTTCGCCATCGGTGAAAGGCACGACGATGCGCTCGTAAGTATTATTAGGATTTTCGTATACGTCTTTAATTACTGAGAAGGCTTGAGCAGCACTGCGTTCAGCTTTTTCCTGATAGTGTTTGAGTGCTTCGTGATACAAGGTGAAAGTAAGGTCGTTTGGCGATTGTTTAGCAAATTCGGCTTCTGAAATTTGTGTTTTCAGTGAGAAATATTTGATGAGCTCGAAAGTGAAATTCTTGTAGTTATTTCCACCTTTGTTGTTTTCTACTATATTCTCGCAAGTATCAAATATCATATTTGCCAAATCCACTTTTAGGCGTTCACCTTCAAGAGCGTGGCGACGGCGTTTATAAATTTGCTTACGTTGTGCGTTCATCACGTCGTCGTACTCTAACAGACGTTTACGCATACCGAAGTTATTTTCTTCTACCTTTTTCTGAGCTGCCTCGATGCGTTTGGTCATCATAGAGTGTTGAATTACATCACCTTCTTTATGACCTAAGCTGTCCATTAATCGGGCGATACGTTCAGAACCGAAGAGGCGCATTAGATTATCTTCGAGAGAAACGAAGAAGAGCGAGCTACCAGGGTCACCTTGACGACCAGAACGACCGCGCAACTGACGATCGACACGGCGAGAGTCGTGGCGTTCGGTACCTATAATTGCCAAACCTCCTGCGGCTTTTACTTCGGGGGTTAACTTGATGTCGGTACCACGTCCCGCCATATTGGTTGCAATGGTTACCACACCACTATGTCCGGCTTCGGCTACGATTTCAGCTTCTTTTTTATGCAATTTAGCGTTCAATACATTGTGTTTCACCTTGCGCATTGTAAGCATACGGCTGAGAAGTTCGGATACTTCCACAGAAGTAGTACCAATCAATACAGGGCGACCAGCTTCGGAAAGTTTTACTACCTCATCGATTACGGCATTGTATTTTTCGCGTTTGGTTTTATAGATAAGGTCGTTGTGGTCTTTACGAGCAATAGGACGGTTGGTAGGGATTTCCATTACATCGAGTTTATAGATTTCCCAGAACTCACCTGCTTCGGTGATAGCTGTACCCGTCATACCCGCTAACTTGCTATACATACGGAAGTAGTTTTGCAAGGTAATAGTCGCGTAGGTTTGGGTAGCAGCCTCAATTTTCACATTCTCTTTGGCTTCAATTGCTTGGTGCAAACCATCGGAATAACGACGACCGTCCATAATACGACCTGTTTGTTCATCGACGATGAGCACTTTGTTATCAATTACTACATACTCTATATCTTTTTCAAAGAGAGTGTAGGCTTTGAGCAATTGGTTAAGGGTGTGAATGCGTTCGCTTTTTACGCTAAAATCTTGGAATAATTTATCTTTTAGTTTAGCTTCTTCTTCAATAGGAAGACCTTGGTTCTCGATATTGGCAATTTCTACCCCAATATCAGGTAAAACAAAGAAATCTTTATCACCATCGTAGGCAATATCAGCAAACCCTTTATCGGTAAGCTCGATTTGGTTGTTTTTCTCATCAATCACGAAGTACAATTCGGCATCTACCTTTGGCATTTCGCGATTGTTATCCTGCATATAGTAATTTTCAGTTTTTTGAAGCAGTTGTTTTACTCCTTCTTCGCTGAGGAACTTGATGAGCGCTTTGTTTTTAGGCAAACCACGATACACACGCAAGAGTTGGAATCCTCCTTCTTTGGTATCTCCTTCGGCGATGAGCTTGCGGGCATCGGCTAATACTTTGGTGAGGTAAGTACGCTGTTTGCTTACTAAATCTTCTACCAAAGGTTTCAGTTCGTTGAACTCGTGCAATTCGCCTTTAGGGGTAGGACCTGATATGATGAGCGGTGTACGAGCATCGTCTATCAATACAGAGTCGACCTCATCGACAATGGCATAGTTGTGAGCGCGTTGCACCAAATCTTCGGGAGTGTGCGCCATATTGTCGCGGAGGTAGTCGAAACCAAATTCGTTGTTAGTTCCGTAGGTAATATCGGCATTGTAGGCACGACGACGCGCTTCGGAGTTAGGTTGGTGGTTGTCGATACAATCCACACGCAAACCGTGGAACTCAAATAAAGGTCCCATCCAGGCACTATCTCGGCGTGCCAAATAGTCGTTCACGGTTACGAGGTGCACTCCATTTCCCGTTAGGGCATTGAGGTAGACTGGCAAGGTAGCCACAAGGGTTTTACCTTCCCCTGTTTGCATTTCGGCAATCTTACCTTGGTGAAGAGCAATACCTCCAATGAGCTGTACATCGTAGTGTACCATATCCCAAGTAACATCTTTACCAGCGGCGTCCCAGTGGTTTTTCCACACAGCTTTATCGCCCTCAATCGTTACATAGTCGTGGGTAGCCGATAGTTCGCGGTCGTGTTCGGTAGCTGTTACGGTAATTGTTTCGTTATTAGCAAAACGACGGGTAGTTTCCTTCATTGTTGCGAAAGCTTCGGGAAGAATGTCGTTCAATACTTTTTCGGAGACTTGATAGGCTTCGCCGTTGAGTTTATCTATTTCAGTATAGAGGTCTTCTTTAGCGTCGATATCGTCGGTAGCGTTTGCTTGGGCTTCGAGTTCGGCTATTTTATTATCGAACTCGGCGCGAGCGTCTTTTATTCTTTGTTTGAACTCAATAGTTTTTGCGCGCAACTCATCATTAGAGATATTTTCTAACTGAGAGGCGTAAGTTTTTATCTTTTCAACGATAGGTTGGATTGCTTTTAGGTCGTTTTTGGCTTTGTCGCCAACGAAAATTTTAATAAGGGAATTGATAATACTCATAGTTATTTAGCCCCCTCTGCCCCCGAACCCCCGAAGGGGGACAATCTGCAAATGAGGGGTTTTTTAATTTATTTGTTTATAATTATATATTTTTCAGTTGTAGTTGCGATTGGCAAAGTTCATACGGTAAGTTTGTCAATAAATATACCAAAAGGTGAGAACTGACAATTTGTCACTACATTCATTTGCTAATCTGCTACTTTGCTGATTGGCAAATTAAAAGAAAGCCCCCCACATACTCTGCTCTCGCAGACTTCCCCGAAGGGGGACAATCTGCAAAAGTGAATATTTATAAAGTTAATTATTTTAATGTAAATTTGGGGTTAATCTACAAATTGGCAAATTAAAAAAAGTCTCCTCAGAGAGACTTTTTATTTTTGTTTTTAATATTCATCTTCATTCCATAGGTAATCTTCTTCCGACGGGTAATCAGGCCAGATTTCGTCGATAGATTCATACATATCACCTTCGTCTTCTATTTCTTGAAGGTTTTCCACCACTTCCATAGGAGCGCCTGTACGGATAGCATAATCGATAAGCTCGTCTTTAGTAGCAGGCCAAGGAGCATCACTTAAATAAGATGCAAGTTCTAACGTCCAATACATAAACTAATAGAATTTTATAAATTTTGCGCAAAAGTAATATATTTTATTTATTGGGCAAATAAAATGAGAAAAAAAAGTGAGTTTTATTTGTTAGTTGTTTGAACGGCATCGCCATTTTTCAAAGTTTTACTTACAGCGCTGTAAGGACCGGTGATAATAATCTCGTCTTTGGCTACCCCCGAAAGAATTTCTATATTCACATTGTCTTGAATGCCGGTAGTTACCGCACGGAGTTCGGCTTTACCGTCTTTGAATACAAACACCGCTTCCTGCTTTTTGTCGGCTTCTTCCTTAGGGGTTTTAGGGTCGATTTCAGATTTCTTTTTTACAATAATGGCACTGATAGGTACTGCAACTGCGTCTTTTTTGGTTTGGGTGATAATATCTACCGTTGCGGTCATACCTGGACGGAAGGGCGAATAGCCAACCGGTTTGCTTTCTGAGAGGTCTTTATACGATGCTTCTTCGATGTGTATCTTGACTTTGAAGTTCGTTACTTGGTCTGCGCTGGTGGTGGTATTGGCGGTATTGGCGATATTGGTAACGGTACCTTTGAACACGCGTTTTAGGTAAGCATCTACTTCGACATTCACTGAGTCGCCTACACTTATTTTTACGATATCGTTCTCGTTTACATCTACTTCTACTTCCATATTATGAAGATTTGCCACACGCATAATCTCAGTACCCGTCATTTGCATTGTACCTACTACGCGCTCGCCCAACTCTACGCTGAGCTTAGAAATGGTGCCATCGGTAGGAGAATAAATAATTGTTTTTTTGAGGTTGTCTTGGGCTTCGGAAACACTTGCCATTGCACTCTGTACATTAAAACGAGCTGACTCGCGAGAGGCTTTGGCTACCTCGTAGGCTGAAACAGCTTTATCCCAATCGGATTTTGAGATTACGCCCTTATCGAACAACACTTTGTTGCGCTTATAGCTCTCTTCGGCTTCTTTGAGGGTAGCGCTGGACTGTTGCAAGCTGGCGCGTACGGTTTCTAAACTTGCAGCACTACGCTTTACTACCGATTGGTAAATATCGGGGTTGATGCGCACCAAAAGGTCGCCTTTTTTTACCATTTGCCCTTCTTTTACAGGGAGTTCTATAATTTCGCCTGATACTTCCGACGATAGCTTGATTTCTAATTCCGGTTGTATTTTTCCTGTAGCCGACACTTTTTGGATGATTGTTGTAGGAATTACTTTTTGAGTTTCGACGTTTATGGCAGAATTTTCTTCGCCAAACCAACCTGCTTTTTTACCAATAATCAAAATGATAATTAGCAATATAACGGCTAAAATAATGAGAACGGTTTTTCTTTTCATAATAGTGAAGTTGTTTTCAGGTGCAAAAGTATAAAACAATTAGTAAATTAGCAAATTTGAAAAATGAGAAAATGAGAAAATGAGAGAATTAACAGATTAGAAAATGGGGTAAATGCCAATAATACCAGAAAAACCAGAAATGCCAATAATACCACCAAGAGGAATAAACGGGTCGAACTTTTCGGACGGGTCGGACAGGTCAGAGGAGGGGTTGGAGGATTCGGAAGATAACGGAGAAATTCAAAAGAAGGTTAAGAGGAGTTTTGATGAAAAAAGGCTGTAAGGAGGGTGGGGTTAGCTTATAGAGAGCTTATAGGAAGCTTATACGAATCTTGGACGATTGGTATAGAAAGGGTGTGTAAAAAATTGATTAATAGTATAATACAACAAGGGTAAAAATGTTAAAAACGGGGTTTCGAGGCGAAAGAAAGAGAATCCTCACCCCGCCCCTCTCCCAAGGAGAGGGAGAATGTAGTGACGGAAAGGCGAAGAGAATTAGCAAATTAGAAAATGAGAAAATTGGGTGGTGTTGGGGTCTTAGTCCATAGGCACTAGGGAGGAAGTGTGACAGAAAAGAGAATTGTTATATATCAAACAGACATCTATTTATCTATCGCCTACAACAAAGTGTTTCCACACAATGGATTTCTTTTGGTAATAATCAGTGATAAGTTGAGAAGGTCGCTTCTTTTTAAAGAAGTGAAATCTTTTATAGAAATGAAGATGTGCTTTCACAATCGCCCACAAAAAGCAGGGTTTGCCCTGCAAAAGGAAACGCACTCCTGCAATGCCGTCCAACACCATACGGAGGAAGAGCGTAGTGTAAAGGCTTTTGGAAGGGAGGTTTTTCAGTAACATAAAAAGACTGTTGCGGAAGTTGAGGTAGGTTTTCTTAGGGTTGGTAGCCGTGAGTGTTGCTCCTCCCACGTGATAGACGGTACTCTCGGCGCAATACACTACCTGCTTGCCGAGGTGATGTACCCGCCAACACAAGTCGACTTCTTCTTGATGTGCGAAGAAATCTTCGTCGAAGCCACCTAATAGGTGGAATATTTCTGCGCGAATAAAAAAGCACGCCCCCGATGCCCAGAAGATAGGGGAGGGGGAAGGGGTGTTGTACTGACCTTTATCTTCTTCTACGTGCTCAAATACTCTCCCCCTGCAATATGGGAACCCGTACTTGTCGATAAAGCCCCCAGCTGCTCCTGCGTACTCGAAATAAGAGGGGCGTTTTTCATCTTTTATCTTGGGTTGTACTACGGCAATGCGTTCGTCTTCAAAAGTGCGTAAGATGGGAGTGAGCCAGCCTTCGGTTACTCGTACATCGGAGTTGAGCAGACAGTAGATATCAGCTTCAATGTGTTGTAAAGCGTGATTATACCCCCCTGCATACCCACTATTAGTAGGGTTTTCTAGGATAGTTACTTCGGGGAAGTGTGAGCGTAGAAAAGCGACGGAATCGTCGGTAGAAGCATTGTCAATCACATAGATTTGCCCTTCGGCAGCATATTGTACTACCGAGGGGAGGAATTGTTGCAACAGTGTTTTGCCGTTCCAGTTGAGTATTACGATGGCGAGAGTCATAGTGTGAGGTCGTTATAATGAGGAAGGTCTGCTAAGAATATATATTTGTATTGGTTATAGTCTGTTTGGCAATAATAATGAGAAATGCCGTTAGTGACCATTAGGTATTGGGCATTGAGGCTGAGGTTATAGCGTGCAATCTGGTCGAATGTTTGTTGGGTGATAGTCACGCTAGGCGCTTTGCATTCCACTACCAAGAGCACTACTCCTTTTTTGGAATAGACTACGACGTCGTAACGCTTAGTGAGTCCGTTTACAGAGAGCTTTTTCTCGACATTGATAAGCGATTTTGGATAACCTTTTTCTTCTATGAGGAAATGTACTACGTGTTGGCGCACCCATTCTTCGGGTTGTAGTACCACGTACTTGCGACGAATGAGGTCGAATATCCACAGCTTATCGTCAGCTTTTTTCAGGCGAAAAGAGTAGTTTTTGAAATTTAGAGCTTCCATACTGCAAAAGTAGAATATTTTTTGTATTTTTGCACTATGAATGAAGTAAAAACTATTGTAGCTAACATAAAAAAAGGAATTATAGCCCCTATCTACTTCCTGATGGGGGAAGAACCTTATTTCATAGATATCGTTTCTGATTACATTGAAGACCACGTATTACAAGAAGACCAAAAGGGATTTGACCAGATAGTGCTCTATGGTCAAGACGTGAGCGTGCCGACTATTATCGACTATGCACGTCGGTTCCCGATGATGAGCGACCACCAAGTGATTATCGTAAAAGAGGCGCAAAACCTTAAAAGCACTATCGACCAACTCGTGCCTTATGTAGAAAACCCTACGCCTACGACCGTACTGGTGTTCTGTTACAAATACGAGAAGTTAGACGCTCGCAAGAAATTGCTGAAAACCTTGCAAAAGAATAAGGATTGCGTGCTCTTGGAAAGCAAAAAGCTCTACGAGAATCAGATAGCTACGTGGTTACCTGATGTGTTGAAGAAGAAACATCTCAGCATTCAGCCTAAAGCGATACAGATGTTAGTAGATTTCTTGGGTACCGACCTAAGTAGGATACAAAACGAGGTAAACAAATTGGCGCTCATCGTCCCCGAAAATACAGAAGTAACGCCTGATATTATAGAGAAGAACATAGGAATTAGCAAGGAGTTTAATAATTATGAACTCAAGAATGCTATTGCAGTTCACGATATGTACAAGATAACGCGTATCTTGAAACACTTCGCCGATAATCCTAAGGACAACCCTTTGGTGATGACACTCACGGTGCTTTACGGTTATTTCCAACAACTCTTAGGCTTTCATGGTCTTACCGACCAAAGTGAAAAGAATGTAATGGCGACCCTAAAAGTACCTATCTTTGGCATCAAAGACCTTCGTTCAGGCGCTCAACACTACCCAATGAAGCGCGTAAGCGCCATCATAGCTACCTTGCGCGAAATAGACCTAAAAAGCAAAGGATTAGGAGCTACTAATAACCTCACAGAAGCTGACCTCCGCAAAGAACTTATTATAATGCTTAGTACTCAATGATAAATCGTTACTGTGGCGTACACCAGTAATTTGTACATATAAAGAAGGCTGTCGAACAAACTTATCTGTTCAACAGCCTTTTTATTCTATGTCACACTGTGACTGCCTGCCACGCTATAGTCTACCAACGGATGATAGCACTTGCCCAAGTAAAGCCACTACCAAAGGCAGCAAGTACTACGAGGTCTCCGTCCTTGATTTTGCCTTGTTGAACTGCTTCGGTAAGGGCGATAGGTATAGAAGCTGCGGTAGTGTTACCGTACTTCATTATATTGTTGAATATTTGTTCATCGGTGAGTTTGAATTGGTGTTGTACAAACTGTGAGATACGCAAATTAGCTTGGTGAGGAATCAACATATTAATATCTTTGTGAGAAAGACCATTGCTTTTCAATCCCTCTTCTATCACTTCCGCAAAGCGAACCACAGCATTTTTAAATACAAACTGACCGTTCATATTAGGGTAATAACTCACATCGTTAGGGTCGTTTTCTGCCAATAATTCGGTTACCCATTTGGTACCTACCCCTGGGGTAATCATTGCTAATTGTTCGGCGTATTCACCTTGGCTATGCAAGTGAGTGGAGAGAATACCGCGCTCGGGGTCATCAGAACGAGAGACAATAGCAGCGCCTGCACCATCGCCAAAGAGCACTGCCATATTGCGACCGCGAGTGGTCATATCCAGTGCGGGCGATTGGGTTTCAGCACCTATCACAAGGATATTTTTGTACATACCCGTTTTGATATACTGGTCGGCTACTGAAAGGGCATAGATAAAGCCCGAACATTGGTTGCGAATATCAAGAGCTCCCACAGTAGGCAAACCCAATTCTTTTTGTACCAATACCCCACAACCAGGGAAATAGAAGTCGGGACTGAGGGTTGCAAATACAATAAAGTCTATTTCTTCTTTATTGATTTTAGCGGCTTCAATAGCTTTCAAACTTGCTTTTACACCCATTGAGGTAGTAGTGTCACTACCTCTTAGTGCGTGATGACGCTGCTGAATACCGGTGCGCTCTTGAATCCATTCATCGCTGGTATCCATTAGTTTGGATAGGTCGTCGTTAGTAACTACGTTTTCAGGGACGTAAAATCCTAATCCCTTAATTCTTGAACGATATAACATATTTTTAGTTTTTAGTTGTCTAAATATATACTTCCAATAAATCCATTCCTTTGGTTTTTACCTCTAATTTGTGACAAGAAGCAGGTAAAAGCACTGTTTCACCTTGCTTGATAGGTAATTCGGTAGTGCCATCACCTATTATACCTTCGCCTTTTACGCACATATAGATATGGAAAGAATCGTCTTGTGAAAGTTGTTTTTCATAGCCTGCGGTAAGCGGTAGCAAATTGGTAATAAAATAAGGACAATTCACCACTTTGTTTACCGTGTTAGTGTCTTTGGTATAAGCCACTTTAAAGTCGTCTTTTTTCTCGTAGTCGATTGCATCGAGAGCGAGTTCAGTGTGGAGTTCACGCAGGTTACCATTTTTATCACGACGGTTGAAGTCGTACACGCGGTAGGTGATGTCGCTGGTTTGTTGTATTTCGGCAATGATAATTCCCTTACCTATGGCGTGTACTTTGCCCGTGTTGATGAAGAAAGTATCACCATCTTTTACTTTTTCGTAGTTGAGAATATCGGTGAGTGTACCACTATTGAGGTGCTGTTGATACTCCTCTTTGGTTACTGTTTTGTTGAAGCCTACAATCAGTTCAGCTCCTGCATCGGCGTGAAGCACATACCACATTTCTGTTTTACCAAAAGAGTTGTGGCGTTCTTTAGCGAGTTTATCATTAGGGTGCACTTGTATAGAGAGGTCTTCGCATGCATCTATAAACTTAATAAGGATAGGGAAATTGTGACCAAAACGCTCGTGCACGTGTTTGCCTAATAGTTCATTAGGGTACAAATCAATGAGTTCTTGCAGACTTTTACCTTCAAGAGCCCCATTGGCTACTACTGAGATATCGCCTGGCACGCCTGATACTTCCCAACTTTCGCCTGTAATATCGCTTTCAATAGGTTTGTTGAATAATGTTTTTAGTTTAGTACCTCCCCAAAGGCGCTCTTTGAGGATAGGTTTAAATTTTATTGGATACATTTTTATTAAGGTTGTTAGTTAAAGTGCAAAGATACGAATATTTTTTTAATTAGCCAATCAGTTGTTAGCACATTTACTAATCATTTTAAGTTTTTCAGCATAAATTGTGTCATAATCTCTGCTGCTTGCGCTTCTTTCGACGTAAACAAATGATCTCCCTTTTCAATGAGATTTACTTTACAATGTTTATAGAAATAAGGCAGATTTTCACTGTAAGTATAAGAGAGCATTCTATCGCCCGTACCGTGAATTACCAATACATTGCCTTTATATGCTCTCGCTTTCTGAATGAGTTTGCATCGTTGTGCTGAGAGGATATAGTCCTTCCCTACAGTTACTTTCCCTCCAAAAAAGGAAAGCTCTTCAGGTACATTCAATGGGTCGAAAGTGGCATCGAATAGTACCCCTTGTGATAGTATGTCGTGAATTGTAGAAGCAGGTGCTAACAAGCCTAATGCTTTAACGTTTTTCTTCCCTAATTCTGCACTCAAAAGCATCGCTATAGCCCCTCCTTGCGAGTGTCCTATCAAGCCTATTTTTCCTACGAAAGGGAGTCTTTTAGTAAATGCCATTATGCGCCGTGCATCTTCTAACTCATTATCTAACGACATTTTCTTAAAATCTCCGTCACTTTCGCCGTGTGCGTTAAAGTCAAAGCGTACTGAGGCAATACCGTGTGTCGCTAAGCTATCTGCCAAAGTAGCATATAGCTTTTTGTCTTTATTGCTAGTCAGTGCGTGAAAGATAATCACGGTAGGGATTTTCTGAGACTTTTTCACAGTATCAGGAGTGGTTACCACTCCGCGAAGTGTTCCTACAGCTCCCTGAATAGTTACAGGTTCAGTTTTGGCATTTACCAAGTTAATAGCAACTAAAAAAGTAAAAATTATATTCCTAAGTTTCATATATTTGAATTATTAAACAGTTATTAGTATCTAATCATTATTCATTAACCATTAATCATTATGTCTGTACACTTCCTCAAACGGCAATCTAAACCTTTCACCCCAGATACCGCGCTGTTCACGAAGTCCACAAGTAATCACCATATTCACTTCTACCCCGCAAGGTAAGTGTAATAACTTCTTAATGCGTCTGCTATCGTAACCCTCTAACGGACAAGTATCGTAACCCTCCTCTGCCATTGCTAGCATAAAGGTCTGTGCTACGAGTCCACAGCTTTTGTGTACACTTACGCGAATATCGCCTTCCGAGAGCTGTTGCATCATAGGGCGAAACCAACTGGTAACCACCCCAAACGCTTTGCGGAAGAGCCCTAGTAGCCCAAAAAATCTACTATACACAAAAGGCATCAGCTTACTGTAATACGCCTCTTTATCCTTAATACGCTTGGCTTGCCTTTCGGGCGGACTGTTCCGCTGTACATTGCCACGCTCAAACTCCAAGATAGCACGAGCGTGAGCGCGGTGTTTGTCCTGACGAGTAACGAATACCACCATTTGTTGTGCCGTGGTAGCCGTACGCTGGTCGAGGCAGGCGTGTGCTAATTTCTCTAACAAAGCCTTATCGGTGATGTGGTAGAGCTCGTACAACTGCATATTAGAGCTGGTAGGTGCCAGTGTGGCGAGTTTAAGACATTCGCGCACCTTCTCCTCACTTATGGGTGTAGGCGCATAATAACGCACCGCTCTCCTAAAGTTCAATATATCTTTTAACATAGTTCGTTAGTTTTTAGTCATCGTAAGGGCAAAAGACAATTCGCTCACATATAATTAGTTCGCCAAAGACAAACCCTTCTGAATCGTTCACCCTGCCCGGTTTGACTCTATTACTAAAACACAAAAGTACAACTTTTCCTCAATATAAACAATAGTAATATTTCTTTCATATCATTTCACATACATACTATCTATTACTGTCTTTGCCTTTTCTCTTTTACCTCCTTTTCCCAACTTCTCCGATTTTTCTCCGAAAGTACGCGACTAAACACCTTTCCATTTCACAAGGCGCAGCCTTGATTTTGTTTAAATTTTGTTTAATTTCTGAGGCACAGCCTCATTCCTCTAACTCAGGCTCCCACCTTTTTCCTAACAAAAAAGAGACCACCTTCTTGGCAGTCTCTCTTTGTTTATTAAGTAAAATAATAACCTATGAAAACATTTCTTTTACTTTCTCAAAAAACGATTTCTCGTTCTTGTCGGGTTTAGGAGCGAAGTTCTCGTCTTCTTGCATTTCCTTAAAGAAAGCTTTTTGCTTGTCGGTGAGCTTTTTAGGTGTCCATACATTCACGTGAATGATAAGGTCACCAGTACCACGCCCTTGCAAGTTAGGTATACCTTTACCGCGCAAGCGCAATATCTTTCCTGACTGTATTCCCTCGTCTAGTTTAATGCGTACCTTTCCTGTAACCGTTTCAATCTCTTTAGAAACACCTAAAACCGCTTCAGGAAAACTAATATAAAGGTCGTAATGCAAGTTGTCGCCTTCGCGTTTTAAGGTTTCGTGTTCTTGTTCTTCGATGAGCACAAGCAGATCACCCGCTACACCATTCTTCGTAGGCGCTTCATTACCCTTGTTGTTTATCTTTAACTGAATACCATCTATCACTCCTGCAGGAATTGTGATAGGAATAGTCTCTTCTATGGTTTTTAATCCTTGCGAATCGCTGTCAGCACCACGTTTGTCAATCACTTCGCCCGAGCCTCCACAAGCAGTACAAGTAGTAGCCGTTTGCATTACGCCTAGCATCGTATTCATTTGGCGTACTACCTGTCCGCGTCCGTGACAAGTAGGACAAGTTTTATAGGTAGTATCTTCAGCTTTTACCTTACGGCGTACTTTTACTTTCTTCTCAGTACCTTTTACGATATCTTCAAGCGTAACTTTCACCCGTATACGCAAGTTTTCTCCTTTTACGTACACTTGTTGCTGACCGCTTCCTCCCCCGAAACCACTAAAACCACTAAAGCCCGAGAAATGTCCACCAAAAATATCTCCAAACTGACTGAATATATCGTCCATCGAGAAGCCTCCGCCTCCCATACCTCCTTCAAAGGCAGCGTGACCAAAGCGGTCGTACTGGGCGCGTTTGTTATCATCGCTGAGCACTTCATAGGCTTCGGCAGCCAATTTAAAGTTCTCTTCAGCTTGTTTGTCACCAGGGTTCTTGTCTGGGTGATATTTCAAGGCTTGCTTCCGATATGCTTTTTTTATTTCAGCAGCGGTAGCCGTTCTCTGTACTTCTAATATTTCGTAGTAATCTTTCTTCATTCCTTCCTCCTTATTGTGCTACTACTACTTTGGGGAAACGTATTACTTTATCGCCTAATTTGTAGCCTGTTTGCACAACATCTACAATTTTGCCTTTGTCTTCAGGAGTAGGGGCAGGAATTTGGGTAACTGCATCGTGATGTTCACTGTCAAAAGTGTCGTTAGGGGCAACTTCTATTTTCTCTAATCCTTTTGATTTAAGAGTGTTTATTAGTTTATTATAGATGAGTTCCACCCCTTTAAGAGTATGTTCATCAGCCGATTTAGCCAATTCTACCAAAGCACGGTCAAAATCGTCTATTATAGGTAACAAGGCTGACAAAATGTCTTGTCCAGCAGTTTTAAAGAGCTCTGCACGTTCCTTCGCAGTGCGCTTCTTATAGTTTTCGAACTCAGCAAACAAACGCAAAAACTTGTCCTTCTCTTTTGCAAGAAGGTCTTCTGAAGTTTCTTTAACGGGCTCTTCGGGCTCTTCAACAGAAGTAGGTTCTTCAACTTCTTCCGAAGGAGTGTTATCAGTTGCCTCTTGTTCAAGTTCTAAGTCATCGTTTTTAATATCTTCGGTAATCATAATGATTCATTTTTAGTTTATTTCGTTAGTAGGTAGCAAATAATTTGCCAAAGGCTAAAAAGGTGACAATTTGACAGAAGCCCCCCAATGAGCCTCTCCTCATTCTCCCTTTGAAGGTAGCCAGCGACAGTTGGGTATGTGTAAAGGGGAATGTTACCTCCCTAGTGCCTATGACCTAAGGTCTATTGCCTTTTCTCTTTCTTTCGCCTCGAAACCCTGTTTTTAACATTTTTAGCGTTGTTCTATTATAGTATTAATCAATAACTTACATACCCTTTCTATACCAATCGTCCAAGATTCGTATAAGCTTCCTATAAGCTCTCTATAAGCTAACCCCACCCTCCTTACAGCCTTTTTTCACCAAAACTCCTCTTAGCCTTCTTTTGAATTTCTCCGTTTCTTTCCGAATCCTCCAACCTATCCTCTGACCTGCCCGACCCGTCTGAAAAGACCGACCCGTCCATTCCCCTTGGTGGTATTATTGGTATTTCTGGTATTATTGGCATTATTGGCATTTACCCCGTTTACTAATCTGTTAATTCTCTAATTTTCTCATTTCCTCATTCTCTAATTTTCTCATTCTCTCATTTTCTCATTTTCTAATTATCCAATTTTCTTACCTGGCTCACCACTATCGCTCCCGCCATTGCCACATTTAAACTTTCCGTCTGTTGCAGTTTGCCAAAACGCGGAATGGTGATAATGTCATCAGCCAAGGCGCGTACTTCGGGGCTAATACCGTTAGCTTCGTTGCCTAAGATTAGCACACAATCTTCGGGGAATTCGGTAATGTAGAGGTTCTCACCGTCCAAATCCATTGCGTATAAAGGTAGCGCACAAGTTGCCAAGAAACCTGCTAAATCCACGTAATGCACGGCAACCCTTGTGAGAGAACCCATAGTGGCTTGCACAACTTTCGGGTTGTAGCAATCCACCGTTTGGCTATTGCAGATCAGCGTTTCGATACCAAACCAATCGCAGAGGCGGATAAGCGTACCTAAATTACCAGGGTCTTGCACATTGTCTAAGGCGAGGATTACACCCTCTTGCAAGATGCCCTTATGTTGGCGTTGGTGGAAAATCGCCAAGCCCTCATCGGGATTTTTAAGGCTACTCACCTTCCGCAGTTCCTCTTTGCTCACTAAGGTAATAGGCTGACCGTTCAGCGCTGTGGCAAACACTTCGGTAGCGATAAGTAACTCTAAACGGTAACCCGCTTGCAGAAATTCCACAATGCTCTTTTTCCCCTCTACTATAAAGAGATTCAGCTCATTGCGGTATTTCTTCTGTTGTAATTTCTGAATTAATTTTACTTGATTTTTGCTAAGCATAAAATAATTATGTATTTTTGCCAAAAAATGATAAGGCTTGCACCTTAGAAATTAAACAAATCTATTCAAATCAAACAAATAAAAGGTTGCTTTTTGTTTCATTTGTTGTGGTTTGCTCGATTTCTCTCCCTTTAGGGAGATTCTTTTAATTTGTTCAATTTCTCTCCTAAAAAAGAGATTTATTTCTTTGAAAATTCTTATTATTGAGCTCTAAAAACAAAAACTTGTGAGAAAATCTCTTTCCCAACTAAGCGTTATCAGTCTGTTATTCGTGTTAGCCATTGCTCTCTTTTCGTGCGATGCTACCAAGCGTGTCCCTAACGACCGCCATTTGCTCCGTGAAAACCTCGTATATGTGAATGGCACTAAGACCGACGATGCAAAGATAAACAATTTTGTATTACAAAAGCCCAATTCGTATGTTTTAGGAATGCCTATCAGTCTATATATCTACAATTTAGGAAACCCTAATGCCGAAAAGGATTTTGTCCAATGGCTCGATACACACCCTCGTTGGCATAGGTTTTTAGATGGTTTTCTCTCTAAAAAACAAGTAGGTCGCTTACAGAAGTCGTTTTTCGTTTCAGGCATCGATCACCAGTTGCAGAAGATAGGCGAAGCCCCATCGGTTTTAGATACAGCACGCGTACACAAATCCACTAAGCAGTTGGGAGCTTATTTCAGAAGTATAGGCTATTTCAATAACAAAGTAACTGATAGCATCTTCATTCTCCCTAATGAAGAAAAACAACAAGCCAAAGTGGGCTATTATATCACTACCGGCGAGCGCTATTATATCGATAGCTTGAAGACGCATATCACTTCTCCTGAAATAGATTCAGTTTACCAGCAAAACAAGGCAAAAACGTTCCTAAAATCAGGAGCCCCTTACCAGCTTACCGATTTTAGCAATGAACGTTCACGCCTATACGAGCTCTTTCGCAACAACGGTTTTTATACCTTTCAGCAAAGCTCTATCAACTTCCAAATCGAGCGCGATACGGTTACAACTCAAAAAGACAACAAACTGCAAGTAACTACTGATATAGGCGACCTTATAGAACGCGATGGCGATGTAATTACCGCCAAGAAGTATAAGATGCACTACATCAATAAAGTACGTCTGTATACCGATTACGACAACAAGGTAGATAAGAGCTCTTTAGATTCTTTGGAGTATCGCAATATGATTATTTATTACAAGGACAAGTTGCGTTATCGTCCACGGGTGTTGTATCACGCTACAAGCCTCAAAAAAGGACAAATCTACTCCGATTTAGAGCGCGGAAATACCTACCGACAGTTCAACAACCTGCGCGTGTTCCGCTACCCAAATATGGACTTCAAATACGCTACCAATGACACCTTGCAAAACAAACTCGATGCCAATATCTACCTTTCGTCCTTAGATAAGTTTTCATTGCGACTTACCAATGAGGTAAAGCGTTCTGAGATTGAGGCGATAGGTTTTGGGGTAGGAACTTCGTTTGCAGCACGCAATGTCTTTCGTGGAGCAGAAACCTTAGAACTGAACTTGCAAGGTACTTTTGCCTCGCAACCTACGCTTAAAGATACACGCTTTTTCAATACCTCAGAAGTCAGTGGTGATATACGTTTCATCTTTCCTTCTATCGTTTTCCCACTGAATACGCGCAAGCTCATCCCCTATTATATGACCCCACAAACTATCTTGCAAACAGGTATGAGCTACCAAACAAATATAGGGCTCGACAAACGTACCACTTCGGGTTTGTTGCGCTATGTATGGAATCCGCGTAAGCAGAAGAACAAAGTCATTTTCGATTTGATAAACGTACAATACGTAAACAATATCAACCCAGGTAATTTCTTCAATATTTACCAAAGTACTTATGAAAGGCTGAACGATATTGCCAAAAAATACAGTTTAGGTAGCCGATATGTAGACGACAAAGGCAATCTTACCCCTACTGAGGGGACTTTTAACTTTATAAATGATGTATTCGAAAGGAATTTGGTAGTTCAAGGTGAAGATATTTTGCCTATATATGCTATTTCTGAACGCTATCGTCGTATTACAAATAATGACTTTATTGTATCAAGTAGTTTTACTTATATCATCAATAGCAAATCACAGTTTTTTGAACGCAACTTCTCACAATTGCGTTTCAAGATAGAAGGAGCGGGGAGTTTGCTCAATGCTTTGACAGCTACTTATAAAGTGGTCAATACCGAAGGTAGTACTAAGAATAAGATTTTTGGGGTAGAATACGCTCAATATGCCAAAGCTGAGGTCGATTTTATCAAGCACTTCCCCATAGCCAAACAGAGTTCATTAGCATTCCGTTCCTTCTTAGGGATAGCTATCCCTTATGGTAACTCCGATAATATTCCGTTTTCACAAAGCTACTTTGCCGGAGGTACTACCGATAACCGTGGTTTTAAAGCCTATCGTTTAGGACCTGGTTCAAGTGGTTCGATTTTAGATTACAACGAAGCCAATATGAAGATTACGCTCAATCTCGAATATCGTTTCCCTATCTTAGGGGCACTCAAAGGTGCCCTCTTCACCGATGTCGGAAATATCTGGAACGTAGCCGATGATACTCGTTTTGATCAATACAAGTTTAAAGACCTTTCTTCATTAAAAGATGTGGGGTTAAGTACCGGATTTGGGTTGCGTTACGACTTCAACTTCTTTGTAATTCGCCTCGATATGGGTATACCTACATATGACCCTGCCGAAGAAATGAGCAACCGCTGGATAAAGAAATTCAGAATTAAAGAAACCGTGTTCAACTTCGGTATCAACTATCCGTTTTAAGTGTAGTATGAGTACAAGCTGAGTAAAGAGGGTGTCCAAAAAGTCTAAAAATCGTCACATACCTAGCTCCAAGTATTTGCTGGCTTTGCATCGCAAACTTTGCCAAAGTTTTAAATTTTGGCAAAGTTGAAAACTAACTAATAATCAATCATATTTTCATTGCATTTATAGGGGAATTTTGTAAAGGCTCTTCAAGGCAAAACTTTCCGAACAAGCTCTTTTTACCTTTTATCTTTTACCTTTTATCTATTAAGAGAGTCCTGTGATAACTCCCTCGTCATCTATATCCATACCTTCGGCGGCAGGCACACTGGGGAGTCCCGGCATACGCACAGTATCGCCTAAGATTGGGATTACAAAGCCCGCCCCTGAGGCAAACTCAAACTCTCGCACGGTTACCTCAAAATCGGTAGGACGAGCGAGCTTCTTCTCGTCATCACTGAGCGATTTAGGCGTCTTCACTATACAAATAGGCATTTTATCAAAGCCTAATGTTTTGATTTGCTTCAACTGACTTACGGCTTTACTGTTGTAATTCACCTTGCTCGCTCCGTAAATCTTAGTAGCTACTGCTGTTATTTTCTCTTCTATACTCGCTTCATTGCTGTATAGCGGACTAAAATGACTCTCACCACTTTGGGCTATAGCCACGACAGCGCGAGCAAGTTCCTCGGTACCTTTACCTCCTTCACTAAACCCTTTACTTACAATCGCTTCTACCCCTTTTTGAGCACATACTTCTTTTACATAGGCTATCTCTTCTTCACTATCGTTAGGGAAATAGTTAATCGCTACTACTGCTTTGAGACCAAAAAGTTGCACATTCTCGATATGTTTTTCCAAATTAGCAATACCGAGTTTCACTTTTTGCAAGGAAGGAGTGTTGTACTCTTCTTTTTTAGCCCCTCCGTGATGACGCAAGGCGCGAATCGTTGCTACAATCACCACTGCATCGGGAGCTAATCCAGCTGAAGTACATTTGATATTGAGAAATTTCTCAGCCCCAAGGTCAGCGCCAAAACCTGCTTCGGTAATCACGTAGTCACCCAACGATAGTCCCATTTTGGTAGCCAATACAGTGTTCGTACCTTGTGCAATGCTAGCAAACGGGCCTCCGTGCAAGATAGCAGGATTGTTTTCAAGCGTTTGCACGAGGTTAGGCTTGATGGCTTCTTTAAGCAAAAGCGCCATAGCCCCTACCACCTTCAAGTCGCGGGCAAATACGGGGGTGCCGTCAAACTTTTTGCCTACATAGATATTACCAATACGTTTTTTCAGGTCAGAAAAACTTTCGGCAAGACATAGTATTGCCATAATTTCAGAAGCAGGAGTGATGTTAAAACCGTCTTCGCGAGGTACTCCGTGAGTAGCACCGCCTAAACCTACCACTATATGGCGTAGTGCACGGTCGTTCATATCCATTACGCGTTTCCAAACTACGGTGCGAGGGTCGATGCCAATAGAGTGTGTTTTGCTTTGGATATTATTATCAATGACAGCCGCCAATAGGTTGTTAGCCTTCTCAATAGCCGAAAAGTCGCCTGTAAAATGCAAGTTGATGTCCTCCATAGGTACCACTTGTGAGTATCCTC
Organism: Capnocytophaga sp. oral taxon 336 str. F0502; assembly: GCF_000411575.1. Taxonomy (NCBI): domain Bacteria; kingdom Pseudomonadati; phylum Bacteroidota; class Flavobacteriia; order Flavobacteriales; family Flavobacteriaceae; genus Capnocytophaga; species Capnocytophaga sp. oral taxon 336. The sequence continues at coordinate 110,180 of NZ_KE150493.1, read as the reverse complement.
CACCAGCTGCCCCTCCTTTGATACCAAAAACAGGACCTAACGACGGTTCACGCAATACGACAATCGCTTTTTTGCCTATTTTGTTAAGTCCTTCCGTCAGACCAATGCTCACCGTGGTCTTGCCCTCACCAGCAGGGGTAGGGGTAATAGCCGTAACAAGCACCAACTTACTGTTTTTCATCTTCTCAGCGTCGATGAGGTGCAACGGTAGTTTAGCCTTGTATTTCCCGTAAGGGTCGAGGTCGTCCTCACTGATGTTTAATTTTTTAGCTACCTCTCTGATAGGGAGCATCTGTGCCTTTTGGGCGATTTCTAAGTCGGTCATAAACAATTGATAATTAATAGTGCGACAAAAGTACTGATTTTAGTTCAATTTTGCAAACGCCACACAAGTAGGTTTATCTACACTGATACTAAGTGACGTATCGGTGAGCTCACCTGTTGCTTCGTCACGCCGAAACACTTGTATCTTATTATCATCTCGGCAAGCTACTAAAAGATATTTACCATTGGGAGTAATCGCAAAATTGCGGGGGTGAATACCTGTGAGTTGGTATCCTACTTTTGTGAGAGTACCCTTCTTAGGGTCGATAGCAAAGATAGCAATGCCGTCTTTCTTTAATCTGTGTGAGGTATATAAGAAACGCCCATCCGGACTGATATGTATATCGGCACTGCCTCGTCCGCCGCCTTCATCAGCCATTAAGCGTTGCACTTCTTTCAGTTTGCCCTTGTGATAGCCCAGCACTACACACTCTCCGCCCAATTCGCCTATTAAATAAGCAAAACGACCATCTTTACTAAACGTAAGATGACGAGGTCCTTGTCCGTCGCTCACCTCATAAGCTACTCGCTGAGCGGTGAGTACCTCAGCGTTTTTACGTGCTTTCTTGTTGTAACGAAAGCGATACACGCGGTCGTTGCCCAAATCAGTTGCTAATATATACTTTTTATCAGGGGTGGGAATAATGCAGTGGATATGTGCCACGCGCTTGGGTGTCTTTCCTACAAAAGCAATATGTTGTGTCTCTGCTTTTAATTTACCTTCTGCATCCAGCGGAAAAACACTGATGTCGCCCCCTGTATAATTAGCCGTAATTACATAGTTACCGTCAGTAACAATATGACAAGGGTCAGCACCCGCCTGTTTCGGTTCTTCCTCAGAACTCTCCTTAGGGACAGTGGATTGAAAAACAGGATAACTTAAATGCGCTTTATCTTGACTCAAATCAAACGAATAAACTCCTTGTCGCCCGTCGTTATATTCGCTTACTGCGTACAGATGTTTCCCATCGGGGGATAACGTCAAGAAAGAAGGATTGGCTGCGGTAGCACTGCTCAGCAGTTCGAAAGTTCCATTCTCCTGATTAAAACGATAGGTATAAATACCTTTAGAATTGCCTCCTTCGGTATAAGTGCCTACAAACATCGTCAAGTTATTAGGTTTTTCGCCTTGTGCAAATATATGAAAGGCAAACATCGATAATACCAAAGAAAGAACAGTTTGTAATTTCAGCATAACTTTTAATAATTAAAAATTGAACAATTTTGCCCCAAAGATATGAATTAATTATCAATTATTCATTGTTCATCTCAAAAAACCTTATTGTGTGCTCTATTTGCTTCTTGAGGGTAGTTACTTCCTCTTCTGCCATAAAAGAGAGATATTCCTTAAATAAAGCTGAATGATGCTCAAATTGTTTCTTTTTCCACAGTGAAGTAGCCAAAATGAGTTCAATAGCCAATATTTCTTCTATATTTTTCACTACTTGCTCGCATTTAATAGCCGAACTGCCACCCATTCCTTTGATGTCTATTGTTTTTTCAAATAAAATCGGACTCTCAATGCTTGCAGGAGTGGAAAGACGACGGTTTTCGTTCAATATTCCTTCAATAATTCGTTGGAAAATAGGGTAATCTATTTCAGTTTCTATCTCTTTACCGATATTAGAAAGCAAGTAGAACACGCGTCGCTCGCTAATATTGCCCAAGCTGGTGAGGGTAATCGCCAAAAAGTCCATTGCTAATGAGAGAGGCAGAGTATGTGAATTACCTCCGAAGATAACTTCTTGAGTTTCGGGGAAGAGAATAGGGTTATCGGTAACTGAGTTCATCTCGGTTTTAATTACCTTACGAATAGCTGCAATCGACTCTCGGACGGCTCCGTGTATTTGAGGAATAGAGCAAAAGGCTTCGGGCATAGACGAGAAGGCTTGTGGGTGCTCAGAGAGGACACTGTCTTTCAGAAGCATACGAAGATGTTCTGCCGTTTCTACAAGTCCTTTGTGCGGACGTACCACTTGCATTGCTTCCGAGAATGCCGAGAGGTTGCCTCCAAATACTTGTGTGGAAACCGATGCTACAAAGTCTGCCCACTGAATAAGTTTGAGCGATTTGCTGAGGTTGTAGATGCCATAAGCAGTGGTGAGCTGGGTACCATTCAGCAGGGCATCAGCTTCGCGTCCTTCTGACGATAGAGGTTGCCAACCGTATTTGCCTTCTAACTCTTGAGCCGAATAGACTTTGTGCTGTATGCACACTTCGCCTTCACCAAACAGAGGCAAGGCAAGGTGTGCTAAGGCAATGCGTTCATCGGGGATATCTTTGGAATAAACTACAGGGAAGACCCCGTGATTATAAAAGTCGATGAGACGTTGCACCAACGCTAATCGCACCCCACTATAGCCGTAGGAGAAGGATTGTATTTTCAAGAAAAGCATCAGCTTGACAATCTCGTTAGGAATGCGCTCTCCTATGCCACAAGCATAATGGCGCAAGAGGGACATAGAGTCTACCGAAAGATTGTTCAGAGATTTGGGGTCTTTTTGGAGATAATCACTGAGAAAACGGTGACAAGTTTCAATATTAATTACCGCTTCTTCTGAGAGTTTCAGTTGTGTATCGCCTTCTATAATAGCTGTTAGTTGTTCAAGCAGAAGGACTTCGTTTGAAATGTAGTGTTCCATACGATTTACTCGTTAGTTTTTTAGTCGTTAGAAAAGTGATGCAAATAGAGGTATTCAACTTTGCCAAATTTTTTAATTGCCCGTCGTGCTACGACCTTTTTTCACGTTTCCTCAATACCGCATACAAGAAAACAAAAAACGCCAAGAAATACGCAATGCGAGCGATGTAGTCGCCCATTTGAACGTAAAATGTGAGTCCGTCGTTTAAGGCGATGGTACCTTTCAAACTACCTCGGGTGCCGTAACGAAGGGTTTTGAGTATATCTCCTCTACCATTGATAAAGGCCGAAACACCTGTATTAGCACTGCGGGCTACGCTGCGACGGGTTTCAATCGCACGCAAGCGGGTGTAACTGAGTAGCTGTTTGTAACCCTGCGTATCGCGCCACCACGCATCGTTGGTGAGAATTGCCAAGAAGTTAGCCCCTTTCTTAATATACCCCGTTACAAACTCACCATAGATAGTCTCATAGCAAATGATAGGTGCTGCCTTGCCCTCGGTGTCTACTCCTGCAAAGGCAGTGCGTTCAGGCTGGGTAGTTTTTAGGGCTACCGTACCGCCAAGGTTGATAAGGGTTTCGCCTAAAATAGGTTTTAGCACCTGCTGATAAGGGAAATTTTCCACTGCTACCACCAGTTTGCTCTTGTGATATAGTGGTACTTCAGCATTGCGATTGAGCAAGAAAGCCGAATTGTAATCGTTGTACCAAAAACCATAGTCGGGTAAGTAGTTGCTTTGTGAGGTTGTCTGGGCTTTGTCTCTTACAAACTCAATCATAGAAGCTCCTGCTATCCAGTTTACATTAGGATAGTGACTGAGTAAAGTACGCAAAATAGATACTTCCCACGAAACAGGTAAATCTTGTAACTTAATGTTTTCAGCAAAAACCGTTTCGGGAGTGATGATAAAATTCACTTGGTCGTCTATATTTTCAGTAGCAAGTTGTACCAAGAGCCTACCTACTTCTTGATTGGAAAGTGCGTATTTTTCTTGATAAGGATCAATATTAGGTTGTAAAACAATAGCATTGATTGTCTTTTTGCCTGCTTCGCTATAATTGATATACTGGAAATACGAAATCACCACAGGAATAGCAAAAAAAAGCATTGCCACCCCCACTTTTCGGGCAAATGCTTTACGGTTTTTAGTAGAAAGATAATCGGTTAAGCCTATAAAAAGTACGATATTCACAAGCCATACCCATAGTGAGCCCCCGAAAGTGCCCGTATATTCGTACCACTGTATCCACGTAACTTGTTCGGAAAAAACGTTTCCTAAGTTCAGCCAAGGCCAAGAGACGTCCCACGTGAGGTGGAATTTCTCAAAAGAGAGCCATATCGCTACTAAGAAAACGAGCGACACTTTCCGGTTCATACGTTTCGCTACGATATGATAGAGGAAGAAAGTGAGTGTCATCAAGAGAGTGTTTGCCAAAATAGCAAAAATTGCTCCTATTTGGGTAGAGTACCATATCCACCAGGTGGTGGGGATATTCCAAGTGAGAAAAGCCAAATAAGAGAGTGCAAACACCTTGCGTTTGGTATGCTGGTAATCACGCCTAATGCGCGCTTCCATTAGTAAGAGAGGTACTAAGGCAATGAATATAAGGGCAGTAATGCCGTAAGTTACCCACCCACAGGCGAGTAAAGCCCCTGAAAGCAGGGCGAGGAGTATGTTTTTCTTCATTATAGACACTTAATAATGTGGCAAAGATAAAAAACAATTGCGAATGATAAATGATAAATGATGAAAAAATGTTGTCGCCAATTCAACTTTGGCAAAGTGTCTCAAGCTCCTTTAAGCAAAAAAGCTTGAAGTCCACAAGACTTCAAGCTTTTCTCATATGAAAAGTAAAAAAATATTTATTCTAAGGTGAAATCAACCGTGCTTTTAATGTCACCAGAAGAGGTGCCTACTAAGGCTTTAAAAGTTCCTTTTTCGGCTACCCAAGCGTGTTGGTTGGGGTCGAAGAAGGAGAGGTCTTGCTTGGTGATGTGGAAAGTTACAGTTTTGGTCTCTCCTGCCTTCAAGAATACTTTCTCAAAACCTTTGAGCTCTTTGTACGGGCGTAATACTGAAGCTTCTTCGTCGTGCAAATACAGTTGTACTACTTCAGCACCATAGCGTTTGCCGGTGTTCTGTACTGTTACCGAGAAGCTGATATCGCCGTTGGTGGTCTTCTTATTGGCAGTGAGTTTGCCGTATTTGAAAGTAGTGTAAGAAAGTCCGTGACCGAAAGGGAATAGTGGTTTTACCCCTTTGGTATCGGCGTAGCGGTAGCCTACCAAAATGCCTTCATTGTAGGTAACATCTTTATCACCTGGGTATTCACCTAAAGCTACGGCTCCATTGTCCTCCAAACGCACTGGGAAAGTGAAAGGCAATTTGCCCGAAGGGGTTACATCACCGAAGAGTACATCGGCGAGGGAGTTGCCTGCTTCGGATCCTAAATACCAATCTTGTACAATGGCAGGTATGCTTTTCACCCAAGGCATCGCCATTGCATTCCCCGAAATGAGTACTACTGTTAAGTTTTTATTGGCTTTTGCCAAAGCCTTAATCACAGCATCTTGTCCGTAAGGTAAGCCGTATTGTTTGCGGTCGTTACCCTCACAATCCTGACCATCGTGTTTGTTGAGTCCGCCTATAAAGATAACTACATCAGCTTGTTTAGCGGTTTTTACAGCTTCGGCAAGGAGTTCTTGCGCCGGACGTTTATCGGTGATATCGTTGGCAGCAAGCCCGTCTTGGTCTTTGTAATCGTCGCTGGCATAGCCACGTGCATAGAGCACTTTGGCTGTATTGCCCACACGGTTTTTGATTCCGTCTAAGGGGAGTATCTCGTGAACGGCTTTAAGTGAGGAACTTCCTCCACCTACGGTCATCATTTTAATAGCATTCTCGCCTATTACGGCTATGGTTTTTGCCTTTTTAACGTCGATAGGCAATACATTTTTATCGTTTTTGAGCAGTACGATGCCTTCTTGTCCTATCTTGCGAGCGACGGCAAAGTGTTCTGGTGAGGCGAATGACCCAAAGGGTCGATTGGTTGCCATATTGGTGCGGAATACGAGTCGGAGGATATTGCGCACCTTTTCATTTACTACTTCTTCTTTTATTTCCCCCGATTTCAGTTTCTCGAGAAAAGGTTGAGCAAGGAAGTAATGGTCGTAAGCATTCGAGCGGTTTTCGACCATTCCGTCAGTCCAAGTACCAAATTCCATATCCAATCCGTGGAGGGCAGCGCCATCCGTGTTGTTCACTCCACCCCAATCGGATACTACGGCACCGTCAAAGCCCCATTCTTTTCGCAAGATGTCTTGCAATAGGTATTGGTTTTGGCAAGCCCATTGGTCTTTGTATTTGTTATAAGACCCCATTATGCTCCACGCTTTTCCCTCTTGCACAGCGGCTTTGAAAGCAGGGAGGTAAATCTCATACAGGGCGCGGTCGTCTACCTTTACATTCACTGTATGGCGGTTGATTTCTTGATTGTTAAGCGCATAGTGTTTCACACAAGCAGCCACGCCATTGGCTTGGACGCCTTGCACATAAGGCACGACCATTTTGGATGCCAAATAAGGGTCTTCACCCATATACTCGAAATTGCGCCCGTTGAGAGGAATGCGGTAGATGTTCACCCCAGGACCTAAGAGTACGTTTTTGTTGCGATAGCGGGCTTCTTCGCCTATGGCTTTCCCGTAGACTTTGCTGAGAGCGGGATTCCACGTAGCCGCAAGGCAAGTGAGGGCGGGGAAAGCGGTGCATTTATCATTTGTCCAACCTGCTTGATTCCACTCGTCCCAAAGTACTTCGGGACGTATGCCGTGAGGACCATCGGTCATCCAGTTTTCGGGAATACCCAAGCGGGGCACGCCAGGGGCACTGAACTTAGATTGAGCGTGGCACATAGCTACTTTTTCCTCTAAGGTCATTCGCGAGAGGGCATCGTCTATACGCTTCTCAATAGGTTGCGAAGCGTCTAAATAAACAGGCGTTTGCTGGGCTGAGAGCGTACCTACGGCACAGCAAAGCAGTAAAGTTTTTATATTTTTCATATTAGTCATTTTTAGTTGTTAGTTTAGTCATTTTTAGTTGTTAGTTTAGTCATTTTTAGTTGTTAGTTTAGTCATTTTTAGTTGTTAGTGTTCTTAGAATTGAGCAAATAGAAATACTACCTCTCAATAAAACAAATTTCATTTTTTTTTCAGAGATAATATTTTTGCGTTTTTTTCGTCAAAAACTAATTTTTAACATATTTTCTTCAGATTTTTATACCTCTTTTTAGCCAATTGATTTTCAGTTTAGTAACGCCTTATCTTCGGTTTAGCTTCGTCTTACCTTCGCCTTAGGTTCGCTTTAGGTTCGTCCAAAGTGGCTGAAAAGTAAAATATAAAAAGTAATAGAATAAACTGATTATTAGTATTTTAGCTATTTAAGGTGAAAAATAAGTACCTCCTAAAAAAGTTTGTGTTTTTCTCGTCCTTTTAGCATACTTTAACATTTTTTCAGCAATCTAAAAGTTCTATATCTCCTAATATACGTCTCACTCTTCATTTACAAATCTATTAATCTGTTAACTTGCTAATCTATTCTCCTCTCACTTTTTTAATAAGAAGCGGTTTGAGAATAGCTGTCCATAGCTTATAACCTTCGGCATTCATATGTAGGTTATCTTCTTTAAAGATATCGGTACGAAGATTACCCGCTTCATCGTACATTACTTTGGTGATATCAATATAAGTGTAACCTTGTGCAGTGGCGTTTTCCTCTAAAAGAGCGTTTACCAATAGCTGGTCTTTCAGCTGGTCGGCTTTGTGTTGTGAGGGTTTTAGCGATACCATAATCAGAGGCGTATTGGGGTAGTCTTTTTTGAGTTTGTCGATAAATATACGGAAAAGATCAAAGCACTTCACGGCATTTACACCTTCCTTATGATTGCCCAAATCATTTTCCACGTATAGCAAAATGCTTTTAGGGGTATAGCCTTTGGCAATAGTGTTGTAATTGTAAATCATATCGCGCAAAGTAGCCCCTCCGTAGGAACGACGAATGAGTTTCAGTGGGGCAAAATCTTCATAGATAGTATCCCACAGATTGATAGATGAACTCCCCAGAAAGAGTACGTCGCAAGAGAGGTCTTTTAAGCGTTTATTCTCCTTCTGATAACGATTGATATCGCCTTGATAGCGGGTAATCCAAGAAGTTTCGTCGCGTTGTTCAAACGGAATAACGGTTTTGATAAGGGTTGTAGGGGTTGCGGTTTGCGCACTCGCAAAGGTTGTTACTAATAGGAATAACAACAGTAATATTCTTTTCATTCGCTTAATTAATTTGTTGATGTTCAACTTTGCCAAAGTTATTATAGCCTCTCGTGCTACGAGCTCTGGCAAAGTTTACAATTTCTGTTTATATTTTAGGTATCAAAAAGGATACCACGCTGTTAGTGGGTACTTCATAAGAGAAATAGTACTTGCCGGTGCTTAGGGTCAGATAGGTTGCTTCTTTCTTTTTATTCAACAACACACAAGCCAAAGAGCCGTCGGGGTTCTCGAATGCGGTACATTGCACGTTGTCGTCGGTGGTTTTCTCAACGCCTATACGGGTCGCTCCCTGCTTGATGACTGCCGAAAGATGACTTATCACATAGTAGTGCGAATTGCGTTGCATTGTCTTATAATCGGATGTTTGGATATCAACCGCACCAAAACAAGTTTTGCAACCGCCTTCACGATTGGGAGCTCCGTGCTCGTCTAGCATTAAATTCCACACTATCACCGCCTTGCAATGATTGTTCAGAGTTTTGATACCAAGCTCTTGCATATCTTCGGTGAGACGGCGTTCAAGATTGCGACCATCGTTCCAAGTACCTATGGAGCTTTCTGTAAAGATGAGTTCTTTATTTGGGTATTGGTTATGAATGTTGCTCAATTCGTTAGGATTTCCCCCATAGTTATGGTAAGCAGCCCCCGCAACGTACTGAGAGGCATCGGTATCTTTATAGATATGTAAGGGGTATTGCTGTTGCGAAGGTATATTATCGTAGTTGTAGTTATGGTCGAAGAGGTAGATTTTAACCTCAGTGAAACCTTTGTCGCGCAGAGTTTTCCCTAAGGCGTTTTTGATAAAGGCGAGCTGTTCGTCCCATCCCATATACATAGAAGCCGAGTTGCCCCTGTTGAGGGGTTCGTTTTGTATAGTAATGGCATTGACGTTCAATCCATTGTCTTTCATCGCTTGCAACCATTTGGCAAAGTACAGCGCATAATCCTGATAGTGAGCAGGGTTCAGCTGACCGCTTGTCCATTGGTTATGAGGTTGCAAATCGGTAAGGTTATTGACCTTCATCCAGCGTGGAGGTGTCCAAGGAGAGCCAATAATCTGCTCTTTGGGGTTGATAGCGAGAATCTCTTTGAGTATAGGAATCACGTATTGCGTTTCCTCTTTGGTGAGGGCAAAATGCTCTATTCCCTTGGTATCGCAAAGAGTGTATTCACTTAGAGAAAAGTCGGAACAGCCGATGGATATACGCACAAAATTCTGCCCAAAGCCTTCAGTTTCGGAGAAGGTTTCGGTGAGGAACGCCTTTCTATCGGCGGGGGACATCTGCATCAAGTTATAACAGGTAGAACCTGTAATGGCAGCCCCGAAACCATAGATAGTTTGAAATTTTTCAGCAGGTTTTAGGGTGATACTATAAGATGCGTTAGGGTTTTTGATGAGCTTTAGGTCGGTTTGCTCTTTGTAGAATTCTTTTTGGCGATTGGCTGTAGTCAGCAATACGCTCACTTTACCTACCGATGGCTCAACAACAGGGGGAGGAGTAGGTTCCTCCCCTGTGTTGGATTTTTTCTGGCAGCTGCAGGAAGCGATGCTCCAGAGTATTACAAGTAAAAAAGACGGGAATAATTTCATTAGTAACCAGGATTTTGGGTGAGTTTTTTATTGTTTTCTAATTCAGTTTGTGGAATAGGATAAAGCACTGTGTTCTCGTTGAGCGGGTAGGTTTGTTTTAGTCTACCAGTATCTCTTGCGTTGAGAGAGTTCATTGTTTCAATGGCTTTATCGTTACGCACCAAATCGAACCAACGGAAACCTTCAAAAGCTAATTCAAGGCGACGTTCTTTGAGTACGGCTGCTTTCATTTGTTCTTTTGAAAGAGAAGAGGAAATAGCAGCAAGTCCTACCCTTGCGCGTACTTGATTTACTAAGGCAGCCGCCTGAGCGGTTTGACCTAAAGCGGCATAGGCTTCAGCTTTTAGCAAGAGGATATCGGCTAAACGCAACTTGATGATACTACTGCCTCCTGAACGTATTTTGTACATAAAAGGATAGTGTTCAGAAGGGTAATAATTTTTCCAAGAAGGTTGCCCCCAAACGATAGCTTGATCTTTGCGCACGGTATCACCTTCGGCATCGAAAGCAGCTATGAGGTCGCGTGAAGGGGTTACCCATTTCGCCCAATTGTAAGTGCTATTGGGGTTGGTGTAGTTTAAGCCGAAGAGCCCTGGTAACCACGTTTGTCCGCCTTGAGAGTAGGTAATCTCGAAGATAGACTCGGCAGAGTTACGCACTTTTACATCGGTTTTAGCATCGTTGATTTGAAATAAATCGGCGTAATTAGGCAAGAGAGAAAAGCCATCGGCTTCTACGGCTGCGCAATACTGAATGGTTTTGTTGTAATCGCGTATAGGTTTCTCGGCATATACGTGAGCTAAGAGTGCATTGGCAACTGCGCGACTAAAGAAGAACTTATCGTTAGCCTTCACAGCAGGAGCATCGACGAGAGCCTCCTCAAGGTTGGTGCGAATGATGTTGTACACCTCGGCAACTGAAGTGCGTTCAGGAAAGAGCAATTTGTAGGTTTCTTCTACATTTTCAGATGATATTTCAGGGACTTCGATAGGAGGAATAGGGACTGCTCCCCAAAAGCGCACCATATCAAATAAAAGCCACGCTTTGAGTATTTTAGCTTCGGCTTTCCACTGTTTGCGTTCAGTTGTTGTAAGCGAGGCATCGGGCACTTTATCTACATTGGCAATTACTACATTGGCTAAGTTGATACCTTCTAAGTATTTTTGCCAATCACGTTTGATATTTCCGTTAGATGCATCTTGGCTGTTCTGTTCTATAGAAGTAATCTCGACGCCAGAAGTACCTGCATAAGCGTTATCGGCACGAGTTTCGGTATTTTGGAGGAAGTCTAACGTCCAGAACTCTTGCGCGCTACCTCGTACGAAAGCATAGATAGCCTCGTAGCGGGTTTGCATTTGTGCTTTGGTTTCTATGGCAGAAGAGCTTTTGCCCTCGGCAGTTGTGTTTTTCTCGTTGAACTCCGAAATAGGGTCTTTATCTAAACTGCACGCCGTTAGTGCTACTAACGAGAGTGAAAGGTATATATATCTTTTCATTTTTGTATAGGTATTAAAAATCAATGTTTAAGCCAAAGATAAAAGTTTTGGTTTGAGGATAAGTACCCCAATCGATACCCATCGTAGGACCTGAAAGCCCTTGGTTTACTTCGGGGTCAAAACCTTTGTAGTTAGTGAGTGTCCAAAGGTTTTGAGCTGTGAAATAAGGTTGTATCTTGCGAATACCATATTTCAACAATTCCTCATTGGAAAGGTTATAAGCCAGAGTAAGTGTTTTGAGACGCAAATACGAACCATCTTCTACCCATCGCGAAGAGGCTTTGATGTTATCGGTACTTCTTACAGCACGAGGAATGTCGGTAATGTCACCAGGTTTTCTCCAACGGTTGAGTACTGCTGTTGATTGGTTTTTACCATCGTACATACCTTCAGTTTCTATGCGAGAAGCGTTGTAGATATCATTACCATAAGAACCTTGAAAGAAAACACTTAAAGTGAAGTTCTTATAAGTGAAGTCATTGGTAAGCCCAAAGGTGAAATCGGGGTTAGGGTCGCCTATATAAGTTTTATCGGACACTGAGATTTTACCATCACCATTGAGGTCTTTGTATTTGATATTACCTGTTTGAGGGTCTACACCTTCACTTATAAATCCCCAGAACTTGCCCAAAGGCTGCCCTTCGGTAATACGCACCACTTGTTCAGTAATAGCTTCGGAAGTGCTGGCGTAGTAATACACTTTTTGAAGGGTAAGTTTAGTTAGCTCATTGCGGTTGAACGAGATATTGAAGTTTGTATTCCATTCAAAATTACCTGTAAGGTTACGGCTATCCACAGAGAACTCTAACCCTTTATTGGTCATTTCGCCCTCATTGCGATAGATAGAAGGCACTGGTGAAGTAGCAGGAAGAGGCACATCCATCAATAAATCGGTAGTCTTTTTAAGGTAAGCGTCTACCGCTAAAGAAATACGGTTTTTGAAAAGCGAAAGGTCAAGCCCTATATTGCTTTGAGTAGTGGTTTCCCAAGTGAGGTTAGGGTTAGAGAATGAATTAGGACGCAGGGTTACCATTGCATCACCTTTGCCTGCCTCCCACCAGTTTTGGCGAGTGATAGAAAAGCGTTGCAAGTAGCCGTAATCGGATATACCCGCTTGGTTACCTGTTTGTCCCCAGCCACCGCGCAATTTGAGTTCGCTAAGCCATTCTACATTCTTCAAGAAGTTTTCTTGTGAGATACGCCAACCGACGGATACAGAAGGGAAGTACCCCCAGCGTTTTCCAGGTGCTAATTTTGAAGAACCATCGGCGCGGAAATTAGCTGTGAGAAGGTATTTGCTATCGTAGTTATAAGAAATACGACCTAAATACGACATAATCGCCCATTCGGCAGCACTCGAACCACTACCTTGTTCTATTTTATTGGCAGCATTGAGGGTTTTGATATCGGGTGTAAGGAAGTGAGAGGCATACAAATAGCTTTCGTTCCATTTAGATACCGTTCCTGAAGTACCTGCCAAAGCAGAAAGATTATGCTTGCCGAAACTCTTATCGAAGGTAAGCAAATTGTCGTAAGTCATCACAGTGTTGTTAGTACGAATATCGTCGGCAGTACCGAAGATCTTACGTCCATATTCGGCGAGTTTAGGGTCAGTCCAATGAGTTTGAGTGCGTCCTAAACGGTCGATACCTACTGTAGATTTGAACTTCAAGCTCGGCAAGAAAGTTACGATAGCCGATACGCTTCCTACCAAGCGATTGCTCTTAGAGGTATTGTCGGCATTACGAGAGATATTCTCTACAGGGTGAGTGAGGTTTGCTCCATAGAAATTGTAGTAATACCAACCTTCCTCACCGGGTTTATCGCTCCATATAGGGGCGTATTTAGGCGTATTGATTACCGAAAGCACTACCCCTGCACGGTTAGAGCCCGTACCGGTAATAATACCATTAGACGAGTAATCGGAATAGGATAGATTGGTTTCAAAAGTGAGCCATTTGCGCATTTTGGTTTCTAAGTTGAGGCGCACATTATAACGCTCGAAGAAAGAAGAGCGAATAACCCCTTCATCTTTAGAGTTCCCTGCTGAAATGTAATACTTGGTATTTTCAGTTGCATTTGAGAAAGAAAGCTGTGTATTGCGGATAATACTCTTGCGGAAGGTCTCGTCGAACCAATCGGTTTTGTCGGTAAGACCTGAAGGAAGAGTAACAGCACCTGTTTCGTCCATCAGTTCCTTGTATTGAGCCGTATTTAAGGATTCTATGCGTTTGGCTACTTGCGAGATACCCACATAAGTATTAACAGATACTTTAGGCTCGTTGCGTTTTCCGTGTTTGGTAGTGATAAGCACTACGCCATTAGCAGCACGTGAACCGTAGATAGCTGCTGAGGAAGCATCTTTAAGTACTTGCATATTCTCAATATCGGTAGGGGCAATCCCACTGATGTCTTGCACAGGGATACCATCTACTACATATAGAGGGTCGTTGGACGCGCTGATAGAGGTATTCCCGCGAATGCGCACTGCCAAGCCTGCGCCTGGAGCACCACTAGGTTGCACTACTTGGATACCCGCAGCACGCCCTTGAATAGCTTGAGCTGCTGAGGTTACAGGACGTTGGTCGAGGTCTTGGGTCTTTACTGAGGTGATTGCCGTGGTTACATCACCACGTTTTTGAGTACCATAACCCACTACTACTATCTCATCGAGGTCTTGGGCAACTTCAGAAAGTTTGACATTGAGCTGTTCACCTGTTACTTTTAAATCGAGGGTTTTGTAGCCTACAGAAGAAAACTCTAAAACAGCTCCTCGAGCTACTTCAGTAAGTGTATACTTACCGTCGAAATCAGTAGCTACGCCTTTGGTAGTACCTTTTATTACTACAGAAACACCAGGAAGAGGTGCTCCTTTGTCATCGGTTACGGTACCTGTTACTCTGCTGTATTGTGCTTGGGCAAAACCTACAAAGCCTACTAACAGTACCATCATTAGCATTAAATGTTCTTTGAGTACTTTCATAAAATAAAAACATTACGTTTGTTTAGTTGCTCCAAAAGTACAGCAAAAAAACACTTGTGCGTAATTGAGTATTAGAAAAGTACTACTTTCAAAAAATATCCAATTGAATATTAGTTAATTGAATTGTGAAAAAATCTTAAAAAAGTACTGAAATTTCACCTATTAATTACGTATTTTCTTCACTTTTTCTTCGAAAGTATCGCGTTCTCCTTTCGCTTTATTCCGTACTTTGGTGCGATAGTTGTACACTGTACGAAGAGAATAGCGCAAGAATTCGGCTATCTTATTACTATCGGTGATGCCTAAACGAATGAGAGCAAAAATACGCAATTCGGTATTCAGTAGTTCGCCTTTTTTAGGGAAGATTTGCTCTCCTTCTTCTAAAAGAGCATTGAAGTGGGTTACAAAATGCGGGTATATATTGAGGAAGATAGTATCAAAATTCTTGTAGAGAGCCTCTAATTCTTGTTCTACCACAGTGGTAGATTTTAACACCTTGGTAAGGTCGTCAAACTGATGTTTAGAAGCCTTTTTGTAGAGTAGTTTTCGGTAGTTTTCAATCTTATCGATATACGCTGAACAGAGGTTGAAGAAATGAGCAATATACTCTTCTTTAATAAGATTAGCCTCCTCGAGGTTGAGGTTTGCCTCTTCGAGGTTTTGGTTCATCTGTTGTAGGTCGGTGTTGAGTTTTTCGAGTTGCTGATTACTGTAAGAGAGTTCTTTACGTATCTTTATCAATCGCTTTACTTGTTTGTACACATATACCAAAGCGATAATCAGGGCTACTGATAACACACTGATGAGTACCAAATACAGTTGTAATTCTTTCTTTTGTTTGGCTTCTTTCTCTTGATAGGCGGTGTTGATGATGGAATAGAAAGAGGCACCTTCTTCGGCGCGGTGTCGCACATTGCAGAAGGCAGCATCATCTATTGCCATTTTGATAAACTGATAGGCTTTGCTTATATTCCCTCGTTTGTAGTAAGTAAGCGCTAAGCTCTGCAAGGAAGCGTTATCTTTGATTGCATTTTTGATGTCGGCGATAGCAGAAAGGACAAAATAGTATTCTTGAAGGTCGTCATTTCCTTTTTCTCGTTCTACAAGACCTAAATAATAAGCTATTATAGCACGTTCAGGTTCCTCTTCGGTAGTTTGAGGCAATAGTTGCTGAAACTGTTGCATAGCGCGGTTCTTGTCTCCTGTAAAGAACTCATCGATAGCACTGTTTACTTTAAAAGTAAGCGACTGTTTGTCTATGCACAATAATAAGGAATCACGGTAGCGGTTGGAGGCACTCAAATAAGCGCTATTATTGATGCTTTGCCCATAATGACTGCACAAGGCATAACACGAATCGTAATATTCACACAGTGATTTCTTGGGTAATCGGTGTTTATCGATAGCTTTTAGCAGTTGCAACGCTTCTATGTACATTCCTTTTACCGAATAGAGTTTAGAAAGTAAAATATGGGTTTCGTCTTGCTTTTCAGCATCGTTTAAAGCTATTGCTATTTGTTCGTTTTTCAGCAAATAGGCTACTGCCGAATCGACCTTAAATTTTCGGTATTCGGTATACAATTGTTTGTGCAGGTCGTATTTTTCTGTTGGTTGAGAGGCTTTTTTAAGAGCCTTTTTCAAAGAAGTAATACGCTGTTCTTTGGCTTGTATATAAGTGGCACTCTGCTCAATGGTTTGGTTGAGCCGGTGGAGTACAGCTTCTTTGTTCTCTTGTGCCACCGCTACATTCCTTCCCAACAAGAATATGATAAAGAGTGT
This sequence comes from Capnocytophaga sp. oral taxon 336 str. F0502, assembly GCF_000411575.1. Taxonomy (NCBI): domain Bacteria; kingdom Pseudomonadati; phylum Bacteroidota; class Flavobacteriia; order Flavobacteriales; family Flavobacteriaceae; genus Capnocytophaga; species Capnocytophaga sp. oral taxon 336. The sequence goes on along the minus strand of NZ_KE150493.1, from coordinate 94,040 downwards.
GATATAGTTTTTCATAAGGTTTGTTTTTTAAAACTTTGGACATACTGCTCAATCAACTTTGCCAAAGGTCGTAGCACGACGAGCATTTAAAAACTTTGGCAAAGTGTAGCGACGCAAAAGCGACTTGATTATTCATCGTTATCTCAGAATTCTAATTCTGTTTGGGTGCCGTCGCTCTCATTTTCAGAGGGAGGAGGGGCAATTTCTTCATCGCCGAGGTCTTCTACGGGTTCCTCTTCTTGAGGTTCTTCGTAGGGGAGAGATTCAAGGGTGTTGATAGTTTTAACCTTGTCGGTAGTGAGCTGGTTGCCCAAGGCTTTGATGCCTTTTACACTGATGAACTCTTCTAAATTCACAGTAAGGTTCTCTTTCTCCTTGCCTTTTTCCTTCGTGAAGACCACCTCAGCCATAGGTCGCCAATCGGCAGAGACAAAGAGCAATTGCGATTTAGGATGTTCGGTAATGACTAACTCTTCGCGGTTTTCGTTCTCTACCACAAAGCGTTTTACAAACACGCGTTCTTTCTCGCCATCGTAGTAAATCACCGAAATAGGTTTCTCGGGTACCCATTTCTCCATTACGGCGATATTGTTCTCGAAATGCAGACTCAATTCGGGGATAATGGTCTTCACGACGCCCTCTTTGGTGATGAGGAGCATACGGTCATCGCCTTTGAAAGCGCCGAGTAGCGTGCCACGTTCTTCGGTGTTGAGGCGTTTTACAATATCGTCGAACCATATCTTGCGCGGTTTGAGGGTTGATACGCCTTTTTCTTTTAGCTCGATGCGCTTGATAGCGTATTTGCTCACGAGGTTTCCTTTCACGCCACGCCCTTTGATGAGGGTATCGGCAAAATCGATATCCCATCGCAGTTTGCGCAAAGTGCCTAACTGACGTAAGTTCACGGTTACCACTTCGGCTTCACCATTAGGGTTGGCTGTAAAATAGAGCACACGCGACTCTTTGTGTTGAGGAATGAGCTCGTACTTCTTATCGCGGGTAATACCCGTAACGTTGAAGCGCTTGATATAGGAGAAGCCCGTTTGTCCGTCCTTATAAATCATATTGTACACGGTGCGCTTATCATCTTTCTTAAAGACCGCTACGTGTATGATGTTTTTCTCTATATATTGTTTCTCAGCTACTTTGGTAACGTACATCGCACCGCTTTCGGTAAATACAATCACATCGTCGATATCACTGCAATCCCCTACATACTCATCTTTGCGCAAGCCTGTACCTACAAAACCTTCTGCTTTGTTCACATAGAGTTTGGTATTACGTACCACTACTTTGGTCGCCTCGATGGTATCGAATACGCGCATTTCGGTTTTCCGTTCACGCCCCTTACCATAAGTCTTTTTAAGGCGTTCGAAATGGGAAATTGCATAGTCGATAAGATTTGCGAGGTGGTTTTTCACTTCCTCGATATCGGCTTCAATTTTGAGGATATTTTCATCAGCCTTATAAGAGTCGAAGCGGGTGATGCGAATCATTGGTATTTGAGCGAGTTTAGCCAAATCGTCATCGGTAATCTCACGGATCAAATCTTTTTTGAAAGGTTCAAAACGCTGGTACAAGTACTCGTACAAACTTTCTCTATCGGTGTATTTCTTGAAGTCGATATACATCTCTTCTCTGATGAAAATCTTTTCGAGCGAGGCACTGTGCCATTGCATTTCGAGTTCAGAAAGTTCAATTTCGAGCTCTTGTTTGAGCAGACTTACTGTGCGGTCGGTACTGCGGCGCAACACTTCTGAAACGGTGAGAAAATGCGGTTTGTTGTCCTCAATCACACAGGTAATGGGCGAAATAGCTGTTTCGCAGGCAGTGAAGGCGTAGAGCGCATCGATAGTCTTATCGGGCGACGTGCCGTTGGGCAAGTGCACTAATATCTCTACATTGGCAGCTGTGTTATCGTCTACCTTTTTGATTTTTATCTTGCCTTTTTCGTTGGCTTTCAGTATAGAATCTATAAGCGAAGTAGTGGTGGTAGTAAACGGAATTTCGGTGATGCAAAGCGTACTCTTATCGAGTTGCGAAATCTTAGCACGCACCCGCACACGTCCGCCTCTTGCCCCATCGTTATAGCCACTTACGTCCATAATACCCGCAGTAGGGAAATCGGGGTATAACTCAAAAGGTTTATTTTTGAGGTAAGCAATGGAAGCCTCGATAAGCTCGATGAAGTTGTGAGGTAATATTTTGGTAGAAAGTCCCACGGCTATCCCCTCGGTACCTTGTGCCAAGAGGAGCGGGAACTTCACCGGCAAGCTGATAGGCTCCTTTTTACGACCGTCATAGCTGGATTGCCATTCGGTTACCTTAGGGCTAAAGACCACATCGAGGGCAAACTTAGAAAGGCGAGCTTCGATATAACGAGGAGCTGCCGCATCGTCGCCTGTGAGGATATTTCCCCAGTTACCTTGCGTATCGATGAGCAAGTCCTTCTGACCGATTTGTACAATAGCATCGCCTATACTCGCATCGCCGTGAGGGTGATACTGCATTGTATTCCCTACGACGTTAGCCACCTTGTTGTAGCGACCATCGTCTAATTCTTTAAGCGAGTGCATAATACGGCGTTGTACGGGCTTAAAGCCATCTTCGATTGCTGGTACAGCGCGTTCTAGGATTACGTACGAAGCATAATCCAAGAACCAATCTTGGTACATACCTGTGACTTTAATGATGCTATCTCCTTGTGGAGTAGTGTTTTGAGGTGTATTGTCTTCCATCGGAACAGATGTTGTTTAAAGTGCAAAAATAGAAAATAATTGGCAAATGACAAAAAATGGGATTTATGTAAAAAGTAAAAGATAAAAGGTAAAAGGTAAAAGGTAAAAGAAAGAGATGACGAATGACGAGTGACGAATGATGAAGGTAATGCGAAGGGGATTTCAACTTTGGCAAAGTATGTAGCGACGTAAAGGCAAAGTTAGAGCGAACGATGAGTGGCTCTACAGTGGCTCTACAGTGGCTCTACAGTGGGTCTACAGTGGGTCTACAGTGGGTCTACAATGACCAAAGAACGAACAAAAGACGGAGCGAGCTACACGGGCAGATGAAGAATAAACGAAAGAAAAGCGGAAATAGAAGGGAGAATAGGAGAAAAAGTATTGATATTACATCGCTCCAAAAAAGTATCTACCTTTTTTGGAGCGAATTTTATTATTGATTGTTAAAGCACTATTTTCTGTTTTTAATATTGTCGAGCATTGTTTTGAGTCTGGTGAGCTCTTCGGGATGGTTTTTTGCTACATTGTAGAGCTCCATTATGTCTTCTTTGAGGTCGTACAATCGGGGCTCAGGATAGTTGCCCAGATGTGTGCGAGTGAGGGGTTGATAAGAGGGGTTGTCGCTGGGGACTACATATTTCCAACGACCATCGGTGATGGAGAGCGCTCCCCCAGAGGCTATTACATAAGGGCGACCTTTCTTGTCCTTGCCTAAGAAAGCTTTGAGGTAATCTTCGCTATCGGTGGCTGCTCCTGCGGGTATCTCAGCACCAATAAATTTACTTAAAGAGGCAAAGAGGTCGATATGTGAAAGCAAAGCGTCGGAAGTACCTTTTTTCACTATCTTAGGATAGCGTACGATAAAGGGCACACGCGTACCTGCTTCGTAATTGCTGTACTTGCCTCCGTGGTTGTGAAAAGCTCCCCACGGACGATGTCTGCCTAAGAGCTCTTCGGCTTGATCTTGATAACCATCGTCTATCACAGGACCGTTGTCGCTGGTGATAATGATGAGCGTATTATCGTATAGCTTATTAGCTTTGAGGGCTTTTACGATTTCACCCACAGTCCAGTCGAATTGGAGAATTGCATCACCGCGGTAACCCATACCACTTTTGCCTACAAAACGCGGATTGGGGTAGCGAGGTACGTGTATGTCATTAGTACCCACATAGAGAAAGAAAGGTTGAGATTTGTGATTTTCGATGTATTTTACCGTTTTGGCTACAATGGTATCGGCGAGATGTTCGTCCGTCCAGAGTGCTTTGCCACCTCCTTTCATATAGCCGATACGCGAAATGCCGTTCACTATGGCTTGGTCGTGACCGTGGTGTAAGGAAGGTTTGAGCTTAGTGAGCAGTTCGGGGTTGTTCTTACCCGTAGGTTCACCTTCAAAAGGCAGGCTATAACTCACTTCGATAGGTGCTGAGGGGTCGTAATTGGCTACGCGTTGGTTTTCTATCCACACGCAAGGTACACGGTCGGCTGTGGCAGCCATTAGGCAGGAATATTCGAAGCCTATATCGGAAGGTCCAGGAGTGATAAAGCCGTTCCAATCCTGTTTACCGCGTTCGCCTCCTAAGCCCAAGTGCCATTTGCCAATAGCGCCAGTAGTATAGCCTGCTGCTTTGAACACATCGGCAATGGTGGTTTGCTCAGGACGAATGACCATAGCAGCATCACCAGGAGCAATACCAGTGTCATTGCGTCGCCAATTGTACAAGCCCGTGAAGAGTGAATAGCGCGAAGGTGTGCAAGTGGCAGCGGTGGAATGTACGTTCGTAAAGACCATTCCTTGTTTGGCGAGAGAGGCTACCTGCGGGGTATGAATTGTCTTTTCGCCATAGCAACTTAGGTCGCCATAGCCTAAATCATCGGCTACAATGATGATGACGTTAGGTTTTTGAGCATAAGTAGCGAAAATAAAGCTATAAAGGAGAAAAAAGATACAATGTTTCATAATTATAGGGTAGTGGTTTTTTGTAAAAGAAAAACACCTTGCAAAGGTATGAAAATAATTATACTTTCCAAATATAATTATACCTATATAAGGAAAATCTATCATTAAAGTATCTCAACCAATTAACTTTTATAGTACTTTTGCTAAAAATTTAAAAAGAAAATACTATGTTTACATTACCTAAATTACCGTATGCTTACAATGCGCTTGAACCTTATATTGATGCGCGTACAATGGAGATACACTATACTAAGCACCACAACGCTTATACCACGAACCTGAATACGGCTTTGGCTCCAGCAGGGGTAGAAGGCAAAACTATTGAGGAAATTCTTACCTCACTTGATATGAACAATGCTGCTCTTCGCAATAACGCTGGCGGTTTTTACAATCACAATCTTTTCTGGGAAGTGATGAGCCCTAATGGTGGAGGTAAACCTACAGGAGAATTGGCTAAGGCAATTGAAGAGGCTTTCGGAAGTTTTGAAGCTTTTAAAGAACTTTTTAGCAAGGCTGCGACTACTCGTTTTGGCTCTGGCTGGGCGTGGCTTTGTGTACACAAAGGAGGTAAGCTTGAGATTTGCTCTACTGCAAACCAAGATAACCCGCTAATGCCTAACACTGGTTGCGGAGGTTTTCCTATCTTGGGATTAGATGTGTGGGAACACGCTTATTACTTGCACTATCAGAACCGTCGTCCTGATTATATTGAGGCGTTTTTTAACGTGATTAATTGGGCGAAAGTTGCAGAACTTTACAACGCTCATAAATAAGTCGTAGCAGTCGTAGCACGACAGGCGTTTAAAATGCTAATGACTTATGAATAACAAGCAAATATGAAAAAAGCCGTGTGAGAATTTCCCATACGGCTTTTCATTGTATTATATAAATTTCTATTTGCTAAGTTTTGTTTTAGTAATTTTAGCGGCTAAGATTACTGCATTTTTAGCATTTACGATAGTACCTGTAGTAGAAAGGTCGGCGAAGTTCATTTCTTTGCGTTTTTTACCTTCATCATCATCTTCACCTACGAGTACTTTCATATCTACTTTTACACCAGACTCCATAATGATTTTCTTCACTTCGGCTGCACTGAGACTTGGGAAGTAAGAGCGCAACAAGGCTGCAACTCCCGCAACTTCGGGAGAAGCCATTGAGGTTCCTTGCAAAAACTCGTATTTATTCTCAGGAGTGGTAGAATAAATTTTTACCCCAGGGGCAAATACATCGACATTGCGTTTACCATAGTTTGAGAAAGAAGCTACTAAATTCTTGTTATATTCATAGTTCAAAGCCCCTACGGTAAGGAAGTTATCGGAGATTTCTTTCTTGTTTACTTCGTCGTTAGGATAAGTATCTTTCACGTCGATATCTTGAGAGTCGTTACCCGCAGCGTTCACGATAAGAACATCTTTAGAAGCTGCATATTTGATAGCGTCATACACCCATTCTTTGTGAGGAGAGAAAGCTTTACCAAAGCTGGTGTTTATCACTTTGGCTCCGTTATCTACTGCATAGCGCAAAGCAAGAGCGACATCTTTGTCGTACTCATCACCATCGGGGACAGCACGTACTGCCATAATGAGTACATTATCAGCAACCCCATTCATACCGATTCCGTTATTGCGTTCAGCACCAATGATACCTGCCACGTGTGTGCCGTGTAAGGCATCTTTGGTATTGGGACCTATTACGTTATTATTGCCGTAATACTTTTTGGTAAAGTCGTTTTCATTATCTTTTAAGATAGTTTTACGAGGTGAAAAATCAGGGTTGAGGTGATATTTCAATTTTGTATCGAAATACTCAATAGCGTCGTTGAGTTCTTTTTTGATATCACCAGAATTAGAGACATCTGCTAATAGCTGTTTCATAAACTGAATCATCTCGGTAGTGGGAGCATCGAAAGTTTTGCCTTTGGTAGCAGCATCGATGTCTTTGGCAGTATACACTTCTTTACCTGTGATTTTACGCAAGTTGTTATCGGCAAATTCAGTTATTTGGATAAGTTGCTCATAATAGCCTTTGCGTTTTTTAGTTTCGGCAGTTTCTTTATCGAATTCTTTTTTAGCATTGGCATAATCAGGATTTTTCTTATCCTTAGTTTTGTAAATACGAGTCATCTCGGTATTTTCTTGAGCGATATTACCGAGGAAGTTCCAGCCGTGTACGTCGTCTACATAACCGTTTTTGTCGTCGTCAATTCCGTTGTCAGGAATTTCTTTAGTGTTTACCCACACTACGTTTTTAAGGTCTTCGTGGTTGATATCCACACCGGAATCTACCACTCCTACGATTACTTTTTTAGGGGTAAGACCTTTGAGTAGGGCATAGGCTTCTTGCAAGTTCAGTCCAGGGAAGTTTTGTTTAAAACCTTCGTGAGGCCAACCTTTGAGGGTAGCATCATTGTAAGTTTTCTGAGCTAAAGATGTTGCGGGAGCTTTGTCCATATCGGCACTAACTTTAGTAGCCCGACAGCCCACAAATAGGAAAGTTGCTAAGGCAACCCAGATAAATGATTTTTTCATTCTATTAGTTAATTACGTATTTAAATTCTATAGATTTTCATCTTATAACAAAAACCGTGCAAAAGTACAAAAAATACTAATAACCAATGAATAATTAACATTTTTTATTTTTGTATTATTTTGCCGTTACCTCGTAAATACTGTCTTTGCTTACCTTGTAAAGGCCGTTTTCGTTTAACCATCTTCCTCCTTTTTGAGAAAAAAAGGTCTCATTAAGGGTGCGGACGTAAGTGCCAATAGGTACAAAAAGTTTTATTTTTACCTCTTGCCCCCGATATACATTTCCTTTGGCAATTTGGTAATAATAAGGAAAACTAATGTGATTCCCTTTGATAGTGAGCGGGTAGATGGGACTTTGGGCATTTTTTTTAGCTTCCACAGTATTGCTCCCACGAGCCGTTCTGATATATTGCAAATAGGGGACTGCGCCTTGCGGAAGGGTATCTATGAAAAAAGAACAATCTTTTACCATTAGGGTATCGGTATTGATGGGTATTATAGGGGAATTGAAGCCGTATTCTTTGCGTATCTTTTCCGCCACTAAGGTATCAGAAAGGGTGGTGAGGGGTATTTTTTCTTCCACATGTGTTTTTGTTATAAACTCCTTGCCCAATGTTCCTCCTACGGTTAGCAACCCGATGAGTCCTATCACAAGTGCCAACACATTGGCTATTACCCAAATTTTAGGAGTGCGAAAACTCTTAATAAAAAGTTTTAAACTGAGTAATACTACCACCGAAACAGGTAGCAAAAACAATAATATCAACGAGAGGTACAACAAAGAGCGTTGCCAAGTTGCCGTCACTATAAAGGGGAGAAAATCGTTAAGGGCAAGCAGACTAATGCTTCCGAATACGGTTATGCCAAATAAGGAGAGCACTACGGCTACTAAGGATATAAGCAATGGCAATAGTAATATAATTGCGATAAAGTAGAGTATTACTTTTAGTAAGACAGGGAAGCCATTCCTTTCAGGTTTTAGGGTTTCTTTGCCCGTAAAAGAGAAGTTGGAAAGGGTATCGATGGTTACGGCTTCACCTTTCATTTCTAACTTCTGAGCGGCTGTGCGTGCGGGAGGTACCACAGTCCAAAACACAATATACAAGAGCAACAGAGCGGAGGTAAAAAAGTGAAGAATGAAGATATTCACTAGTAAGACCAATAGAAAGAAGATGCGTACCCAAGTAACGTCGTATTGAAGGTAATGGGCTATGCCTGAGAGTACGCCACCGATTTTCTTATCATCGATATCGCGGTATAGCTTTCGCTCTTTCAAAGAAGAAAAGGTAAATTTGGTTTCAGCAGAAGAGGTTTCTTCACCCTCGACGTATTGTTCGGGACGACCTAATACTTCTATAAGATATTGCACGTCTTGACCAATTACTACTTCGCGCTCTTTAAGACGAACTTTGAGTAGTTCAGCCATACGCTGCTCTACATCGTAGAGAATTTCTTCTCTATCGGTATTTTGGTTCAAATGATTACGCACCTCATTGAGATAGTTATTGAGGGCATTGTAGGCGGTTTCTTCGATGATAAAAGAAAAACCACCTAAACTGATGTTTTTTATTTTGTCCATAATTTAAATAATTTTATCAATCATTGTTTGTAAATCACGCCAGGCTTTTACGGTTTCGTTTAGGAAGCGTCTGCCTGATTCGGTTAAGATGTAGTATTTACGAGGAGGCCCTGAAGTAGATTCTTTCCATTGATAGGTAAGTAGCCCGCTGTTTTTCAATCGGGTAAGCAAAGGGTATAACGTTCCTTCAACCACTATCATATCGGCTGTTTTGAGCGCCTCAATCAGGTCGGAAACGTAAGCTTCTTTGTTTTTGTCAATAATGGAAAGAATACACATTTCTAAGATGCCTTTGCGCATTTGTGTTCTTGTTTTTTCGACATTAAATTCTTCCATAGTTTTGATGTTTTTAAATTCGAGGCAAAGATACGACAAAAATAAGTATTATGCAATACATAGTACCAGAAATAATTAATATTTTTTAAATAGAAGTGCTTAAGTCACTGATTTATTGATAGAAAGAAAAGGTAAGAAAAAGATATATTTTTTTGGTGGTAGAGATGTATTTTGGGTATGGGGAGCTTATAGAGAGCTTATAGGAAGCTTATACGAATCTTGGACGATTGGTATAGGAAGGGTGTGTATAATGCACTATGTATGAGAGAAGTAGAGGGTGAAGAAAAACGATATTAAAAGTAAGTTTAATAGGGTGATAAAAGGTAAAAAGCTAGAAAAGGAATTGCTTTTGAAGGAAGTGTAATAAAAAAATGCCAAAGGTGTGAACCACACAGGCGGTTAACATCTTTGGCAAAGTTATGATTATTTGTAATTAAATTAAGCTTGTCCGGTTACACCAAAGAGAGGTATAGCGTGACGGTCGTCGCTATTGGTAATAGTGCCATTGGCTTGTTCAAACTTCTGAATATTATCATCTAAGGCGAATAGTAGGCGTTTGGCGTGCTCAGGGGTAAGAATAATGCGACTGCGCACTTTCCCTTTAGGCATCCCTGGCATTACGCTCACAAAATCGACTACGAACTCGGTAGACGAGTGGTTGATAATTGCTAAGTTAGAGTATACTCCCTTGGCAACCTTGTCGTCGAGCTCAATGCTCAACTGTCCTTCTTTTTCTTCTACTTCGTCCATTGTCTATCTCGATTTTTTCTTTTCTACCACGGGTTCTAAATCGGCTTTAGAGCCTACAATGATTTTCTCGTATTCTTTGAGTCCGGTACCTGCAGGGATACGGTGACCTACGATTACGTTTTCTTTCAAGCCGTCGAGGAAGTCTACCTTACCACTTACCGCTGCTTCGTTCAATACCTTCGTAGTTTCTTGGAAAGAGGCTGCTGAGATAAACGATTTGGTTTGCAACGAAGCACGAGTGATACCTTGTAGCACTGGCATAGCAGTAGCAGGAATCACATCACGGGCGATTACCAAGTTCTTATCGGAGCGTTTGAGTAGAGAGTTCTCATCGCGCAATTCACGCAGGCTCACTATCTGTCCAGCTTTTAAGTTTTCGGAGTCTCCGGCATCTTCTACTACTTTCTTACCAAACAAGCGGTCGTTTTCCTCGATAAAGTCGTCTTTGTGAACTAACTGACCTTCGAGGTAAAGAGTATCACCTGGGTCTTGGATTTCCACTTTACGCATCATCTGGCGGACGATAACCTCAAAGTGTTTATCGTTAATTTTCACCCCTTGCAAGCGATATACCTCTTGTACTTCGTTTACTAAATACTGTTGTACTGCCGATGGTCCTTTAATACGCAAAATATCATCAGGAGTTACAGAGCCGTCGGAAAGAGGTTTACCCGCACGTACAAAGTCGTTTTCTTGTACCAAGATTTGGCTTGATAATTTCACCAAGTATTTGCGTTCTTCGCCCGAGCGTGAGGTAACGATTACCTCTTTATTACCGCGTTTGATTTTACCGAACGATACTACCCCGTCAATTTCGGATACGATGGCAGGATTCGATGGGTTACGTGCTTCAAAGAGTTCGGTAACACGAGGAAGACCTCCTGTAATATCCCCAGCTTTGGCAGAGCTACGCGGTATTTTCACAAGCACCTTACCTTCTTCAATCTTGCTGTTGTTGTCCACCATAATGTGAGCACCCACAGGCAAGTTGTAAGAGCGGAGCGTTTCGCCATTCTTATCAGTGATGAGCAAGGTAGGAATCAACTTCTTGTTACGCGATTCTACAATCACTTTTTCTTGGAAGCCTGTTTGCTCGTCTATTTCCACTTGGTAAGTAACTCCCTGTTCGATATCTTCATAAGCGATTTTACCAGAGTATTCCGAGATGATTACCGCATTATAGGGATCCCATTGGAAGAGTAGAGTTCCTTTTTTCACCTCTTCTTTGTCTTTTACAAAGATGTGCGCTCCATAAGGAATATCGTGTGTTTGAAGTACCATTTTGGTAGTAGGGTCAAGCACGCGGAGCTCAGATGAACGCACTACTACGTCCACAGGGTTTTGTTCGTTGTCTTTACCACGAACTACGCGTAAGTCTTCTATTTCTAGTACACCGTCAAAACGGGCTTCAGTTTTATTTTCTTCTGATACGTTACCCGCAACCCCACCTGCGTGGAAAGTACGCAAGGTAAGCTGGGTACCTGGTTCACCGATAGACTGGGCAGCTACCACCCCTACGGCTTCCCCTTTCTGTACCATACGTCCGGTAGAAAGGTTGCGACCGTAACATTTTGCACAAATACCGTGTTTTGCTTCACAGGTAAGTGCCGAGCGTACTTCTATCATATCGATAGGAGCGGCTTCTATTTTGTCTACTATTTTTTCAGTAATTTCTTCACCAGCACCCACAATAAGTTCTTCGGTGAGAGGATTGTATACATCGTGGAGCGACACACGTCCTAAAACGCGCTCGCCAAGAGTTTCTACTACTTCCTCGTTCTTTTTGAGGGCACGTACTTCTACCCCACGCAAGGTTCCACAGTCTTCTGTATTAATAATCACGTCTTGCGATACGTCTACCAAACGACGAGTTAAGTAACCTGCGTCGGCTGTTTTCAAAGCGGTATCGGCAAGACCTTTACGGGCACCGTGGGTAGAAATAAAGTATTCGAGGATAGATAGTCCTTCTTTAAAGTTCGACAAGATAGGGTTCTCGATGATTTCACCACCCCCTACGCTCGATTTCTTAGGTTTTGCCATCAAACCACGCATACCGGTAAGCTGACGAATTTGCTCCTTAGAACCACGCGCTCCCGAGTCGAGCATCATATATACTGAGTTGAACCCTTGCTGGTCTGTGCTGATGCGTTTCATCGCCAATTCAGTAAGCTGAGCATTGGTAGATGTCCACACGTCAATCACCTGATTATAACGTTCGTTATTGGTAATGAGCCCCATATTATAGTTCATCATAATACCATCTACGAGTCCGTTGGCTTCGGCTATCATATCAGCTTTTTCTTGCGGAATGATGATATCCCCTAAACTGAACGACAATCCGCCTTTAAAGGCAAAACGGTATCCCATATTCTTGATTTTGTCAAGGAAGTCTCCCGTTACAGGAATGCTAGTAGCTTTGAGGATACGACCGATGATATCACGCAATGACTTTTTGGTAAGTACCTCATTGATGTAGCCTACTTCCAAAGGCACAAGCTCATTGAAGAGCACACGTCCAGTAGTAGTTTCTACTACGGGGTAATACACATTGCCATTTTCGTCGAGGTCACGCACTTTCACTTTAATAAAAGCGTTTAAGCTGAGCTTTCCTTCGTTATAAGCGATATTCACTTCTTCTGCTGAATAAAAAACTGAGCCTTCCCCTTTAATAGGATATTCAGGGGTAGACTTACGACCTTTGGTAATGTAGTAAAGCCCCAAGACCATATCTTGTGAAGGTACGGTAATAGGCGAACCATTCGCAGGGTTAAGGATATTGTGTGAAGCCAACATCAAGAGTTGTGCCTCTAAGATAGCCTCAGGACCTAATGGCAAGTGCACCGCCATTTGGTCACCGTCGAAGTCGGCGTTGAACGCTGTACACACAAGTGGGTGCAACTGTATTGCTTTCCCTTCGATGAGCTTAGGTTGGAATGCCTGAATACCCAAACGGTGCAAAGTAGGAGCACGGTTCAGTAGTACAGGGTGACCTTTAATTACATTCTCCAAAATATCCCATACTACGGGCTCTTTCTTGTCAATGATTTTCTTAGCTGATTTCACCGTTTTCACAATACCGCGCTCGATGAGCTTACGTATTACAAACGGCTTATAGAGTTCGGCTGCCATATTCTTTGGCAAACCACATTCGTACATTTTGAGTTCAGGACCTACCACAATTACCGAACGTGCTGAATAGTCTACACGTTTACCGAGGAGGTTCTGACGGAAGCGCCCTTGCTTACCTTTCAATGAGTCAGAAAGTGATTTAAGCGGACGATTAGACTCTGTTTTTACAGCTGATGATTTACGTGTGTTGTCGAAAAGTGAATCTACCGACTCTTGAAGCATACGTTTCTCATTGCGCAAAATCACATCAGGCGCTTTGATTTCCATCAAGCGTTTTAGACGGTTATTGCGAATAATTACACGTCTGTAAAGATCGTTAAGGTCGGAAGTCGCAAAACGTCCCCCATCAAGTGGTACCAACGGGCGCAATTCAGGCGGAATCACAGGAATCACCTTCATTATCATCCATTCAGGCTTGTTCTCGCGGTTTCTTTGAGATTCGCGGAACGCCTCTACCACTTGTAAGCGTTTAAGAGCTTCAGTTTTGCGTTGTTTAGAACTTTCGTTATTAGCTTTGTGACGCAAGTCGTAAGAAAGTGCGTCTAAATCCAAACGTTCTAAGAGTTCAAGAAGACACTCAGCCCCCATTTTAGCGATAAACTTATTAGGGTCAGTATCTTCTAAATATTGGTTATCAGCAGGAAGACTCTCAGTAATAGCGAGATATTCTTCTTCTGAAAGGAAGTCTAAGTATTGTAAATCTTCACCTTCTGGTCCTTTGGCAATACCTGGTTGGATAACTACATAGCGCTCGTAGTAGATAATCATATCCAACTTTTTCGAAGGAAGCCCTAACAAATAACCTATTTTGTTAGGTAATGAGCGGAAATACCAAATGTGAGCGATAGGCACCACAAGGTTGATATGTCCTACTCTTTCGCGGCGTACTTTTTTCTCGGTTACTTCCACGCCACAACGGTCGCAGACGATGCCTTTATAACGAATGCGTTTGTATTTACCACAAGCACATTCATAGTCCTTTACAGGACCAAAAATACGCTCACAAAACAACCCGTCGCGTTCAGGTTTGTGAGTACGATAGTTGATAGTTTCAGGTTTAGTAACCTCACCGCGTGAAACGGCTAAGATAGATTCAGGAGAGGCCAAACCAATCGAAATCTTATCAAATTTAGGAACAGCTGTATTTTTTTCTCTTGCCATATTATTTATGGTGAATATAATAAATTTATCGGGCTTCATAGAGGTCTCCCCACGAAGCCTATTTACAAAATATCGTGCAAAAGTACAACTATTTTTTAAAATAGCAATTATTTTTTCGTAATATTTTTAGAAGAATATTTTAAGAGGTTGATAGTTAGTAGCATAAAATTTATCGAAGTCTTAAACTTTTACACTTTCAAAGTTTCTACTCGCCTGTCCTGCTACTATTTTTGCCAAAGGTTCTAATTTGCTTGTCGTGCTATGCCCTTTCTCAAAGTTGAAATTTCCTCCGTATTACCTTCATCATTCGTCCTTAGTCTCTCGTCACTTGTTCCTTTTTTTATCATACTTTCCCCTAGTGCCTATGCCCTAAGACCTCACACTTTCCCATTTACTAATTTTCTAATTTGCTAATTTTTTAATTATTTCTTCTCCTTTCCGTCGCTATATCCCCCCTCTCCTTGGGAGAGGGACGGGGTGAGGATTCCTCTTTCTTTCGCCTCGAAACCCCGTTTTTACCATTTTTTGCATCGCTGTATTATACTATGAGTCAATCACTTATATGCCCTTCCTATACCAATCGTCCAAGATTCGTATAAGCTTCCTATAAGCTCTCTATAAGCTAACCCCACCCTCCTTACACCCTTTTTTCATTAAAAAGCCCCTTAGTCTCCTTCTGAAAATCTTCGTTTCCTTCCGAATTCTCCAACCATTGCCCAACGCATCGCTTTTTCATCTCAAACTTTGCCAAAGTTGATTATTTCTGATATTATTGGTATTATTTGGTTTTATTGGCATTTATCTCATTTTCTCATTTCCTAATTTTCTCTGCCTGTCGTGCTACGACCTTTGGCAAAGTGGACAATGCATATTAAACACTAAAATAGTGAAATACAAACTTAGGAAATTGGTCACTAAGGTTGTAATATCCTTTGATGACGGCAAAATATTCTTGATCATCCCACAAGTGAGCTTCTATTCCCACAGCGGTATCATCATTATTGAAGTTATACACCTTTAAATTCACCCCTCCACCTTCTTTTTTATCCATTTCTTCTATAGGAAAGAGGTGCAATACGCTTTTATCTTCTACAAAGTCAAACATTTCATAGATTTCTTCTAAAAATTCTCCCGAAATATCAAACTTTTCAGCTAATACTTGGGCATCTTCAGCTTTATAGGCTTCTAAAAAGTCGGTAAGGGTGTGGTAAATTTCTGTTTTAAGGGCTTGTGTAATTTCCATATAGTGTTATTTAATCTTTGCTATATCGTTTTTATAACTTGCAAAACTGATGTTTCCTTCTAAAACCAACTCGCAAAGAGCTGTTGGGTCATAACCTTTAAAGGAATGAAGGGTATAATAGCAATGCTTGTCCTCGCGCTCTAAATGAAGTACATAACCATCGGGTTCGTCTTGAAAAACAACGGTTGCTTCTTTGTACTTTTGTAAGGTTGCTACCGAGCGTATCAAATCTTGCCTACTATCGTGCAAGTGAGAGGCTACAAAGGCTATTTCGGCAGTGCCATTGCTAATAGTTACCGTTGCCCAGCCGTGTTCTTTTTGCGTATAACTAATCATTGTATTTTTTAAAGTAAGGGGGGGATATTTCAAAACATCGACAGTTTCATTAATATATCGGTTTGAGCATCAGAACCTAAGACGAAGGTGTGGGTATCAAAAGCTACAAATCCATTTTTTTGGTAAAAACGTAAGGCTCTTTTGTTCTTCTCCCATACCCCAGCCATACATAGGGTACTCTTCGCTCTTTAGCTACTTCAATAGCTTTTTGATAAAGCGCTTGACCTACCCCACTGCCGTGAAATTCCTTCAACACATAGATACGTTCTATTTCCATTGCATTAGGGTCTTGTGGTTCTGTTTGAGCAGAGGAAAAATTAAGCTTCAAATAGCCTATCACCTTGTTTTCTTCTTCAACAAAGAAGAAAAGAGAATCTGGATTCGATAGTTCTTGCTGTATTTTGGCTGTTCCAAAACTCGTAGTGAGATATTGCTCCATATCCTCTGGAGTATTAGTCTCAGCAAAGGTTTCGTAGAAAGTTTGCTTGCCAATAGCCTGTAATAAGGCTATATCAGTTGTGATGGCAGGACATATATTCATAATTGTTATATTACATTAAGTTACAATTCAGTATTATTATTATCCGCTAATAGTTTCTAAGCTAAGATGATAGCTATCATCAAGTTTTATATTCACCAAATGACCAAGAAAGTAGTCAGGGGCGGTATCTATATCAAAAGTGCAGGCTATTTCTTTGCCTACTTCACAATACAGATTGTGCAAATATACCGCCTCACAAAACTGCTCATCAGAAACTGCTTGCTCGCCTTCTTCTTCCCGTTCTTCTTGGGCTTCTTCAAAAAGTTCTCTTACCTCTTCATTTTTGAGGAGAAACTCTAAAACAGCTTCCTTGTGCTGTTCCAACCACTGTATTTTGGTTGCTACTTGCTGAAATACTTCTTGCTTTTCTCCTTCTGTAAAGTGGCGTTCAGCATCAAAACGGACTACAATTTCAGCTTCTTTTTTATGCCAAAAGGTAAAGAATGCTTGATACTCTATTTGGTTTTCAGTGATAAAATTCATATTCAATATAACAAATAATCATTGATAATGAGAGCAAAGATAAGATTTTTTTTTAATGATATAACAATAAAACGTATAAATATACTTTTATAAGATAAAAAGTAATTTTGATTCTTATTTAATTTCTTAATTTTGTAGCCCAAAAGAATAATAATGAAAGAACTAAAAAATCTATTACAGCAAGTCGCTACTATCACCCAAAAGAACAACGAACTTTTGGATGCTACGGGAGGGCGCTAAATTGTAAAGAGTGAAGCTTTCTTCGAGAGTTGCAAACAAAGAGTAGAAATACTATTAGACGCCTTAAAAGGATTAAAATTGTAGCTCTTATGTTAGAAAAAGTTATATTTATAGCAATACTTATCACTCGCGATAAAGTTCGAAAAATATTAGTGCTCACACCCTCATTGCTCTATCTTCTGCTATTTGATTTCTAATTTTTTACAACTCATCTGTAAAAAAATAAATGTTAAAAACTTGCATAGTACAAAAAATTGTCGTAACTATGCACCAAAATTAGACAACCGAGAACAATTTAAACACTATTTAACTGCGGTTAAATAGCCATTTAAAGACATAAACAATATTAGCGTTTCGCTTTACATTTTCCTTTACAGAAATACGACCAATTTTTCTTTACACTACAGGAAAGTGAAGTGGAAGTGCCTGCGGTTACGTGGGCATTCCTTTTTACTTTGTAGTGAGCCTTTGGTCGGGCTTCTGTAATGGGTAAACAAGGAATGCACCGCGTTTTTTTGTCCTTATATTGAAAAAAATATTAAATGGTCATATTTTGACCAATACTTACTGTAATTTTGCAACCGAAATAAAACAGCTATCCGAAGGACTGTATATAATAGAGGAGTAACCGAAAAGCCTATAAGTGAGTAGGACAAAAATTAATACCAACAAAATGGCAAAAGAAATTAATCTAGGGAACGAATTGCTACGAATTTGCCCTACAGACGACAACAAACTTGAATTTTCTACTAATAATGGTAGAACTTGGATTCAACGCTACAAAGGAACTAATTTTGGAGACTTCAATGATTTAGTTATTTTCGGTAAGGAAATTATTGTCGTTACATCTAAAGGAGTCTATGCTTCAACAAGTAAAGGAGTCAATTGGACATTACGTACTTCTAATGCCTCCTATGGAACATTTGAAACCATACAAGTAAATGGCACTGAGCTTGTAGCTACTACTTCAAAAGGTACTTATATCTCAAAAAACGAGGGGCGTACTTGGACAAAAAGAAATTAATCATTTAGAATGCCTATCGTATAGGTAGGCATTCTTTTAAAATCTAAATAAATGAAGCTATTCAAAAGCAAAATACTCATCGGATTAGTTACTTTGTTAGCTATTTCACTTAGCATTTTTATCTTTAATGCTATTTACCAAAACGAACTCCCTAAAATAGTAGAAGAAATCAACAACTCTGCCATAGGGGCTATATTTACCGCTATCGTTACTGTATTCCTCTTACAAGGACAAACTGCCAGCGAGGAAGACAAAGAACGCAATGTAAAGGTTTTCGAGAAGAAATCAGAGCTCTTTAATAACTTTATTGAAGAACTTTGGAAAGTGTGGGAAGATAGAAATATTTCATTAGAAGAACTTAATCATTTACTCAAATTAGTTGCTAAAGATATTATCCCTTATGCTAAACCACAAAGTGCTAAAAGCATCTTGCAATCGCTCAATGCGATAGCTGTAGACACACAAAATGTAAACCAAAATAAAACTGAAATACAAGCTCATCTATATGCTATCATCAACACTCTGTCTAAAGAAATAGGATTAGGCGGAGCTATTGAACACGAAGTTGCTACTGAACTTAACAAACTTGAAAATCACATTCTTCCTTATCTAAATAAAAAAGGCTATATACATAAAATCAACACTCTACTTCAAGGAAAGTTAGATAAAACCTTAACTGATTTCACTGTAGAAGATGATATACTATGGTGGCGAGTAGGGGGAAAGGATATAGGTATGTGGCTTAGAGTAGGTGATACCAATAACAGCGGACAAATATACCTCACTTTCTGGTCAGAGTTTTTTAGCAATCGTCAATATGCACCTTATCGCTACGCCCAAAAAGGAGAATCGAAAGACTGGATAAAAGGTTATAAGTTAAGCGAAACTTTTAATTATAACCTATTGCGCAAAGGCGAAGAACTTAGCTCTGAAAGTGTAGAAAAACTTATTAATGAAATTGTCGCATTCTACCAAGAACCTTTAAAAGGAATTGGTAAAAATATTGATGAACTCATTGAAGAGTGTAACCCACAAAAGGAAGTTTAATAAAGAATATTATGCAAACAAACCAATTTAAAAATGTTTTATTCACCCCTTACATTGGTGAAAAATACCAACAAGGATATCAAGGTAAAAAAGTATTAGTGTTAGGAGAAAGTCATTATAGTGCCGATGAAGATGGAAATGCTTCTCTTGATGATCCTACTTTCACTAACTACATAGTACAAGAGTTTATAAACTATCAGAAAGGTAAAAGAGGACACGGCAACTGGATGAAAACCTTTACTAGATTCGCAAAAGCTTTTCATAATGGCAACCTATCTACTAATGAAATAGTGGATTTTTGGGAGCGAGTAGCTTTCTATAACTATGTTCAGGAGCCAATGGCAGCTCCTTTTCAGTCTCCTACTACTGAACAATTTACTAAATCAGAAAAGGCTTTTTGGGAGGTGTTAGAAGTCTGCCAACCTGATATTATTGTAGTATGGAGTCATAGACTTTGGGTAAAAATGCCTTATACAGGAGAATACCAATCTAAAGAAAATACACTCATCAATAAAGGTAAAGGCTTCTATTATTACAAAGTAGGAAATAAAGAGATAGCAGCTATGTATATTCTACACCCTTCAATACAAAATTTTCAATACCAAACAGTCTACAATGAACTGAAAGAAGCTTTCAATTTGTAAAACTATTTATTATACTTCAGCAGAGCACTTTGTGTTATACTTAAGTTTTTATAACATTAGTTCAATATTATTTCTTGTGTTGAATTTACGTTATTATAAGAATATACAAATACGCCTTTCTAACCTCCTATATAAAAACAAAAATTCCAAACTACTGAATATTCAATAGTTTGGAATTTTATTATAATTTCAACAATTAATTATTAACCATTAACCATTAACCATTAATAATTAATCATTATTCTTCAAGTCTAATATCCAATCCAAGACCTTTAAGCTCGTGCATCAATACGTTGAAAGATTCTGGCAATCCTGGTTCTGGCATTGTCTCACCTTTTACAATCGCTTCGTAAGTTTTGGCACGACCTACTACGTCATCGGATTTTACAGTTAAGATTTCGCGTAAGGTACTAGATGCTCCATAAGCCTCCAATGCCCATACCTCCATCTCTCCAAAACGCTGTCCACCAAATTGGGCTTTACCTCCCAATGGCTGTTGGGTGATAAGTGAGTACGGACCGATAGAACGCGCGTGCATCTTATCGTCAATCATATGTCCGAGCTTAATCATATAAATTACCCCTACGGTTGCTTTTTGGTCGAAACGTTCACCAGTACCACCATCGTATAGGTAAGTATGACCGAAACGGGGTACGCCTGCTTCATCGGTAAGCTCATTAATTTGCTCAAGCGATGCTCCATCGAAGATAGGAGTTGCAAACTTCTTGCCGAGCTTTTGTCCTGCCCAGCCCAATACAGTTTCGTATATCTGACCGATGTTCATACGTGAAGGTACCCCAAGAGGGTTTAACACGATGTCTACCGGAGTTCCGTCTTCAAGGAAAGGCATATCCTCATCGCGAACGATACGTGCTACGATACCCTTGTTACCGTGGCGACCTGCCATCTTATCTCCTACTTTTAGCTTACGTTTCTTAGCCACGTAAATTTTAGCTAATTTTAGGATACCTGCAGGTAATTCGTCTCCCACAGCAATGGTGAATTTATCGCGACGTAATCCTCCTTGTAGGTCATTTTCACGAATGCGATAGTTGTGCAAAAGGTCGTCTATAAGACCGTTGATGTGCTTATCGTCAGTCCAACCTGCAGAAGTAAGGTGAGCATAATCCTCAATGCCTTCAAGCACTTTTTTAGTATATTTCTTACCTTTAGGCACAATTTCTTCGCCGAGGTCGTTCACTACTCCTTCCGAAGTCTTTTCAGCTACCAAACTGTATAGTTTTTCCAATAATTTAGAGCGAAGAGCTTCAAACTTAGCGTTGTAATCAGCTTCTAATTGTGCTACATCTTCTTTATCTTTACTGCGTTTGCGTTTGTCTTTTACCGCACGTGAGAACAATTTCTTGTCGATAACCACCCCGTAAAGTGAAGGTGAAGCTTTTAGAGAAGCATCTTTCACATCACCCGCTTTATCACCAAAGATAGCACGGAGGAGTTTCTCTTCAGGGGTAGGGTCTGATTCTCCTTTAGGAGTAATCTTACCGATAAGAATATCCCCTGGGCGTACTTCTGCTCCAATGCGAATCATACCGTATTCGTCCAAATCTTTGGTTGCATCTTCCGATACGTTAGGGATATCATTGGTAAGCTCTTCGGCTCCCAATTTAGTATCACGCACTTCCAAAGCGTATTCATCAATGTGGATAGAAGTGAATAAATCCTCACGTACAGCGCGTTCCGAAATCACAATTGCGTCCTCAAAGTTATAACCTTTCCAAGGCATAAACGCTACCTTCATATTACGACCGAGTGCTAACTCTCCGTTTTCAGTAGCATAACCTTCACACAACACCTGACCTTTTTTCACTCTCTCACCTTTTTCAACTATCGGTTTTAGGTTGATACAAGTGCCTTGGTTTGTTTTTTGGAATTTGATAAGGTTATATACTGTTTCATCAGCATCAAAGCTTACCAATTTTTGTTCATCAGTACGGTCATAAGTGATAATGATTTTATCAGCATCTACATAATCAACTGTACCATCACCCTCTGCGTTCATAAGCACACGGGCATCTGAAGCTACACGGCGTTCCAAACCTGTTCCTACGATAGGTGCTTCAGGTCTTAACAAAGGTACTGCCTGACGCATCATATTCGAGCCCATCAATGCACGGTTCGCGTCGTCGTGTTCCAAGAACGGAATAAGGGAAGCCGAAATAGAAGCGATTTGGTTAGGCGCCACGTCTATATATTGTACTTCGTTAGGTTCAATTACAGGGAAGTCACCATCTTCTTTTACAACCACTTTTTCCTCAATGATATTAGCTTTATCGTCTAAAGCGATATTAGCCATACCAATTTTGAGTCCTTCTTCGTCTTCGGCAGTGAGGTAGGTCATATCTTTAAGATCTACCTTCCCATTAGTAACTTTGTGGTAAGGGGTTTCTATAAAGCCCATACCGTTTACCTTCGAGAATACCGCCAATGAAGATATCAAACCGATATTTGGTCCTTCTGGGGTTTCAATAGGGCACAAACGTCCGTAGTGAGTATAGTGTACGTCTCGCACCTCGAAGCCCGCACGCTCACGTGACAAACCTCCAGGTCCTAAGGCGGACAAACGGCGTTTGTGGGTAATCTCAGCCAATGGATTCGTTTGATCCATAAACTGAGATAATTGATTTGTACCAAAGAACGAGTTAATCACAGACGAAAGGGTCTTCGCATTGATTAAATCGATAGGAGTAAATACCTCGTTGTCACGTACGTTCATACGTTCGCGAATAGTGCGCGACATACGAGAAAGACCTACGCCAAACTGAGCTGCCAATTGCTCTCCTACCGTACGCACACGGCGGTTAGACAAGTGGTCGATATCATCTACCTCTGCTTTAGAGTTGATGAGCTCAATCAAATATTTCACGATGGTGATGATATCCTCTTTGGTAAGCACTTGCTTTTCCATAGGGGTATCCAATCCCAATTTTTTGTTGATACGGTAACGCCCTACGTCTCCCAAGTTGTAGCGTTGGTCTGAGAAGAATAGCTTGTCGATAATACCGCGAGCAGTTTCCTCATCGGGTGGTTCAGCATTACGCAACTGTCGGTAAATGTGTTCCACTGCTTCTTTCTCAGAGTTGGTAGGGTCTTTTTGTAAAGTATTGTGGATAATGGTATAATCAGTAGCCTGACTATCTTCTTTGTGAAGAAGAATGGTCTTTACATCAGCTTCTAAGATTTCTTGAATGTTATCTTCATCGAGTACAGTATCGCGGTCGAGGATAATCTCATTACGCTCGATAGACACTACCTCTCCGGTATCTTCGTCTACGAAGTCTTCGTGCCAAGTGTTGAGCACACGGGCAGCTAAACGACGACCGATGTATTTTTTAAGCCCTGTTTTAGAAACCTTTATTTCTTCTGCAAGGTCGAATATTTCCAATATATCTTTATCGCGTTCAAAACCAATTGCACGGAAGAGAGTTGTTACAGGAAGTTTTTTCTTACGGTCGATATAGGCATACATCACGTTGTTGATATCGGTAGCAAACTCAATCCACGAACCTTTGAAAGGAATAATACGTGCGGAGTAGAGTTTAGTACCATTAGCGTGAAACGACTGACCGAAGAATACCCCTGGTGAACGGTGTAACTGCGATACTACTACACGCTCAGCTCCGTTGATAACGAATGTTCCGCTTGCCGTCATATAAGGGATTGTGCCCAAATAAACGTCTTGTACGATAGTTTCAAAATCTTCGTGCTCGGGGTCAGTACAATAAAGCTTTAATCGGGCTTTCAGAGGCACACTATAGGTAAGACCGCGTTCTATACATTCTTGGATAGTGTAGCGAGGAGGGTCTACGAAATAGTCGAGAAACTCCAATACGAATTGGTTGCGAGTGTCCGATATAGGAAAGTTCTCTTTAAAGGTATGATACAATCCCTCGTGCACTCGGTCTTCCGATTTGGTCTCCATCTGAAAGAACTCTTGAAACGATTTGATTTGAATATCCAAGAAGTCAGGGTATTCAGGAACGTGTTTCACGGAAGCAAAATTCACTCTTGCGGTTTGATTCGTAAGCATTTTCTTTACTTTAATATTATTGTTTAATCGTTAGTAGTAAGTCGTTAGTCGTGAGTTTGTCATAGTTAAGACTTTGTCAAAGTCCTAAACTTTTTTAAAGTTCATATGGCACAAATCTCTTGCCATAATATCGTTGTTGTATTGTTGCCTTAAATTACAAAATGGTTTAGGTCTAATTCCTACTGAAAAAGACCTAAACCTTATAGGGTTTATAAGTAAAATTATTTCAATTCTACTTCTGCACCAGCTTCTTCTAAAGATTTTTTAAGCCCTTCAGCTTCTTCTTTAGAAACACCTTCTTTTACTTTTGAAGGAGCGCTGTCTACTACTTCTTTAGCTTCTTTTAGTCCAAGACCAGTTAAGTCTTTTACTAATTTAACAACCGCTAATTTGTTAGCACCTGCTGATTTCAAGAATACATCAAATTCTGTTTTTTCAGCACCAGCTTCTGCTGCACCTCCGGCTACTGCACCTCCGGCTGCTACTGCTACTGCTGCAGCTGCTGGCTCAATGCCGTACTCATCTTTCAAGATTTGTGCAAGCTCGTTTACTTCTTTAACGGTTAAGTTTACTAATTGTTCTGCGAATTTTTTTAAATCTGCCATTTTTCTATCGTTTTTGTTTAATTGTTTAAAAATAATTTTGTGCGTTTAGTTTTATTTTTCAGATAAGGTCTTGATGATACCAGCCAATTTACCCCCTCCTGATTTAAGAGCTGAAACAACGTTCTTGGCAGGTGATTGGAGCAAGCCAATGATTTCACCAATAACTTCGTTCTTAGATTTGAGAGCTGATAAGGCGTCTAATTGATTGTCGCCGATAAATACAGCTGCATCTACATATGCCCCTTTCAAGATAGGTTTCTCTGATTTCTTGCGGAACTCTTTAATGAGCTTAGCAGGAGCGTTCCCTACTTCAGCATACATCAATGAGGTATTTCCTTTAAGAATAGTTGGCAATTCACCAAACTCTTTTTCTGAAACTTCCATTGCTTTGGCAAGCAAAGTGTTCTTTACAACTGCCAATTTGATATTTGCTTTGAAACAAGCACGACGCAATGCGCTTGTGTCTTGAGCATTCAAACCAGTTAAATCTGTTACATAAATAACATTACTCTCAGCTAACTGTGCAGTTAAATTATCTATTACTAATGATTTTTCTTCTCTTGTCATAATTTCGGTTTTTAACTACAAATTAAACTGTTTTAGTATCTACTGCAATACTTGGGCTCATAGTAGATGAAAGATAAATCGATTTCATATACGCACCTTTAGCGGCAGTAGGTTTCATCTTTATTAATGTTTGAATTAACTCATTGGCGTTGTCTACAATCTTATCGGCGGTGAAGGATATTTTACCGATAGAGGCGTGAACGATACCTGTTTTGTCTACGCGGAAGTCGATTTTACCAGACTTTACTTCTTGTACAGCTTTCCCGATTTCCATAGTAACGGTACCAGTTTTAGGGTTTGGCATTAAGCCTCGAGGACCCAATACTCGTCCTAAAGGACCTAACTTACCCATTACTGCTGGCATAGTAACGATTACGTCTACATCTGTCCAGCCATCTTTTATCTTTTGTAGATATTCATCAAGCCCTACATAATCAGCTCCAGCAGCTTTAGCTTCTGCTTCTTTCTCTGGAGTTACTAAGGCAAGCACTCGCACGTCTTTACCTGTTCCGTGAGGAAGCGTAACTACGCCTCGCACCATTTGGTTTGCTTTACGTGGGTCTACCCCTAAACGCACTGCAATGTCCACAGAAGCATCAAATTTAGTGTAAGTGATTTCTTTGAGTAATGCTGAAGCCTCTTTTAATGAATAGAGTTTGTTTCTATCAACTTTTGCAAGAGCTTCTTTGTGTTTCTTTGTTAATTTTGCCATATTGCTTTGCGATTAAAAAGGTTTTTCTCCAGTTACTGTAATACCCATTGAACGTGCCGTACCAGCAACCATACTCATTGCAGATTCAATTGTAAATGCACTCAAATCCGGCATTTTGTCTTCTGCAATTGCTCTCACTTGTTCCCAAGTGATACTTGCTACTTTCTTACGGTTTGGCTCTCCGGAACCTCCTTTAACCTTAGCGGCTTCCAATAGCTGAACAGCAGCAGGCGCAGTCTTGATAACAAAGTCGAATGACTTGTCTTTGTAAACGGTGATAACCACAGGAAGTACTTTCCCTTGTTTGTCCTGCGTACGTGCGTTGAACTGCTTGCAGAACTCCATAATATTAACACCGGCAGCACCTAATGCGGGTCCAATTGGTGGCGAAGGATTCGCTTGACCTCCCCGAGCTTGTAGTTTAACTACTTTACTAACTTCTTTTGCCATTGTTTATAATTAATAATTTATTTAAATGCCTCTTTTACGAGGGCTTTGTTACAATTTCTCTACTTGAGTGTAGCTTAGCTCTAATGGCGTTTTGCGTCCAAAGATTTTTACCATCACCTCAAGTTTGCGCTTCTCTTCATTCACGCGCTCTATGGTAGCATTAAAGCCATTGAAAGGCCCATCTATAAGTTTCACCATTTCACCTACTTCAAACGGAATCGCTACCGTCTCTACCGTCTCAGCCAATTCATCTACCTGACCGAGCATACGGCTTACATCAGCTTTGCGCAAGGGTAGCGGGTCGCCTCCTTTGGTTTCACTCAAAAAACCTACTACTCCTGGGATAGACTTAATGATATGCACTACCTCACCTGCTAAGTGAACTTTTACCATTACATAACCGGGCATATGAACCCTATCCTTAGTGGTCTTCTTGCCATTGCGCACCTGAACCACCTTTTCAGTAGGCACTAATACTTCTTCCACATAGTCCGCATACCCCAATCGTGAGGTCTCGTTCTCTATGTAGTTCTTTATTTTGTTCTCCTGACCGGTAACGGTTTTAATTACATACCATTTTTTTTCTATTAATCCAGACATCCTCGCTGTTTTTATTTCATAAATTCAAAATACTTACCTATAAGGTATTCAAAAGAAGAATCCATTCCCCAAATTACTAATGAAAATAAGATGGAAAACACCACTACTACCACCATTTCTCTCTGTGCGTCCGAAATAGTAGGCCACGTAACGTGGTTCGTTAGCTCTTCATAAGACTCTTTAATGTATTGAATCATAACTTATTAGTGTTATAAGTGAGTAATATTACGCCTATTTATGTGCGCTTTTGGGTGGCAAAAGTACGGCGAATTTTTCAATCCGCCAAACTTTTCACATTATTTTTTTAATATTTATTCTTCTCCACCTCATTCTTTAACCTTTTACCTTTTATCTTTTACCTCTTTTACCATTCCCGTCCACCTCATTATCTTTTACTCACATACCCAGCTGTGAGCCCTCGCTGCCTTTACCTTTCCCTTCCACGTCATTATCTTTTATCTTTTATCTTTTACCTTTTATCTTTTACCTCTTTTACCATTCCCGTCCACCTCATTATCTTTTACTCACATACCCAGCTGTGAGCCCTCGCTGCCTTTACCTTTCCCTTCCACGTCATTATCTTTTATCTTTTATCTTTTACCTTTTATCTTTTACCTCTTTTACCATTCCCGTCCACCTCATTATCTTTTACTCACATACCCAGCTGTGAGCCCTCGCTGCCTTTACCTTTCCCTTCCACGTCATTATCTTTTATCTTTTATCTTTTACCTTTTATCTTTTACCTCCACTTCCCACTATTCCAAAGCACAATCTTTCCACCCTACCGCTTCTCTGTATAAACTTAATGACCTATGTGGCACTACCACTTTACCGCGGTAGCCTATTTTATTTATAATAGGAGGTGTTGTAGCTTTACTGTGTAATTCCATAAGTCCACTATTCTCAAAGGCTCCTAAATCTATTTTTTCTATGGTGTTTGGCAAATTCAGCTCTTTTAAATTCGCGCAACCGTAAAACGCCTGCACCCCTATTGAAGTCGTAAACTTTGATAGTTTTACCTCTGTGAGGTTTGTGCAGTTGTAAAATACCTTCGAAGCAATTACGGTTACCGCTTTCGGTAGTTCTACCGTTTGTATATTCTGGCATTCACCAAAAGCAAGACCTCCTATATATTTTACCTCATCAGGTAAATCAATGTATTGCAAACTCTTACAGCCGTAGAAAGCCGTGTAATAAATATTGGTAAGTGCCAAAGGCATCTGCACCCGCACTAGCGAACTACAATTTTTAAAAGCCTGTATATTGATTTTCTCTACCGTATCCGGAATCACAACAGCAGTAAGACTCGTACAGTCCAAAAAAGTATCGTTTAGGATATGGCGCAACCCGTAAGGCAGTTTCACCTTCATCAAACTGCTACAACTGTTGAAAGCACTTGCCCCTAAAAACACTACGCTATCAGGGATATCAATGCTTATCAATCGTCTGCAATACTCAAAAGCATCGTCACCTATACTCTCCAATTGCTTAGGAAATGTTACCGAAGAGAGGTTCTCGCAGTACGCAAAAGCACTACTTCTTATATTTTTCACGCTTTCAGGGAGCACCGCCTTCTGTAACTGCTTGCATTGGTAGAAGAGTTGTGAAGAAATCACCGATAGTTTTTCGCCGAGAAAATTCACCTGTTGCAAGCCCGAACAATCCATAAAAGCCCGATTGCCCAACACACTCACATTTTCCGGAATCTCTATCTTTTTCAGTGAAGAACATCCTCTAAACGCTTCTTCCCCTATATTAGTAACCGAATTAGGCAGATATATCATCAACAGTTTAGTACAATTCGCAAAAGCACGAGCTCCTATGTAGGTTACCGAATTAGGCAATATTTCCACTTTCGTAAGGTTAGTACAGCCCGAAAAAGCCCCCTCTTCAATAGTAGTTACCGTTCCCGCAATGCTGATAGATTTCAGTGGAAGACAATCTTTAAAGGCTTCTTTGGCAATTCTGTTTACAGTGCGAGGCAGTTCGATGCTTCCATCGCGGGGCAACTTACTGTTGTCGCATTTCAGCAGTACCCCATCACTGATGATAAGCGCCTCCAATCCCTTTTGTGCAAAGACAAACTGACTTAAAAAGAGAAAACCCAAAAAGAAGTATTTGTAGATAGCGGTAGTCATTATTCTGATGTTTTTAGGGGGCAAAAGTACATATTTTTAGCAGAACTCACAAACACATCTCCTAATTCTTTAATTATCAAATAGGCTAATTAAATTACCAGTCACGCTATGCTCTCACATAACCTTCGTCAATCGTCCCTCGTCATTTCTTCCCTTTTCCGTCACTACCTTTTCCCTCTCTGAGGTAGCCATCAATAGCTGGATATGTGTACCGCGAGAGCGGAGTATGTGATAGGAGGAAGGTTTGTCACCTTTTCCAGCTTGTCCCCCCTTCGGAGGTTCGGGGGCTTACCGAATAAATGACTCGCCACATTCCCCCTCTCCGAGGTAGCCAGCAATAGTTGCGTATGTGCCCCGCGAGAGCGGAGTATGTGATAGGAGGAAGGTTTCTTTCGCTTCTTCGTCACACTCCCCCTAGTGCCTATGGCCTAAGGCCTAGCACCTCTTCCTCTTTCTTTCGCCTCGAAACCCTCTTTTTGCCATTTTTTGCATCACTGTATTATATTATAAGTCAATTACTTATATACCCTTCCTATACCAATCGTCCAAGATTCGTATAAGCTTCCTATAAGCTCTCTATAAGCTAACCCCACCCATCTTACACCCTTTTTTCACCAAAGCCCCTCCCGACCTACTTCCGAACTTTTTCGTTCCCTTCCGAATCCTACTAATAACCCCAACCTATCGTTTTTGAGGTGCACACTTTGCCAAAGTTAATTGCCCGTCGTGCTACGACTGCCTGTGCGGCTCGCACCTTTGGCAAAGTTGAATAAACTAAGAATATCTCCGCTGGTTTACAAGGCGTAGCCTTGATTTTGTTTAAATTTTGTTTAATTTCTGAGGCACAGCCTCATTCCTCTAACTCAAACTCGCACCTCATTTTCTAATTCCCAAATTTTCTAATTTATCAATTAACCACTAACCACTAACCATTAATCATTAACCACTAACCATTAACCACTAACCATTTAATCAACAGCCTTTTACCTTTTACCTTTTACCTTTTACTTAAATAATTTTCAGAATTATTTTTGCATTTCCACAAAAAGCATTACTTTTGCCGTTTGATTAATAACACCAATACAAATTTATACTTTTATAAACGATTTATAAACAATGGCAGTACTCGAAAAGATTAGAAGTAAAACCGTATTCCTTATCGCGATTATTGGGCTCGCCCTCTTCGCTTTCATCATCTCCGACTTCATAGGTAAAGGGCGCTTTAGCAACCATACGCCCAACGAAATAGGTAGCGTAAATGGCGAAGAGGTACCTATCGATGCATTCCGTCAGCAAGTCGAAAATGCTACTCGTCAAGCTAACGGACAAGTATCTAGCATCGAAGCCGCTAAATACGTCTGGGAACAAAACGTCCAACAAATCCTACTCAACCAACAAATCGAAAAATTAGGTCTCAGTGTAGAAAAAGACCAGATTTTAGCAATTCTTGCTAAAACACCGCTCGCTCAAAACCCTCAGTTTGTGAATGAGTACGGAGTGTTCGACGCAAATAAATTCACCAACTATTTGGCTACCCTCAAAAACACCAATCCACAAGCCTATGCTCAGTGGAAAATGCAAGAAGATGCTATTATCGAAGATGCTAAACAGCGAATGTATTTCAGCCTTATCCGCGCAGGTCTCGGCGTTACCAATACCGAAGCCGAAATGGAATACCATCAGGAAAAAGACCTCGCCGATATCAGCTATGTAGCGTTGCAATACAGCTCTATCGATGATAAAAGCGTAAAGGTAACCGATAGCGAGATACAAGATTATATCAAGAAACACGAAAAACAATTTAAGCAAGAGGCTTATCGCAATATCCAATATATAGTAGTGAGCGAAAAACCATCGCAAACCGATATTGAAACCGAAAAAGAAAGCCTACTCAAGCTCTTGCAACCCGAAGTAGTGTTTAACAGCAAAACCAATAAAAACGATACTATTGCAGGCTTTGCTAAAACAAAAAACATCAAAGATTTCGTAGACCGTCATTCCGATGTGCCTTACGATAGCACTTTTGTAAATAAAGATAATCTTCGTTCTTCTTACGCCGATACTCTTTTCAACCTTCCGGTAGGCAAAGTGTTCGGTCCTTATGAAGAAGATGGAAGTCTCAAACTCAGCCGTATGATTGCCAAACAACCAGGCGGTGCTGTGAAAGCAAGCCATATTCTTATAGCCTACGCCGGCAGTCAGGCAGCTACGCCTAATACTACCCGTACTAAGGAAGAAGCTAAGGCAAAAGCCGAAGAGCTTTTAGCTCAAGCCAAAGCAGCAGGTGCTGATTTTGCGCAACTCGCTCGTGAAAATTCCGAAGAACCAGGAGCTGTTTACAGTGCAGGCGACCTCGGGTTCTTCTCCAAAGGTGCTATGGTAAAACCTTTTGAAGAATTTGCTTTCAACAATGCTGTAGGTACTATTGGGTTAGTAGAAACCGATTTTGGCTTCCACGTAGTAAAAGTAACTGATAAAGCCGAAGCAGTGAACATCGCTACTATCAGCCGTAAAGTAGACCCTTCCGAAGCGACTATCAACTCTCTTTTCTCTAAGGTAACTAACTTCGAAATGAAGGCAGCTCAAAATCCCAAAGAGTTTGCTAATGTTGCTAAAAAAAGTGAACTTTCAGTGCTCCGTGCCGATAACCTACATAAGAACGACGACCAAATTATAGGATTGGGCTCTAACCGTTCTATCGTGCAATGGTTGTTCCAAAAGGACACTAAAATAGGTGATATCAAGAAATTCACCAGTGGTGGTAACTATATTGTAGCCCAATTGGTAAAACAAGGTGAAGAAGGTATTAGCTCAGTACAAGAGGCTACTCCTATGGTAAAACCAATTCTCATTCGCGAGAAAAAAGCTGCTATCTTAAAAGAGAAAGCCAAAGGTAATAGCCTCGAAGCTATCGCTTCAGCTAACAAAACCGAAGTGAAAAGTGCTGCGAACCTCATAATGAAAAACCCAACTATCATAGGCGAAGGACGTGAACCTAAAGTAGTAGGTGCAGCCTTCGGACTCAAACAAGGTCAGCTTTCTAAACCTATCGACGGCGAAAATGCGGTATACGTAATCCAACTTACCTCAGCTACTGTAGCTCCTGCATTGGACAACTATAAAACCTATGCTGAAACTGTTGAGAAACTCCGCACCGACCGTGCTGCTCAAGGTATTCTCAAATCATTGGAAAGCACTGCCACTATTAAAGAAAACCTAAGTGCTTTCTATTAATAAATAGAAATTAGGAAAATAGGAAACAGGAGTTAAAGATGTATGTCTTTAACTCCTGTTTTCTTACATTTAGTAATTTTTCAAATTTGCTAATTTGTTAATTATTTTTTACTTTTGCCAAAAAAAGAAGATTATGCCCTACATAATTACCATTACGGACAACAATCCTCAAGCTTTAGCTTTTGTAGAATATGCCAAGAAACTTGACTTTACAAAAGTTTCTATGAGCAAAGAGGTTGACGAAATTATCTCTTACAACGATGATTTAGAAGAAGATGAATACGGTATACCTATCAAATACCGCGAAGAAATAATGGCTATGAGTAAAGAATCTAATAGAAATATAGCCAGACGTTGGAGAGAAGATCTCGCTAAAAAGAAAGAGAAACAAGCAATATGATAGTTATTTCAGATACTAATATTATCTATAGTTGTTTTTATAAACCCAATGGAGTAATTGCTAATATTTTAAAGGATAAAAAGAAAAACATTCAGTTTATAGCTCCTGATTACCTTTTAGAAGAAATAGAAGAACACTTGCCTAAAATTATGAAGAATAATAATCTTTCTAAAAAGCAAGCGAATATTCTTTTGGAAGAATTTATTCAGAACATTACTTTTTTTAAAGTAGATGATATTCCTCAACAATATTTAGATAAAGCAGAAGAAATAGCTAAATTTGTCGATCTTGATGACTACCCTTTTATAGCTCTTCATTTTGAAAAAGGACACAAGATATGGACTTGTGACTTTGAACTAATTAAAGGACTAAAAGAAATGGGCTATGATATATGTGTGACGACCAAAGACCTTAAAGCCAAACGTTATAAAAAAAACAACTGACTAACTATCCTCATTTCCTATTTTCCTCAGCTGGCGTGGGCTTGTAGTTCAGCTGGCGCGAGCTTGTAGCTCGTGCCCATTCTAATTTTCAAGTTTGTTAATTATTTTTTATCTTTGCATCACCAATCTTTTACCTTTTACTTTTTATCTTTTACCTAAAC
This sequence comes from Capnocytophaga sp. oral taxon 336 str. F0502, assembly GCF_000411575.1. NCBI lineage: Bacteria > Pseudomonadati > Bacteroidota > Flavobacteriia > Flavobacteriales > Flavobacteriaceae > Capnocytophaga > Capnocytophaga sp. oral taxon 336. The sequence goes on along the minus strand of NZ_KE150493.1, from coordinate 60,943 downwards.
AAATGGATTTAAGCAACTACCGAAAAACGTACAACAAGCGCGCTCTTTTAGAAAGCGATGCTCCTGAGAATCCTATGCAACTCTTTCAAACTTGGTTCTACGAAGCCGATGAGAGCAACAGTGTAGATGAAGCCAATGCGATGTCAGTAAGTACCATAGGGCTCGATGGTTACCCAAAGACCCGCGTGGTACTCCTTAAACAGTACACTTACGAAGGCTTTATTTTCTACACCAATTACAACAGCGAAAAAGGGAAAGCCATTCTCGCCAATCCTCACTTGTGTTTATCTTTCTTCTGGCCATCTCTCGAAAGGCAAATCATCATCAAAGGTATTGCTGAAAAAGTCCCTGCCAATACCTCCGACGGTTATTTTGAGTCACGCCCTTTGGGCAGTCAGTTAGGGGCGATAGTATCGCCACAAAGCGAAGTAATCCCTTCAAGAGAATATCTCGAAGAGCACCTGCACGCATTAGAAAAACAATACGAAGGCAAAGAAGTACCCCGTCCTGAACATTGGGGAGGTTTCTTAGTCCGACCACAAAGCCTTGAATTTTGGCAAGGACGCCCTAATCGTCTACACGACCGTCTGCGTTACACTCTTACTGAAGACTACGATTGGAAATTAGAGCGATTAGCACCGTGATAATTAGCCAATATACTAATTTTTTTATTTATGAAGGGTAGCAATGTGAAAGAGTCGCACACTTTGCCAAAGTTTCAAATTTTGGCAAAGTTGAATTGTCGATTATTTATGAATATTCTCTCCGCTGGTGCGAGCTTGTAGCTTGCACCATAATAATACAACATAAAATTGGCAATTATTAACGTCTCCTTTCCAAAAGTTAAAGACTAAAAACTAACGTCTAAATCCTATGATAGAGAAAGATTACCTCAAACGGCAAATAGACCTTTTCTTTGAAGAGCTCACCGCACTATTGAGCAAAAAGCCCGCAAAAGAAGAGCAACTCAAATATTTGGACTACTTAGCCGAAAAATATACTCCACACACACTTACTTATTTCATCAATACTCCTACTGAAACAATACTTTTAGCCTATAAAAATAGTGAAGATACCTTAGAAATCATCTCAGAACTATTGTTTTTTTTCGATGATAAAGCTACCCTCCAGAAAACCGCTGATATTATAAAATACCTCAATTGTAGTAGCAAAGAATATTCTTTCAGAAGAAATACTCATTTACAAGAACTCATACATAAGTTACAATAACCTTTGGTTAATTTACTAATTTGTAACTATTTCTTATTTTTCACATTGGAAAAAACATTGTTGTACGATGTGATATTTTATTGTATTTGCTTAATAAATAACTATTTGCGTTAATAATAAGAAAAGAGAATAAAAAATATTTTCACTTTCCTGCACGTAAATAGAAATAAAAATATTACCTTTGTAGCTCAAAAAAACTTTTTGATAAAAACCAATGACAGTAGAAGTAAAAAAAGAAGGTAAATTTTCATACATCGAAAAAGGTGAGGGCACTCCTATCATTATTTTACACGGATTGATGGGGGGGCTTAGTAACTTTGAAGAAGTAGTTTCTTTTTTTTCCCATAAATATAAAGTGGTAGTCCCCGAACTGCCTCTCTTCTCTATGCCATTGCTCACAACTTCGGTGAAAACATTGGCTAAATATATACAGAAATTCATCAAACACAAGAAGTTTGAAAAAGTAATCCTGCTCGGCAATTCACTTGGTGGACACGTAGGCTTGCTTTATGCTAAAATGCACCCTAAAAACGTACTCGGATTAGTGCTCACAGGTAGTTCTGGGCTATACGAAAAAGCAATGAGCGATGGCTATCCACGTCGTGGTGATTACGATTTCATCAAAAAGAAATGCGAGGAAGTGTTCTACGACCCTGCCGTAGCTACTAAAGAAATTGTAGATGAGGTATTTGCTAATATCTCCGACCGTTCTAAACTTATCAAAACTTTGGCTCTTGCCAAAAGTGCTATCCGCAACAATATGGCAAAAGATTTGCCTAAAATGGAGACTCCTACTTGCCTCATCTGGGGTAAGAATGACAATGTAACCCCTCCTAAAGTCGCTGAAGAATTCCACGAACTATTGCCTAATTCCGAACTGCATTGGATAGACAAATGTGGTCACGCCCCAATGATGGAACACCCTCAAGAGTTCAACGAGATTTTAAATAAGTGGCTTGAAAATAGATAGGAGGTAAGATGATAAAAAAAGCTGAATTTGTGATGAGTAACTCTCAGGTGAGTAAGTGCCCCAAGGAAAACTTACCTGAGTATGCTTTTATAGGGCGTTCCAACGTAGGGAAATCGTCGCTCATCAATATGCTTACCAATCACAAGAATTTGGCTAAAACTTCGGGTCGTCCAGGGAAAACCCAACTCATCAATCACTTCAAAATAGACAATAGTTGGTTTTTAGTAGACCTCCCTGGTTATGGTTATGCAAGGGTATCCAAAGAAACTAAAAAGGTATTTCAGCAATTTATTACTAAATATTTTGAGGAGCGACAGCAATTGGTATGCGCATTTGTATTAGTAGATGTGCGCCACGAACCTCAGAAGATAGATGTGGAGTTTATGCAATGGTTAGGCGAACACGGTATTCCATTTGCTATTGTCTTCACCAAAGCCGATAAACTCAAACCTTTAGCTATTGAACGCAATATAGCTGCTTATCAACAAGTACTCCTCGAAACTTGGGAAGAATTTCCACCTTACTTCATCACTTCAGCCGAAAATAAAACCGGTAAAGAAGAACTTACCCATTACATCGAACAAATCAATAAATCAATTGACAATTGTTAATTATCAATTGTCAATTGTTAGAATACTTCTGATATCACTTTCACTATATTATCCGATTTTCCCATTGAATAGTAGTGTAAAACAGGTACCCCAGCAGCTTTGAGCTCTTTGCTCTGCTGAATAGCCCACTCTATACCCACTTGTTTTACCTCGTTGTTGTTCTTGCAGGATTCCACTGCTTTGATGAGCTCTTCTGGGAAATCTATTTTAAAGGCTTGTGACAGAAGGTTGAGGTGCTTTTTAATAGCAATAGGCTTAATTCCTGGTATGATAGGTACATTGATGCCTGCTTCTTTGGCTTTCTCTACAAACTCAAAATACTTCTGATTGTCAAAAAACATTTGTGTTACCACATAGTCGGCACCAGCATCTACCTTTTCTTTTAGGCGCGCCAAGTCCGAGGTGAGTGAGGGAGCTTCAATGTGTTTTTCAGGATACCCCGCTACTCCTATACAGAAATTAGCCTTATGGTCGGCAGCAATGCCGTTGAGGTAAATCCCCTTGTTCAAATTGCTGATTTGAGTAACGAGTTCGGTAGCGTAGGTATGTCCGCCCTCAGTAGGCTGAAAGTAGCGTTGTTCTTTCATCGCATCACCGCGCAAAGCCATTACGTTGTCTATACCCAAGTAGAGGCAATCTACCAAAAGGTACTCAGTTTCTTCTTTTGAAAAACCACCACAAAGCACGTGTGGCACAGTATCTACCTTGTATTTATGCTGAATAGCCGCGCAAATACCCACCGTACCAGGGCGCATACGGGTTACTTTCTTTTCCAATAGCCCATTAGGGTGTTCAATGTAATAATACTCCTCGCGTGAGGTAGTTACATCTATAAACGGAGGATTGAACTCCATTAGGGGGGCTATGTTTCGGTATAGTTCTTCAATATTATTTCCTTTTTTAGGAGGTACTACTTCAAAGGAGAAGAGTGTTTTTCCTTTGGCATTCTTAATATGGTCTGTTATTTTCATATTTTCCTTTAAATTCTTCTTTTGCTATCAGTGTATATTGTTTCACAAAGTCTGTTTTGTGAGCGGTATAAGCATCTCGGTCGTGCTCAAAAGGCTTCCAAAGTGATAATTTAAGCCTTTCATATTCTTTGGCTACCGATGGGTGTGCTTGCAGTTCATCGCGAAAATAGAGTTCATCATTGTCGCCTTCATAATGCAAGTGCAGATGAAATACACGTTCTGCAAACCCATTAATAGTATAGCCTTTATTAAAAGAAATCCTATCGTTTGTTTCATTCATACATAGATAACCTGATTGTAATATGAGTTCTTTTAGCTTCTGAAATGAACTGTCCTTTTTCACTTCTAATAACATATCTACAATAGGTTTGGCTTGTATCCCTTCAACAGCAGTACTGCCTATATGGCTTAGCCGTACTACTTCGTTAGAGGGCAATTGTTTTAAAAGGAAACTGCGTTCTTCCTCATACCATTCTTTCCACGACGGGTTGTGCTGCGTAAGATTGATAGGAAACAGTTGCCACAATTCCTGCAACGACATCTTTAACAAAGGATTTTCTTCTTTATTCATAGTTCTAGTCCCTAACACCTGACACCTGACACCTGATACCTAACCCCTATTTCTACTAAAACCTACTCTTCTCTGCTAATCTTAAAATATCGCCAAATACCCCACGTGCGGTTACCGAAGCGCCTGCTCCTGCTCCTTGTATTACGATAGGGTTATCGCCGTAAGATTCAGTGTAAATTTCAAAGATAGAGTCAGCTCCTTTTACCTGACCAAGGGCACTATTGCGCGGAACCGATACGAGCGATACGTCTAACTGTACCGTTTCGGTAGAAGCTAAGTCGCCGTGAAGGTCACCTACATAACGCAGTACGTGGTCGGGGGCTTGGGCTTCTTTGATTTGCTGATAAGGCGCGTTGAACTCATCTAAACGTTGTAAAAAGTCTTCCACAGAGCCTTCTCTCAAATGCTCGGGGATAAGGTTTTGTATCTTCACATCGGTGAACTCATTACCTAAATCGAGTTCGCGGGCTAAGATGAGCAGTTTGCGCCCTACATCATTACCACAAAGGTCTTCACGAGGGTCGGGTTCGGTATAACCACTGTTGATAGCGTGTTGGAGCACCTCGCTAAACGGCTTGTTTTCTGCTGAAAAAGTATTGAACAGATAGCTGAGCGTTCCTGAGAAAATTCCCTTGATACGGGTGATGTTTTCGCCCGAATGGTGCAAGAGGCGAATAGTGTCTATCAATGGTAAGCCTGCCCCTACATTGGTTTCGTAGAGATAAGTTTTTTGGTGTTGTTTGAGGGTTTTACGCAGTTCTTGGTAGAAACCAAACGAAATAGTATTTGCTATTTTATTAGCTGAAACCAAGTCGTAACCGCTCTTGATAAGTGGAATATAGTTGTCTACAAAGGTTTTGCTGGCGGTTACATCTACGGCGATGAGGTTCTCTAAGTGATGTTTATCTACAAAGGCTTGCAAAGTGTCAAAACTATAAGGCACAGCTTCTTTATCGAAGGCAGAGCGCCAATTGTTGCCTATTCCTTTTGCATTGGTGAGCACTTGTTGTGAATTGGCGATAGCAACGATGCGCAAACTGATATTCTTGCGGTGGAGTATATTGTCGTGTGCAGCAATCACTTGGTCGATGAGGGTAGCCCCTACGGTACCTTTACCAAAGATTACCAAGTTGATACGGCGTGAAACCCCAAAGATTTCACCGTGAATTACGTTCAATGCCTTGTGGAGTTTTTCGGTTTTGAGTACCAAACTCACGTTTTTGCCCGTTACGGCATTGTTGATGAGCAAAGGAACGATTTGGTTGCGTATCAAAGCGTTATAAGGGTGGTGGAAAGTTGCAAGCGGTTGTCCTACGATAGAAATTACAGCTACATCTTCTACGATGCTCACACTGCTCACATCATTGGTGTAGAAATCGTGTGAGAATTCCTCGTCTATAGCAGCTTTGGCAAGTTTAGCATCTTTTGAAGCTACTACCAAGCCTACCCCGCGCTCCGACGAACCTTGTGAGATGATACTCACACTGATACCTTTTTGTGCGAGCGCTTTAAAAATACGAGCATCTACGCCCACTTTGCCCAAGAGTCCGCGACCTTCCATCACGATAAGGGCATTGTCTTTAATTACTGAAATCGATTTGATACCTTCTTGCACGCTTTCTTGGTGAATGAGTGTGCCGGCGTCTTCACTGTTGAAAGTGTTTTTGATACGCAACGGAATGCCTTTTTCAATGAGTGGGATAATGGTTTTGGCGTGGAGTATAGAAGCTCCAAAGTTAGCTAATTCATTGGCTTCTTCGTAAGAAAGATGACGTATAATTTTGGCTTCGGGTACTAACTCAGGATTGGCAGTGAAGATACCATCGACGTGGGTGTAGTTTTGCAGTTCGGAAGCGTTGAGGTAGTTAGCCAAAAGTGCTGCCGAATAGTTACTGCCATTGCGCCCTAAGGTAGTAGTGTCGCCTTTTTCGGTGGAAGCGATAAAGCCCGTAACCACTGCCACACAATTAGGAGGAATGGTTGCAAAGCGGTCACGGGTTAGTTTTTCGGATATTGAGTTGATGATTTGGGCATTGCCTACCACAGCATCAGTTTTGAAGATTTCACGGCTATCCACAAAAGTACTTTCCAAGCCCTTGTGCTGGAGTAGTGCTGCCACAAGCTTAGCCGACATCAGTTCACCTTGTGCCAATACCAAATCTTTGGTCTTAGGGCTGTAGTCTTTCAGTAGCGAAACGCCTTCGAGGAGTTTTTCGAGCAACTGAAATTCGGGCTCAAATGACACACGAGAGTCATACTGCTGTTCGTCTTTCAGTTGTTGAAAGTTGGCAGTATAATCCTCGCCTTTACTCGCTTTTTCGAGCAAAGCCTCTAATTCATCGGTAGTGTTGCCTCGCGCTGAAACTACTACTGATATAGGTTCAGTTTTAGCAAGCCCAGCAATGATACTGAGTATCTTTTCAATGCCGTCATTGGCAAGTGATTTTCCACCAAATTTTAATATCTTCATAATAATTGACAATTGACAATTAACAAATCATAATTAATTTTCAACTTTGCCAAAGTCTGAAACTTTAGCAAAGTGTAGTGATGCTTTTCTTATCTCTTACCTAACAAAAACTTTCTTTAAATACTGTTCTAACTGTTTGTGTTCTATCAGGAAAGCATCGTGACCGTGTACGGAGTGGATTTCGTAATAATCTACGGGTTTGCCCATTTCACGGAGTTCAGTTACGGTATCGCGGTTCTCTTGAGGAACGAAATACAAATCGGAATCAGTGCTTACGATGGTAATGTGTGCGGTGATAGGCGCTACTGCTTCGGCAAAACTACCGTGTTCTTTTGAAATATCTATCGTTTTTACCAATTGGTTCATCAGTTTGTAGGCGGAGAGTGAGAAGCGTTTGTGCAACTTGTCGCCGTGGTGTAAGAGCCACGTTTCTACATTGTACAACTGCAACGGAATGTTGGTGGTGCGCTCAAACTTCAGTTTCAACGATTGAGGCGTGCGGTAACACAACATCGCGTGGAGACGTGCATCGTGCAAGGGGTGTGTAGAGTTTTTGAGTATCTGCTCTTGCAAGAGGCAGTTGCCTATAATCCAGTCTGTTGCTTTCCAATCGGCAGCTACGATTACGAGTTCTTTGAAAAGGGTAGGGGCGAGAGCAGCCATTTCCCAAGCAATACCGCCTCCTAACGAGCACCCTACAAGGGCAAATACTTCTTTAAGTCCTAAATGCTCGGTGAGCCCTTGGTTGAAAATGCGCGCTATATCTATACCCGCCCAATGCTCATAGTTAGGAATCATATCTTCTTCGCGTGCTCCAAAACCATTGCCAGGGATATTAAAAGCTACTACCGTGTATTTAAGGGTATCTATCAATTTCCCTTCACCGATGGCTTCTTTCCACCAACCGTTTTCACCCGTAACTTGTGAATTGCCTGTAAAAGCGTGATTTACTACCACTACTGGAGCTGTGCCTAAGGCTTTTCCAAACACTTGATAATACACCCTAAGAGCGGGAATACGCACCCCACAAGAGGTAACGAAATCAGTAAGAGGGTAATGTAGAATATCGGACATAAAGGCGTTGCGAAATAGTTTATATGAAAAGCATTTAGATATATTTAGAATTATTTTCTTTTTCAGATACTCTAATCGGAAAATAATTCTGTGTTAAAACGCTATTATTTTTATATTGATTTTGAAAGGCGCAAAAGTAAAAATAATTTTCTAAATAGACAAATAGTTTTTATTACATTTATTAGAATCATTCAGAAAGGCAAGAGAATTAGGAAATGAGGAAATGAGAGAATGAGGAAATGAGAGAATGAAGTGGAGCTACAATTTCGCGCTAGAGGAGGGATTGTTAGTTTATTTAACTTTGGCAAAGTTTCAAACTTTGGCAAAGTGTATACCCCTAAAAGTGACATATCTGAGCTATCGGAAGGAAACGGAAGATTTCAGAAGAGGGCTGAGAGGATTTTTGGTGAAAAAGGGGTGTAAGATGGGTGGGGTTAGCTTATAGAGAGCTTATAGGAAGCTTATACGAATCTTGGACGATTGGTATAGGAAGGGTATATAAGTAATTGAATCATAGTATAATACAACGATGCAAAAAATGGTAAAAACGGGGTTTCGAGGCGAAAGAAAAGGAATCCTCACCCCGTCCCTCTCCCAAGGAGAGGGGGAATGTGGTGACGGAAAAAAATAATGAAACATTTCCCTTTACAGATACCCAGCTGTCGATGGCTACCTTCAAGAGGGAAACTGTGGCGAGTTATTTATTTGGTAAGCCCCCGAACCCCCGAAAGGGGACAAGCTGGAAAAGGTGACAAACATCTCCCTAGCCCCTTCAAAAGGGGAGTGTAGGGACGGAAAGAGAATGGGCGGATTGGGAAATTAGAGAATTAGAAAATTTGGAAATTAACAAATTTGTTAATTTGCTAATTATTCTTACCTTTGCCCAAAATATGCAACAAAAAAGATGAACAAACTAAATAGGATACTGTTGCTTTTCGCTCTTCACTTTTCGCTCTTTACTTTTGCTCAAGAGGATAACGATGATGGAATGATAAGCACCCCACAAACGGCTACTGCTACCGATACGGAGGCAGACCTGCACTACCTCGAAGACCAATTTTACTTTGGTCTTACTTATGACTATTTGGCTGGTAAAGCAAATAACGTGGTGCAACACAACCTTTCAAGAGGGATTCACGTAGGTTTCATTCGCGACCTACCTATGAACAAAGCGCGTAATATAGGCTTTGGGGTGGGCATAGGCTATGCTTACGATTTGGTGTACAACAATATGGTGGCTAACAAAACGGTTTCGGGCGTGAGCTATGAGATAGTAGAACGTTTCAGCGACCGGAACATCACTCGTAATTTCTTCGAGACGCATTCGGTAGAAATACCCGTAGAGTTTCGCTTTCGCACCTCTACTCCTTACAGTCATAAGTTTTGGCGCGTGTATACAGGAGCGCGTTTTGCCTATATCTTCAGCGGTAGAAGTTTGTATACTGCCAATGGTGTTTCTATAGCTTTTCAGAACTCCGATATAGCTTATACGTTTCAGGTAAAGCCTTTTATTGCCTTTGGGTATAACGCCTTGAACTTCTATGTGCAGTACAATCTTACCCCTTTGCTGAAAGATGCTAAAACTACTGATGGCACGAGCCTCAAATCGAATGTGTTACAATTAGGATTACTTTTTTATATTTTATAATGGACGACCTAATTACACGTTGGCGACTCATCTTGGGTCAGGATTTGAATGCTTTGGGTGAGGTATCGCTCAATGAGCAGCAATCGCTGATGGACGCCACGCTGGCTGCCCTCTACGACGATACCGAAGGCAACGGTAATAATGGAGGCAAACGCTCAGCAGGCTTAGGTAGTTCGTCACCCAACTTAGCTAAGTGGCTCACCGATGTGCGCTCGTTCTTTCCTCCCGATGTGGTAAGCGTGATTCAAAGTGATGCCATTGAGCGCAAAGGACTCACCAAACTACTATTTGAACCTGAAACCCTTAAAAACGTAAAGCCCGATATCTCTATGGTGGGCACTTTGATGGCGCTCAAAGGGCAAATACCTGCCAAATCTAAAAATACCGCACGCGAATTGGTGAAAGAGGTAGTCGATGAGATTATGAAGCGTATGGAGCAAGACCTACGCCGTGCTGTTACCGGTGCGCTCAACAAAAAAGCGCATACACCTATTACCAACTTCTCGTCGACCGACTGGAAGCGTACAATTCAGCGCAACCTCAAGAACTACGATACCGCTACCAAGCGACTTATTCCTGAAAAGTTCTATTTTTTTGAACGCACCCAGCGCCAAAAGAACTGGACAGTGATTTTGGACATCGACCAGAGTGGTTCGATGTGTGATTCGATTATATATTCGTCAGTAATGGGGTCTATCTTTGCGAGTATGCCAGCCCTTGATACGCACGTGGTAGTGTTTGATACAGAAGTAACCGACCTTACGGAAGTCTGTCGTGAAGACCCTGTGGATATGCTTTTTGGGGTACAGTTAGGAGGAGGGACAGACATTAATAAATCGGTGGCGTATTGCCAAACACTAATTGAGAATCCGCGCAAAACGATGTTTATTCTCATTTCTGACCTTTATGAAGGAGGTGTACGCGCTGGACTCTTGCGTCGTCTGAACGAGATGCACCAAGAAGGCGTAAAGGTATTGGTGCTCTTAGCCCTTTCTGACAGCGGTCGTCCTGATTACGATGAGAAACTCGGTAAAGAAATCAGCAAACTCGGCATCGCCTGCTTTGCCTGTACTCCTGACCGCCTTCCCGAACTCGTAGAGAACGCCCTCAAAGGGAATGACCTAAAGAAATTTGAGAGTGCAAGTCGCACAGATAAGGAAATTTGAGACAATTAGCCAATTTGGCAAAAGTGAAAAACAGTTACCTAAATAATGAAACTATTCTTTTTATTATATATTATCACTATTTTCTCTTATGCACAAAATACTTGTACGCAGAAGGGCATTATAGACGCAATGACCCCTTTTAGCACTGAACAAGGCAGAAAATCTCCATTGATAAAAGCTAAAATAAATATCAATGAGAAAGATATCTCGCCTTTGTTAATGCAAAAGATACCTTATCTCGGTTTTATAGGGGCACACAAGAAGCGATTGAGGATTGACTTTACAGTACAAAAGCAAGGAAAGCGCACTTATACAATGAAAGGTAGCACTATGGTAGATAAGAACGAGTGCACTTTTGAAGGGAACATCACTATTGATACACTATATGCTTTTGCGCTACCTTCCTATGGAGTAGACGATGAGTACAAGGGAAAAGTGAAAGAAGAAGGCATTGTTATTGCTACCTATGAACTGAAAGAAGACCCTAAACAGAGTGCTATGGGTGTTTTTAAAGGAAAGCTATTCGTTAAATGGTATGTAGATAACAAAAACCGATTTTTGTATGACTATATAGATAACGATTCCGACGCTTATTTTAACAACAGCTTTCTCGGCACTTGGACGAGCTACAAAACGCGCAAAACCAAGCCTTGTAATTGGGGGTTACACCGTATTCCTTGCGCAGGCGATTTAGACGGTGGAGCTGCCGAGTTTATGCCTACTGAAAAATATTACGAATATGGTTGGAAAAACTATATTCCTTAACTCTTAACTTTTAATATTTAACTCAATGAAAAAACATTCTAAAGTTTGGAACGAAACTAAAACACACGACTCTTGGTCGATTTTTAAAATAATGGGTGAATTTGTACACGGTTATGAGCAGATGAGCTCCATAGGACCTTGTGTATGTATTTTTGGTTCGGCACGTATTAAGCCTGAAACACCTTATTACGAACTCACTGTGCGTATTGCCCAAAAGATAGTAGATGAGGGCTTCGGTATTATCACCGGCGGTGGACCTGGTATTATGGAGGCGGGCAACAAAGGTGCGCACCTCAACAAAGGTGTATCGGCAGGGCTGAATATTGATTTGCCTTTTGAGCAGGCAATCAACTCTTATATCGACCACGATAAGAATATCAAATTCAACTACTTCTTTGCGCGTAAGGTGATGTTTGTAAAGTATTCTAAGGCATTTGTAGCAATGCCTGGGGGCTTTGGTACCCTCGATGAACTCTTCGAGACCCTCACTCTCGTGCAAACTTATAAAATAGACAAAATTCCTATTATTTTAGTCGGTACAGATTATTGGAGCGGGCTTGTAGACTGGATAAAGAAGATATTATTAGAGAAATTTAATAATATTAGTGCTGAGGATTTGGATTTGTTTCACTTAGTAGATACTGAAGACGAAGTGATTAAAGTCATTGAAGATTTCTACAACAACAAACAACAGTTAAAACCAAATTTTTAAAAAATATTCCCTATATTTGCACTTTAATTTAAACAGTGACTATGAAGAAGTTTATCTCTTTATTACTTTTTAGCTTTTACTTGTTACCTGTTACCTTAACGGCACAGCAAGGCGGTATGTGGATTCCTTCGCTTTTGGAGGGTATGAATGCCAGAGAAATGAAGTCCTTAGGTATGAAAATGTCGGTGAGTGATATTTATAGCGTCAATAAGTCGAGCTTGAAAGACGCCGTGCCTCATTTCAATGGAGGCTGTACTGCCGAAATGATTTCGGATAAAGGGCTACTGCTCACTAATCACCATTGTGGCTACGGACAGATACAAGCGCATTCCTCAGTGCAAAACGATTACCTTACCGATGGTTTTTGGGCTAAAAATCTATCGGAAGAGTTGCCTAACAAGAATTTAGAAGTTACTTTTATTGTACGTATTGAAGATGTTACCCAAAAAGTACTCGCCGATACTCAAAACCTAAGTAGTGAGAGCATTCGCGCCTCTCAGATAGAACGCAATATTGCCTCTTTGGTGAAAAACTCGCCTAAAGAAGCGTGGCAAGAGAATCGGGTTCGTGCTTTCTACGAGGGCAATCAGTATATCCTTTTTGTAGTAGAAACTTTTAAAGATGTGCGTTTAGTAGGTGCACCGCCTTCGGCTATAGGCAAATTCGGTTCGGATACCGATAATTGGGTATGGCCTCGCCATACGGGGGACTTCTCGCTTTTCCGTGTATACGCCGATAAAAACAACCGCCCCGCAGCCTACTCCAAAGACAACGTGCCCTATCGCCCCAAACACTTCTTTCCTATCTCGTTAAAAGGGGTGAAAGCAGGCGATTTTACAATGGTCTTCGGTTATCCAGGTCGTACTGAAGAATATTTACCTGCCGTAGCAGTGGAACAAATTGTGAATGTACTGAATCCTGCTAAGATAGGCATTCGCGATGTGGTGCTCAAAGTGCAAGACGGCTTTATGCGCAACAGCAACGAAATAAAAATAAAATACGCCTCTAAATACGCCAGCGTTGCCAACTATTGGAAAAAGTGGATAGGTGAAACACAAGGTTTGAAAAAATCGGATGCGGTAGCTATCAAACGCGCTCAAGAACAGAAATTTCAAAAAGAGATAGAAAAAGCAGGTAAAACTGCTGAATATGGTTATATTTTACCTCAGTTTACTGAAAAATACACTCAAATACAAAACTATGCTTTGGCAGTAGACCTCTTTTCGGAGTTGGTACAGCGCAATATCGACTTGCTGGCAAATGGCTATAAAATCCTTCAACTGCAAAATACGCTGCACGAGAAAGGAACACAATCGTTCAAAGACCGCAAGAAGAACCTTTTAAACAACTTTGAAACGGTATTTAAAAACTACGATGTGAATGTAGATAAAGCCGTATTTGAAAAAGCGGTAGTGTATTATGCTCAGGCGATGCCTAAACCCCTACTCTCGCCTAACTTACAGCAGTTTGAGATACACACACTGGCTGACAAACTCTATAAAGAGTCGTTTTTGGCTTCTAAAACCGAAATGGAAAAAGTACTCAACCTACCCGATGAAGTTTTTGAAAGGCGCCTCAAAAATGACATAGGCGTACAATTTGTACAGCAAATTGTCGCTCATTTCTACGGAGCTGTAGTGCCTACTTACCGACAGTTGGATAGCGAGATTACCGCCTTACAGCGTACTTATATGAAGGCTATCTTGGAGTTCTCGAAACCTCAAGACCGCATTTTCCCTGATGCCAATAGCACTTTACGCGTTACTTATGGCAAGGTAGCGGGTTACTCACCTTCGGATGCTATAACCTATGATTATATGACTTATTTAGACGGTGTAATGGAGAAATACGTGCCTAACGACTACGAATTTAATGTGCCCGCCAAACTGCGCGAGCTCTATGAGAAAAAAGACTATGGTATTTACGGCAAAAACGGCAAGATGCCTGTGTGTTTCGTAGCAACCAATCATACCACGGGAGGCAACTCAGGCAGTCCTGCGATAGACGCACAAGGTAACCTTATCGGTCTCAATTTCGACCGCGTGTGGGAAGGCACAATGAGCGATATACACTACGACCCTAAAATATGTCGCAATATTATGGTAGATATTCGCTATGTGCTGTTTATCATCGATAAATACGCCGGAGCAGGGTATTTGCTAAATGAGATGAAGATAGTGAAATAATGGTTAATGATGAGTTGAAAACTTTCGGATTTGCTTGAAAAAGAAGATTGAAAGATTACCCTAAAAATACAGGTGAATATCAATCTGAAGAAAACGCACTCATCGATAAAGGCAAGAGCTTCTATTATTACAAAGTAGGAAATAAAGAAATTGTAGCTATGTATATTCCACATCTTTGAGCAACCAACTTCGATTATCAAACAGGTGTATAATGAATTAAAAGCTTCTTTTAATTTGTAAAACGGCTTGTTGTGTTACGACAAAAAAACTCCAGTACAGTCTGTCACTATACTGGAGTTTCTTTATATTTTGCCTGTGAGACTCACACTTACAGCTCTTTTCTGAGGCGTGCTACAGGTATATCCATTTGTTCGCGGTATTTGGCGATAGTACGGCGTGCAATGGGGTAACCTTTCTCTTTCAGGAGCTGTGCCAATTCATCATCGGGGAGGGGTTTACTTTTGTCTTCCTTAGCGACAATATATTGTAATATCTGCTTGATTTCACGAGTAGAAACGTCTTCCCCTTGGTCGTTCTTCATAGATTCCGAAAAGAAATCTTTAATGAGTTTGGTACCGTAAGGGGTAATCACGTATTTACTGCTCGCTACCCGCGACACGGTAGAGATGTCCATACCTACCTTATCGGCAATATCTTTGAGAATAAGCGGTTTTATTTTCAGCTCATCACCTGTGAGGAAGTACTCGCGTTGGTGCTCCATAATGGCGTTCATCGTGATGAGGAGCGTTTGTTGTCGCTGACGAATGGCATCTATAAACCACTTAGCAGAATCTAACTTCTGTTTGATAAAGAACACTGCTTCTTTTTGTGAATTGCTCTTTTCTTTACTCTTCTTATAAGTATCGAGCATAGTGCTATATTCCTTAGAAACGTGTAGTTCAGGAGCATTACGCCCATTGAGGGAAAGTTCCAACTCGTTGTCTACCACTTTTACGGTAAAGTCGGGGATAATTTGTTCTATATGCACATTGTTGCCCACGTAGGAACTCCCAGGTTTAGGGTTTAGGCGCTCCACCTCTTGTACCGCTTCTTTCAGTTGTTCTTCAGTTACCAAAAAGCGCTGTTGCAGTTTGGTGTAATGCTTTTTAGTGAACGACTCAAAGGCTTCGGTAAGCACTTCTATTGCCAACCCTATAGCAGGTGTTTGTTTTTTGCGGCGCAGTTGTATGAGCAAGCACTCTTGCAGGTCGGCAGCACCTACTCCTGCAGGGTCTAATTGAAATATAATCTGTTGGCGTATTTGTTCTACGTGTTCCTCTTCGGTATAGATATTTTGGGTGAAGGCTAAGTCGTCGGTAAGGTCTTGAATAGAGCGGCGTATATAGCCTATATCGTCTATGCTACCCACGAGGAACTCAGCAATTAAGTAATCCTCATCGGAGAGGGTAAAGGTGTTCAATTGGTTGATAAGAGATTGGTGAAACGACACCTCTGCGCTGAAAGGAATATCGCGATCCTCATCGTCGTCGCTATAGTTATTAGCGTGCAAGCGATAGTCGGGTATTTCGTCATCACTCAGGTATTCATCGATGTTGATATCGTCCATATCAATTACATCGTTATCGTTATATTCATCGGCAGTGTTATCGAACTCATCGTGAAACTCATCAAGGGCATCTTCTTCGCGCCCTGGTTCTAAAGCGGGGTTTTCTTCCATCTCTTGTTTCACGCGCTGTTCAAAAGCAAGAGTGGGGAGTTGCACGAGTTTCATCAGCTGTATTTGCTGAGGTGAAAGTTTTTGTGAGAGTTTAAGTTGTAAATTCTGTTTGAGCATTTCTTATGAGATAGGGCGCAAAGGTACGAAAATTATTTCTTTTTTATAATCCCCTTGACAATATGTCTTATTTTTTGTTTTTTCTTACGGATGTGATAGCTTCTGTTTACGTAAAAGAGAAGTCCTGCCAATCCTATAAAAATAACACCTAAAACAATTCCTAAATAAAGGGAAGATAAAAAAGTATTGAGATATAAAATCACCACACAAACGATTAAATTGATGAGTGCTAATAGTACACTTGCTTGTGAATGCGACAGTTTCATATAGTCAATCATCACGTGGTGGATATGACTGCGGTCGGCTTTAAAAGGTTGTCCGTGACGCAATAGGCGGGTGGTGAACACGCGGGTAGTATCAAAAAAGGGAATGAAAATAATTGCAAGAAGTACCCATATTTTATTTGTGGGGTGTATAATAGCACTTTCTAAGGCTTCAGTGTTTAGAGCAAAGAATTTAATAGCGAGAACTGCAATGAGAAAACCCGCAATCATAGAGCCTGTATCTCCCATAAAAACGCGTTTCCTTACCGATAGATTATAGCGTAAAAAGGCTAATAAAAAACCTATACATAGGATTGATAACAGGAAGTAGTAGTACAGTTGAGCATCGTAGAAAACATAAGCAAAAGCGCCAAAAATTACAATACCTACCATTGCAGCTGAGCCGTTAATGCCATCAATAAGATTGTAAGAGTTTACAATCATCATCATCATACCACAGCTCATAAAAATAGAAAGCCAATATGGAATATCAGTAATGCCTAAGAAATTATCAAGAGTAGTGATTTTAAGCCCAGTCCCTAAGAAAAGCATCAGGGTAGCTATAATTTGACCTATAATTTTAGTACTAGGATTTACACCTACGAGGTCATCTTTTAAGCCAACGAAAAAGAGTACACCTACACCAGATAAGATGTTAATACCTACATTGTCATTATCGAAAAAACGGAGTAAAAAGAGAGTAAAAACTAAACTTACGAAGAAAGAAATACCTCCTAAGGTAGGTGTTTTTTCTTTATGTGAACTACGTGCATTAGGTTTATCCATTAGGTTTTTGTACTTTGACACGTATATAATACTTGGCAAAGAAAAGTATGCTACTCCCAAAGAGAGTAGAAAAACGCATATGGTAGTAAACCCTAAATTTTCTGAAAAGAAAGTAGTTATCATATTATAAAGGCAATATTTTGGTGCAAAATTAATAAATATACTTTAAACGAGCAAGAAGAATACTGTTAGTTATTTACGATAGGTCAAGTACATCAAAATTAAACCTCAAAGAACCAATGTTTATAGTATCTAATTTGCATTATTGTTTTAGTGGTTCATATCTATGCTTCGCTACTCCAGCGATGTTCTTCACGTCCCACTGTATAGTCCGCACAAAAGGTTTTTCTCTAAAGGGACACTCGATAGCACAAATTTCACACGAAAAGGGTTTGCAATAGTCTAAGTGAAAGTTGAATTCTATCGTTCTATCTACTTTTTCTACCAATAAATGAATCACCTTTTCCATTTCTTGATGTGCTTCTTTTAAAGAATAATAGTAAGGCAGAGTGATATGAGCATCGATGTGTAAGTGAGCCCCAAACTGCTGAATGCGCATATTGTGAATGTCTATCCATTCGGTTTTGCGATTCGCTTGCAAGATAGCTATCAATTCAGCAAAGAGTGCTTCATCGCGTTCATCCATAATACCGCTGAGGGCTTTGCGCACTATCTTCCAGCCTATCACAATGATATAACTACCAAAACCAATGGCGATTAGAGGGTCGAGCCATAACCAACCGGTGAAATGCACCAATAGTAAGCTCAATACAATTGCCGAAGTCGCAAAAGTATCCGATTGCAGATGCTTGCCCGCACTCATCAGTACTAACGAGTTTTCTTTCTTTCCCTTTTGGTAAGAAATATACCCCATAGCGTAATTCACTATGGCGGTAGACCCGAAAAGGGCAATCCCCCAATCTAATTTGGCGAGATGTATTCCCTCTATAAGTGACGAAATGGCTTCGATGAGAATAAGTACCCCAGCGATGGCTATGAGCATCCCCTCAATGCCAGCGGTAACAAACTCTACCTTGCCGTGTCCATAGGGGTGGTCGGTATCGCGAGGTTTGTTGCAGAGGTATAGCGAATAGAGCCCCATAAAAGCGGCAATAATATTCACGATGCTCTCCATCGTGTCCGAAAAGATAGCGTTAGAATTGGTAATGTACCACGCTATCAACTTCACGATGAAGAGCAATATTCCTATAAAAGTAACGAGCTTCTGAAACTGAAAACTTTTCACCCTCTAATTTCTGATTTCTACTTTCTAACTTCTAAACTCTAACCTCCGCTGCCTCCAACAAGAAATTGTGCATATCGGTATTGCGCATAAAAGGTTTAAGTCGCTCGCTACCTGGTCCATACATTGCCAATTCGGTGTAATCCGATGAGTGATCCATACTTATCCAGCCTACCGAAGTATGTGATTTTTGTATTTCGGCAAACAATCGATAAGGCAGGTGTTTGTAGTTGTACAAGCCGTCTTCTTTTCTTTCGGTTTTAGCGTAATAGCCTAAGAGTTCTTTAGCTTGTTCCTCATTGATGTTCATTCCACCGCAGCATTGAGCAACGTGCTCACGCACTTTGGCTACCGAGTCGTTAGAATTGATTTGTTGCAATATCCAGTCGTTAGAATGGGTGAAGTTTTGCAATCTGTCAAAGTTGTCATTACATTCTTTGCCGTAGATGAGTCCAGGGTTGGCATTGCCGTGGTCAGAAGTAAGCACTACAAGAGTGTTGCCATCAGCTTTTGCAAAATCGAGGGCTACTTTTATAGCCTCGTCAAAAGCTACCTGGTCGTACAGCAAAGCCCCTATATCATTGCCGTGTGCCGCCCAGTCTACTTTACCACCTTCCACTTGTATTACAAAGCCGTTAGGGTGACTTTTAAGTTGGTCGATAGCCTTAGCAGTCATCTCGGCAAGAGTAGGCGATTTAGCTTGTTCTTCACTGCTTTGAGCGCGGTCGATAGAGTAGGGGAGGGCATCTTCAGCAAAGAGCCCATAGAGAGGTTTATTAGTAGGTGCTTTCAGCATTTCACCGCGAGTGCGAGCTACCGTATAATCTTTCTTTTTGAGAACAGCAAAGAGGTCTTTTTTGTCCTTGCGATGGGCAGGGTCAAAGTATTTGCTACCGCCGCCTAACATCACATCAAAGCCTAATTCGGTGTAGTTGAGGGCTATCTCGTCCATAGCATTCCGACTCTTACTCCACGTACAGAAGCCTGCAGGAGTGGCGTGGTTTACCATTACGGTAGTGATACAACCCACTTTCTTGCCTGCTTTTTTGAACTTTTGTAAGATAGGCATATTCTCTTTGCCATCTGGACTGATATTTAGGCTACCGTTCTTTACACGTACTCCACCACCCCAAGACGAACTCGCTGCTGAGGAGTCGGTGACTACTGAACTTGCTGATGCCATATCCATTACGGCGCGCTGTGCGAGGTTACTTTCGTACAATCCTATCCAGCTGGAAGGGCGACCGAATTTGCGTTTTAGATACAGGTCAGCCATTACCAAAGTGCCGAAACTCATACCATCACTCACCATAAAGATGATGTTTTTAGTGCGTTTGTTTTTATGGGCTTCCCCAAGGGTTTGCGCTTGTAAATCGAATGAAGGAAGTACTAAGCCTCCTAAAGCTGCTAAAGCCCCACGTTTAAAAAATGCTCTTCTTTTCATATCTTGTTAATTGTTAATTGTTAAAGCGTTCCACCCTTTTGCTATAATCGGTATAAACTGTCCTGCACGGGTGATGAGGTTTACCCCTTCGCTTTTATCGGTAATGTAACCTATTACGCTAAAATTAGGGTTGCCTTTTATCTTATCGTAATCTGCTTGGGCAATAGTAAACAGCAGTTCGTAGTCCTCGCCTCCGCTCAGGGCTATGGTGGTGCTATCTAAATTGAATTCCTCACAAGTACTAATTACTTGTGGGTCAAGCGGTATTTTGTCTTCATATAACCTACAACCTACCCCCGATTGTTTGCAAATGTGCAATATCTCTGACGACAATCCGTCGCTTACATCCATCATAGCAGTAGGTTTTACACCTAATTGTTTGAGCAGTGGCGGAATGTCCTTGCGGGCTTCGGGTTTGAGCTGGCGTTCCAAAATGTAAGAATACATCTCTATATCGGGTTGAGAGTTTGGGTTTACCTGAAAGACCGCCTTTTCGCGTTCCAATATCTGCAAACCCATATAGGCACCCCCTATATCGCCCGTGAGTACCACAAGGTCGTTAGGTTGCGCTCCGTTGCGATATACTAAGTCCGACGCTTCCGCTTCACCTATCGCCGTTACCGAGATGATGAGTCCGCGTGTAGATGAGGTCGTGTCGCCTCCTACTAAGTCTACCTTATAATGCTTGCAGGCTAGGCGAATGCCTGCATAGAACTCTTCTAAGGCTTCTAACGGAAAGCGATTGGATACCGCTATCGATACGGTTATCTGGGTAGCCGTAGCGTTCATCGCATAGATATCTGATACGTTCACTACTACCGACTTGTATCCTAAATGCTTCAGCGGTACATAGCTAAGGTCGAAATGTACACCTTCAATAAGTAGGTCGGTAGAGACGACAGTTCTCTTATTTTTAAAATCCATTACCGCCGCATCGTCGCCTACGCCTTTAAGAGTGGAAGGATTGTGGATTTCAAATCCCTTCGTCAGGCGGTCGATGAGTCCAAATTCACCCAAATCGGCTAATGAGGTACGGTGAGGCGTTTTATCTTCTATCATTTAGCAAAATAGTTTAAAGCAATTACCACCCCAAGGTGCATTCCCTCGTGAGTATTGTTGAAATGTATCGCATCTTCAATGCAGGTAAGCGCATAGCCATAGCTGGTAGTGTAAGGAGTAAAATTAGAGAATACCCCACGCTCGTAGTCGGCTTGCAGTTGTTTTTGGCTGCTGATGAGCAGACTGCGCAATTCTTGAATTTCCTCAGCGGTAGGAATGTGTCCATCGGGATAAGTACCTTTTTTATAAGTATCTACAAAAGTTTCGGGTACAACAAAATTGAGTCCTGATAGTTTGTAGCAGAGTATTTGTTGTTGCGCCACGCAGTGAGCGATGTTCCACCAGATGTTATTGTGAAACCCTGTGGGGATTTGCGCTAATTGTTCAGGACTTATATTCTCCAAATAAGTTAAAAGATTGTTGCGGGTTGCCACGTGTAAGGCAAATACTTGTTCTGTCATATAGTTGTTAGTTTTTTGTCGTTAGTTATTATCATTAGTGTCAATCGAGAGTAGGAGAATTAATGTATTGTTTCACTGAAAATTATATAACTCGTCTATAATGATTATCGCCAATTCCTCCTATCGAGGGTTATCAGCAATTGCTAACTAAGTGAATTAGAGGAGAGGTCTCTTTTGATTTTCCGTCGCCACATTCCCCCTTCGAAGGAAGTTAGCATTCGTCATTCCTTCTCTTTTCCGTCATCACATTCCCCCTTTGAAGGGGGTTAGGGGGATGTTTTCCCTTATTGCCTATGCCCTAAGGCCTAGCACCTCTTCCTCTTTCTTTCGCCTCGAAACCCTGTTTTTAACATTTTTAGCACTGTTATATCGTGTTATAAGTCAATTACTTATATACCCTTTCTATACCAATCGTCCAAGATTCGTATAAGCTTCCTATAAGCTCTCTATAAGCTAACCATACCCTCCTTACAGCCTTTTCTCATCAAATCTCCTCTCAACCTTCTTGCGAATTTCTCCGTTCCCTTCCGAGCGCTCCTAACAGTCCTAACACATCGCTTTTGCGGTACGCACTTTGCCAAAGTTTGAAACTTTGGCAAAGTTGAATAAACTGATTGTCACCTCCTAAAAAAGGTTGTCATAATTAATTATTGTTTTATTAGTCAAATTCTTTAATTTCCTCATTTTCCAATTCTCTCATTTCCTCATTCGTCAATAATTCATAACTATCATCCAAAGGCAAAAGTACAAAAAATACTTTGAAGAAAGAAAAGAATTTCAAAAAGATTTGTATTTTTGCCCGCAAATTTATAAAGAATATTATGTATCAACTAATTAAACAGACACATTCACTATGTGCTTATTTAGTATTGGCAGTGCTTATCATAGCAGTTATCAATGCGCTTATCGGATTTTTTGGCAAAAGAAAATACTTTGGAATAAAAGACCTCCGCTTGAGTTTGTTTGCTTTGGTATTCTCTCATATTCAATTATTATTGGGCTTATTAGTCTATGTAACTACCCCTCGTTTGCAGATGTGGAGTGAGGGGGCTAAAGTGGTGATGAAAGACAGCTTATTGCGACAGTTATTGGTGGAGCACCCTATAATGAATATCATTGCAGTAACGCTGATTACTGTGGGCTGGGTAAAACTTAAAAAACAGACAGAAGTGCGCAAGATGTACGGAAAAATAGCCTTGTTTTACGGTATTGCACTGGTGTGCTTGCTCTCGATGATTCCTTGGAAGCTATGGTGGTCTGTATAAGAAAAAAAAGTCCGATAATAATATCGGACTTTTCCATTAACCAACCAAAACTTTAAATTATGAAAACTATTATTTGAAGTTTTACAATGAGCTACCACCCTCATTGCGCTGACAAAGGTACGGCAAATTTTTGAATTACCAAAGAAAAAATCGATTTTAACAAAACTTTATTACTGTTTTAACGATACTTTTACATTGCAAAAAGAGAGCGTTAAGCGGTGATGTTGAGGTTTATATATTAGAAATCAGTAATATATTTGCTCCTACCGGATAATAATAAGATTACATTAAATGAAACTCCTGAAATACACCTTTTGGCTCTTGTGGAAGAGCTGGTTTTACTTGCTTGTACTCATTCTTATTCTCCTGTGGTTGCCCTTGTTGTTTATTCTTACAGCACGAGCAGAATGGTATCGCTCATTTTATTGGGTAGCCCGGAACTTATGGGCAACGCCTATATTGTATGGTATGGGCTTTTTGCCGAAAATACACAGGGAATATACCGTGCCTAACGACCGCCATAGCTATATGCTGGTCGCCAATCATTACAGTATGATGGACATAATGTTGATGTTCTATTGTAGTAAAAATCCGTTTGTATTTGTAGGGAAGAAGGAACTGAGCAAGACGCTATTGTTTGGTTATTTCTACAAACGTGTTGCGATAATGGTAGATAGAAAGAGTCCGCAGAGTAGGAAGGAGGTTTATGCCCAAGCGATGGAGAGAATAAAGGCAGGGCTGAGCATTTGTATTTTCCCCGAAGGAGGTGTCCCAGATGATGAAAGTATAGTACTCGATAGTTTTAAAGATGGTGCTTTCCGTATTGCGATAGAATGCCAAATTCCCATAGTGCCAATGGTATTCTACGATACTAAAAAACGCTTTCCCTTCCGCTTCTTTGCCGGCAGTATGGGCATGATGCGAGTAGATATATTGCGCTCTATTCCTACCCAAGGCAAAACCCTTGACGATAAAGAGTCCTTACGTGAAGAAGTACGTTCTCTTATTTTACAACGCCTTACCGTTGCATAAGTCGGGCGACATATTTACCAATCACATCGAATTCTAAATTTACAACACTACCTATTTGTAAATATTGCAGATTGGTATGTGCTAAAGTATAGGGAATTACTGCTACACTAAAACTATGGGAAGTTGCATCTATTACCGTTAGGCTTACACCATTCACAGTAATAGAGCCTTTTTCAATTACCACATTACCAGTAGAGGGGTCGTACTCAAAAGTAAAGCGGGTGCTACCTGCTTCTTCTTGGATAGCACTACAAGTGCCCGTTTGGTCGATGTGACCTTGCACGATATGTCCGTCTAAGCGTGTGTTGAGAAGCATACCGCGCTCTAAGTTTACCGCATTACCTACTTGCAAACTGCCCAAGTGGGTTTTGGTAAGAGTTTCGGCAATAGCGGTTACTCGGTATACATCGCCATCGATAGCCACTACCGTAAGGCATACGCCGTTGTGAGCAACACTTTGGTCTATTTTTAGTTCATTTGTAAACGAACTTTTTACGTATAAATGCAGATTCGCCTCTTCGCGTTCTATCTGTACGATTTTACCTATTTCTTCTATAATTCCTGTGAACATAATAATCCTTATCCCATTCCTCTCTCCAAAGAAGAGAGGATAAATCCATAAAGAGGATTTAAGAAGGGTGAAATAAAAGTTTAACAATGATTTTCTCACGAACTCCCCTCCTTTGGAGGGGCAGGGGGAGGAAGCTAATCCAGTTCTCCTGTCAGTTCTGCAAATGCTACATTGGCTCTTTTGCCTTCGTATAACACTTTGTAGACAGCATCGAGTATAGGGGTGCGACTGGGTTTTTCTTGATTTTTGTTAATGAGGTAAGCGCTTTTGGTGGCGTAATAGCCTTCGGCTACCATATTCATTTCAGCCATTGTACTCTTTACAGTATAGCCTTTACCTATCATCGTGCCGAACATACGGTTGCGACTGAAAAGCGAGTAGGCGGTTACGAGTAAATCACCTAAATAAGCGGAATTGTTAATATTTCGTTTGATTTTGTAAATATGCTTGATGTAGCGTCGCATCTCGCGAATGGCGTTGCTCATCAACACACTTTGGAAGTTATCGCCATAGCCCAATCCGTGTGCAATACCCGCAGCAAGGGCATAAATGTTCTTCAGCATAGCAGCGTATTCAATACCTACCACATCGTCGGATATTTTGGTTTTCACATAATGGCGTTTCATTGCTTCAGCCATAAAGCGCGCTTTTTCCTCATCGAGACAGGCAATAGTGAGGTACGACAGACGTTCGAGAGCTACCTCTTCGGCGTGGCAAGGACCTGCTATAACGCCTATCTGTGCATAAGGTACGTGATGTATTTTGTTGAAATACTCACCTACTATAAGTCCGCTCTTAGGTTCGATACCTTTGATAGCAGAAAATATATTTTTATTAGATAGCGGTTCGGTGAGTTTTTCTAATTCTTCGTTTAAGAAAGCAGAAGGGATAGAAAAGACGACATAATCGCTAAAAGCTACCGCCTCGTTGATGTCGTTGGTGAGGTGTAGCTTGCTGATGTTTAAATGTACATCGCTAAGGTAGTTAGGGTTGTGTTTGGTCGCTTTGATGTGCTCAATAGCCTGTTCATTGCGCATATACCAACACACTTGGTCGATATTGGCGGTAAAAATCTTAATCAGAGCCGTTGCCCAACTTCCTCCTCCGATAACTGATATTTTGGTTTCCACAATTGTTAGCTATTATTATTTTGGGGCAAAGGTACGAAAATAATGCTGTATTACCAAAAAGTGCCTACTAAAACCACAGACCAAACACACCAAAAGAGGAAATATAGCTTACGCTATATAAATTATGTGAAAATCAATTAAATAATTAAGCAAAAGATTCTCTTTTCTGTACCGCCAGATGTATTTCTTTTTTTAAAGAAAATTTCGAGCCTTTGATTTAAGTTGTTACTTATTTTAAGTACAACAAGTTTAAACACTAGAACGAGTGATGTGAGGAGATAGTAGCACCATAAGTTCAATCAATGTTCTATTATAATTCGATTAACCTTTATTGTAGACCCACTGTAGACCCACTGTAGAGCCACTGTAGACCCACTGTAGACCCACTGTAGAGCCACTGTAGACCCACTGTAGACCCACTATAAAACCACTGTAGTTTCGTTTAAGGTTTGTTAAAAGTCCGTCAGACGTCCCGCAGAGCAACTGCGCAAAATTATGAAGTATAGGTCAGTTCGAGACTTTCAGGTAGCTTGCTACCTATTTGTTTGATTTGTAAGATTTCTGTAGCGTAAGCTACACTGTCCTCACATCGAAAGTACTTCTTTTTTAAGAAAATTTCTTGTCTTTGGTCTAAAAACCTCACATTTGTCAATTATCAATTCTCAATTGTCAATTGAGCAATGTATTCTCCGTTTTTTTCTTCGATATTGTATTGATGTTTTTTAGGATAAAGAAGTGTTAGCCGTTTCTTTAAGTTTTCAATGCCAATACCTGAGTTATACAAACTTTCTTGTTTAGGAATTATAGTGTTCTCACTTCTAAATATTACCTTATTCTCTTCCACTCTCAAGCTAAACGACAATTCTGTTACCTCAGTCGCCGATACACCGTGCTTAAAAGCGTTTTCCACCAAGCTGATAAACAGCAAAGGCGCTATGGTGAGTGGGGGTAGTTGCTTCGGGAAATCTACCCGTACAGTAGTTTTATCAGTCAGGCGTAACTGCATTAAGCTGATGTACTGTTGCAAGAAATCTACTTCCTCTGCAAGGCTAATCTGCTTTTGGTCAATGTTTTGCATAAAGTGACGCATCAGTTTGCTAAGGCTATGCACGCTCTGTTGTGCTTTTTGAGGGTCAAACTCTATAAGCGAATAGATATTGTTGAGCGCATTGAAAAAGAAATGCGGTTGGAGTTGGTATTTCAGTTGGGTAAGGTCGGCTTGTAGTTTGTGTGCTTGGGCTTCTTTCTGAGCGATTTCCAAAGAAAAGTTGCGTTGTGCATAGCGTATTGCCATTGCAAAGACTACTGGTAAGAGGTTCGATAGGAAATCAAAATAGACAAAAGCGTGGAAAGGAGGCATCCTGCGTCCATCTTTGCGGGGATTAAAGTACGAAAAAAGCTCATATTTGCTGTACGAAATACATAAAATGAGTGCCACTGCTACCAATATAAAAAGTATATATCGTTTTTTAAACCACAGTTTATCAATAAGCCAATAGAAACTGATGTAGAACAAAAACATCAAGAAAGGCAATGATATGATCGAACGGTAAAGTGCCTCCTCAAATCGGTGATTGCTTTCGGAGATAAAAATAAGGGCAGGTAAAATACAAACCACTGCCCAAGCAGCTATGTGTGTTAAGAATTTCATTCTTTATACTTTGATGTTTTTAAATAACTTTCTGTAAAACTCTTGATGATTTCAGGGGAATAGTCTCCTCCTTTGGCATAAGAGATACCCATAACTTCTAAAGCTATAGCTTGGCACTGCTCATCATTAATAGTAATGGCTTTGCTATCTAATATTTCTCTAACAATAACCATACATTTTTGCAGGTCTTCTGTTGTAGCATAAGGAGGTAAAGTTATATTCATCAGTTTTTATTATTTCTAATTACCTGTGCGACTCGCACTACTCGTATCTGAGGGCGCTAATAGGTTCTAACTCGGCTGCTTTGCGGGCTGGATACCAACCGAAGAATACCCCTGTAATGGTACATACTAAGAAGGATATTACAATAGAATACAAGGTAATACTCACTGGCCAGCCTATAAACAGCGATACGCCTACCGTTGCTAATAAGCCAATAATTACCCCTAATACCCCCCCAGTAATGCTAATAAGCACTGACTCGATGAGGAACTGTGCCAAAATATCCTTTCCCTTAGCTCCAATAGCCATACGCAAGCCTATCTCTTTAGTGCGCTCTTTTACCGATACGTACATAATGTTCATAATGCCTATTCCCCCCACGATGAGCGAAATGCTGGCAATAGCTACCAATAACACAGTAAGCATCTCACTGGTAGAGCTAAATGTACTGATAAGCTCTTGTTGTGAAAACACATTGAAATCATTCTCTTGTGTAGCCGAAAGATTATGTGTGCGCTCCAAAATTTTCTTTACTTGGTTTACTGCATTCTCCGACTGACTTTCATCTATTACCGAAGCCACAATACTCTGCAAGAAAGTTTGTGCCAAAATACGCTTTTGTACCGTAGTATAAGGGGCGATAATTACATCGTCTTGATCCTGACCAAAGTTGCTCTCACCTTTTTTAGCGAGTACACCTATCACTTTAAATGGGATATTCTTAAAGCGTATGGTTTGCCCAATAGGATTTTCGTCATTAGTGAAGAGGTTCTTAGCTACTGTTTGTCCTATAACAGCTACTTTGGCAAAGTTAGTAATTTCATCTTCACCAAACATACTTCCCTCTGCCACACTCCACTCCCGTATGGGCAAGTATTCGGTATTCACGCCGTAGATAGAGGTAGGCCAGTTGTTGCCCCCTGCTATACTTTGTCCATTGCCACTTACTACCGGCGATACATATTTCAGTAGGGTACCTTCTTTTTTGAGGGCTTCGTAATCCGTCATTTTCAGCGATTGCATATCGCTCATACTCATACGCACACCGCCCATCATACCCGCACCTGGACGGATATTGAGCATATTGGTACCCATTTTAGAGATATTCTCCTTGATGCTCTTTTTAGAACCCTCGCCAATGGCAAGCATCGTTATCACTGAGCCCACCCCAATGATGATGCCCAACATTGTAAGCATCGCCCTTGTTTTGTTGAGCAAGAGGGCACGCCACGCTATTTTAAAAAGGTTTTGTATATTCATAATATTAATTAGTGAATTAGAAAATTAGCAGATTAGCAAATTCTGTGAGACTAGAAAGGTTCTCCTATGATACGCGTTTTGTACTCGCCTTTTACTATTTGCCAGCAGACCTCATAATGTATCAAAAACAAAGCGGGATAAAGTTATTTTAAGTTCTTCTTACTTTTACCTCCCTCTCTTTCAGTAAAATTAGCTTGAGACTTGTTTTTATACTTCATTTTATTGAAGATGCTCACTAAAAAACGCCTCCAACTTATCAAACGGAATTACTCCAGCTTGATTGTCGTAAAAATCAGTATGACGTGCATTAGGGACAATCAGTAGTTCTTTTTTCTCAGTTCCAATTAACTTGTAGGCATCTTCACTCATATAGCGAGAATGGGCTTTTTCTCCTGCAATCATAAGGGTTGGTACCTCAATTTCGTTGGCATACGACAGTAGTGGAAAATTCATAAATGAAAGCAGGGTAGTAGCTGTCCAAACGTGATTAGAAACTGAACGCTCGTGGAAACCTCGTGGCGTTTTGTAAAACTCAATATAATCATTCAAGAATTCAGGTACTTTATCCGATGGGGTATCGGGCATAGGGTAACCTGGTGTAGGGGTTCCTGTCTCGGCATCCTTCCAACGAATATCATTGAGTGAACGCTTCATTTCCATACGCATTTCGGGCGTATTGGCATCAAAATAGCCTTTGCTAAACACACGTGACATATCGTACATTACCATAGTGACAACAGCCTTGATACGTGTGTCGATGGCTGTAGCATTCAGTGCAAAGCCTCCCCAACCACAAATACCTATGATTCCTATTTTTTCTCTATCGACAAAGGGTTGAATTCCTAAGCAATCTACCGCTGCCGAAAAGTCTTCGGTGTTGATATCGGGTGATGCTACATTGCGAGGTTCTCCACCACTTTCTCCCGTATAGGAAGGGGTCGAAAGCTAAGGTTACAAAACCTCTTTCAGCCATTGTTTGGGCATAAAATCCTGAAGCTTGTTCTTTTACAGCTCCAAATCCACCGCAAACAGCAAGGGCAGCAAGTTTTTTATCTTCGCTGTTTTTCGGGAAGTACAAGTCGCCAATAAGGGTGATGCCATAACGGTTTTTGAATGACACTTTTTTGTGTTCAACTTTATCGCTTTTAGGGAAAATCTTATCCCAAGAAGCAACATTTATAGGGTTTTCATTGTTTGTGCTCATATTATTGAAATTTTAGTTTATACGATTTATTCATTATGATTGAAGACGCTCTTTACTTTTGCGTATTCTTCTTAAATACAAGCCTATAGCCAAGTATATTAATGTTGAAATGATACCAAAAAGAGGAGATACTAAAAGTATTTTATCGGGTGAAATAACTGTAAATCCTTCTGAAATGAGAGGATTAAGAGCGTCTTTCATTGAGTGCATCAAAACTACCAATAAAAGAGAACGTGAGAGAAAGAAAATTTCGGTATACATTATTGTCCAAACAGCAATAACCACAAAACTCACGAAAACAAATAACACTTTGCTATAAGGGAAAAAGGTTGCCTGATAAGCATCGTCTAAGAATATGAGATTGTATGGCAGGTGCCATATTTGACAGACGAATGCCACCACTAAATAAATTGCCCATTCGTTTTTGGTGAGTTGTTCCATTTTTATAGTGAGATAACCTCGAAAAGCCGTCTCTTCTAAGATATTTTTGATAAAAATGGGTAAGAAAGCAGTAGCAAAAACAGGAAGATAGGCAGCAACACTAAACTTACTCACATCTACCCAACCTAATAGCTTCCCAACAAACAGTGTTATACCAATAACCACGGGATAGACTGCAATAGCAAAGATATACCAGCGAGTGTTTTGCTTGAAACGAGGTTTTAAAGGAAAATCTTTCCAACCATCGCCACCCAAAAGACGAAGCAAAATCATACACACAATAGGTGTAGCAATAAAAATCAACGACCCTAGTGACTCTAAATTAGAAGGCTCACCAAGCAACTGGTTTACCCCAACGCCTATCCATCCGCAAGAGATGGCTACCAAGCTAAATAAGATTACATTCCGAAGTGTTTTTTTATTGGTTCTCATATTAAGGTAGGTTTATTTTAATATTTCTAAAATTTTATCTTCGTCGTAAACAAGCATACCAACAGCAACCAATGAAGCGATACCGTGTGCCAACATCCAACCTTTAGCAATGTCATTCTTCAGCTCTTCATCAGATAGGTTTTGGCATTCCTCGCTATTTTTCATTATTTCTACCACTCGCTCACTTTCGGGGAAAATGTCAGTAAGTTTTACATTGGTAACATTATCCATATAAAAAGCCTTGAATAAGGCGGGTTCGGTGTGTGCCATTCGCACGTATCCGAGTCCTAAATCTAAAAGAGTATTGCCTGTTTTTGAGTAACTGAGCACTACACTTTGTAGGAAGGGCAGTGCTTTTTTGCAGATTTCGGCTTTAAGGTCATCCATATTTTTATAGCACCAATAGATGGGCTGAGTGGAACAACCTATTTGCTTGGCAATATTTCGGGCTGAAAGGACTGAAAAGCCTTCTTTTCGCACCATTTCAAAGGCGGTTCCTATAATTACTTCTTGCGTTATTGTTGTTGATTTCGGCATAAAACTTTGTTATAACATCTGTAATATAACATCTGTTATTTTTGCAAAAGTAGTACATTTTTTTTAACCTGCAAATTTTTAATTAAAAAAGATTCAGTCTGCGTCATTCGTATTTCGTAATTGTGCTAATTCTTCCTTTGCATTCAGCCTATTGGTTACTTCCTTATCGCTGATGATATGCCCGTCTTTGAGTACAACAGTGCGCTTGCTGAAAAGAGCGATGTCGTTCTCGTGGGTTACAAACCCTATCGTACTACCTTGGTCGTTAAGGCGTTGGAAAAGCTCCATTACCTCATAAGAGGTTTTAGTGTCAAGGTTACCGGTAGCCTCATCGGCAAGGAGTATCACCGGGTGGTTCACTAAGGAACGCGCAATGGCTACCCGTTGCTGTTGTCCACCCGATAGTTCACTGGGCAAGTGGTTCAATCGGCTTTCTAAACCTACGCTGATGAGAGCTTCAATAGCGCGCTCGCGACGTTCTTTAGCCGAGATTTTAGAGTTGTACATCAAAGGGAGCTCTACATTCTCGATAGCTGAGGTACGCGCCAAAAGATTGTACGACTGAAAGATAAAGCCTATCTTGGTGTTGCGTACCGTTGCGAGTTCGTTCTTGCTCATATCTTTCACCGAGATGCCGTCCAAAAAGTAATCGCCTGACGATGGACGGTCTAAACAACCTAATATGTTCAATAAGGTTGATTTACCCGAACCACTCGGTCCCATAATGGTTACGAACTCACCCTCGTGAATGGTGAGGTTAATGCCTTTCAGGGCGTGAACCATTTCGTTGCCCATCTTAAACTCGCGTTTCATATCGCGTATGTTCATGATTGCTTTTTTCATTTATTTAGCTTTTGAGTTATCACGACGAGGACGTTTAGGCATAAACGGACTACCGCTGTCGCCACTATCTTTCTTTTCCGCATTGGCTTGCGGGTTCATATTTGCTAAGGATGTAACCACTTCTGTATCTACCGTTACCCCACTGAGCACCTGCACATTAATACCATCGTTGCTACCAATGCTGATGCTTTGTTGGGCAAGACTACCGTCGGTGTTCACTACCCATACGTATTTATTTTTACCCTTGCCGTGCTGTACTTTGGGCATTGGAGCGTTAATGCCTTTCTGAGCGTAATACTGCATCAGTAGGTCGATGTCTGGGGTGAAATTCATCGCTTTCGCAGGCACTATGGTTACGCTTTTCAGCTCATTGGTATAGATAGCGATGGTCGCGGTAAGCCCAGGTTTGAGCTTCTCGTCGGGGTTCTCCGCCTCTACTATCACCGTATAGGTCACCACGTTCGAAGTCGTAGTAGGTGATAGACGCACTTGGGTTACCTTCCCCGAAAACTCTTCTTGGGGGTAAGCATCTACGGTAAAGCTCACACGTTGTCCTACTTTCACTTGTCCTATATCGGCTTCGTCTACATCGGCTTCCACCTGCATACGCTTGATGTCTTTGGCTATTTTGAAGAGTGTAGGTGCACTCATCGAGGCGGCTACCGTTTGCCCTTCTTCTACCTCTTTGCTGAGGATAATCCCATTGATAGGCGAATAGATATTGGCATATCCCAAATTGGTTTTTGCTTGATTGAGGGTCGTAAGACGTTGTGCTACATTTGTTTTCGCGTTGTTGAACTGATACAATGCTTGCTCGTAGTCCGATTTGCTAATCACTTGGGCATTGTACATTTTCTGTTGTCGTTCGTAATTCTGACGGTAGTAATTCAGTTCGTTGAGTGCCGATTGGTAATTGGCAGTAGCATTTACAACCATTTCTTGAAGGTTCGTCTTGTCGAGTTCCGCCAGTAGCTGTCCTTTCTTCACTTGGCTGTTGTAATCTACGTAAATCTTGCTTACCAATCCCGATACTTGGGTACCTACTTCTACCTCGTCCACCGGCTGTACGCTACCAGTAGCAGTTACTTCGGTAGTAACGTCACCTTCGGTTACCTTATCGGTTTGCAGGACGATAAAAGTAGGTTTTTCCTTCATAAAGAAGTGATACACCCCAAAAGCCACTATCGCTAATAGCACAATAATAATAATTTTTTTGATGTGTTTTTTCATTGTATTTAGTCGTTAGTTATTAGATAATATTCTATAAATTATTTTTTCAGAAAGATGACCATCGCTACATTCCCCCTCCTTGGGAGGGGGTTAGGGGGAGGACTCCCATATAAAACTTCAGCAACTGTACATACAGCGCCTGCATATACTTATTTTGCAAATAGGTTTGCTCCGCGTTGAGGTAAGCGTTTTCGCTTACGAGAAGCTCGGTATTGGTAAGTCCACCGAATTCGTGCTTTTTTACTGCCAAATCGTATGCCAATTTAGCATTGTCACGAGCCGTGCGCGAAGCTCCTTGTTGTGCTTGGTAAGTGGTAGCATTCTGCCAAGCGGTTTCTATTTTGGTATAGAGGTCTTTTTCTGCTTGTTGTTCGTCGAGCACCGCTTGCTGTTGGGTAACCTTAGCCAGCTTCACATTGTTCTTATTTCTGAACTGCGAAAAGATAGGAATATTGAGCGATGCTCCTATGGTCTGACCGAAATTGCTGTCCAACTGGGTGCGATAGCTCAAATCGTTGAGGTTTGAATATCCTGTATTTACCCCTGCTTGTAGCGATAGAGTAGGGGCATAGCCCGCTCTGGCTATCTTAATATCTTTTTCAGCTATCTTTTGTTGTGATTGATAGATTTTTAGATTGGGGAGCTTTTGTTTGGCTTCCGCAAAAACCACATCTTTATTAGGGATAATCGCCGTTTCATCATCTGCGGGAAGGTCGAGCGCAATAGCGAAATCACTATTAGGAGGAAGCTCCAACAGTTGTTTGAGGGTCAGTACCCTACTTTCGTATTCATTTTCTGCTTTGATAATAGCATACTCGTTGTTGGCGTGACGCGTTTCTATCTCAGCTAAACTCAGTTTAGCAATAGACCCATTGGCAAACTTGCCCTGTGCTTGTTTTAATTCCTCACCCGAAGAGCGCGCCGTATTCTTAGCTACTTCTATTCCCTCATAGCTGTAAAGGGCTTGCAGATAAGCTTCAAGCACACTCAAAGTGATGTTGTTTTTCGCCTCTTGCACGTACAGTTCGTTCTGTTCGAGCAATAATTTGCTGCGGTCTACTTGTAGGTTCAGTTTATTGCCCTGATAGAGTGGCATAGATGCCGATACCCCAAAATTGTTGGAGAACGTACGGTGCGACACCCGCTCATTAGAAATCTGATTGATTGCCGAACCGTAATTCTGGTTTGCCGAAGCCGAGCCACTTACCGTAGGCAAGCGGTTGCTCTTCGCCTGACTGTAATTGATTTCAGCCGTCTGCTGGTTCAGTTCCGTCTTCTTTACAGAAATATTGTTCTGTACCGCATAGTTGATACAGTCAGCCAGCGACCATTGTTTCGCTTGAGCCCCTGCTAACAAAGGACAGAGACACAAAAAAGATATGTACAAAGTTCTTTTCATCGTTTTTAGTTTTTAAGCAACTTTTTGTCATTTAGCTGTGACAAAGGTACTGCAATACGGGCGGAGTCCGCAAAAATAATCGACGAAAAGCCTTATTTTATCGACAAAAAGCAATATTTAGCAGTTAATTTCTAGTTATAAGGTGTTAATTTTAGTCGTCAGAAACGTCCAACTGCTCTGCCTTATCCACCTTGTCCGCTCACTCCATCTAGTCTACCCTATCTATCTCGTTCTCCTTCTCCGCCCCATCAGCCTCGTCCAACAACTGCCCGTACATCTCCTTCCTCCAATAACTCTCGCAAGTTATCTTCCTTTTATCTTTATGTATTGTTCATTCAAAAATCTGTTATTCGTCATTTATCACTCGTCATTCGTCCCCTGTCATTCCTCATTTCTTCGCCTTTCCGTCACCACATTCCCCCTTTAAAGGAAGTCCGCATTCGTTATTCATCACTCGTCATTCGTCACTACACCCCCTCTCCTTGGGAGAGGGCAGGGGTAAGGATTCTTTTTCTTTCGCCTCGAAACCCCGTTTTTAACATTTTTAGTGCTGTTGTATGACATTATGAATCAACTTTTTACACACCCTTTCTATACCAATCGTCCAAGATTCGTATAAGCTTCCTATAAGCTCTCTATAAGCTACCCCCACCCTCCTCATAGCCTTTTTTCATCAAAATTCTTCTCAGCTCTCTTCCGTTCTTCGCCGTTATCTTTCGAACTCCTCAACCCTCCACATTTGCTAATTTTCTCATTCCCTAATTTGCTAATTTTTTCCCTGCCCGTGTAGCTCACACTGCCCGTGCGGCTCGCACCTTTGGCAAAGTTGAATAAACTGACAATCTTTTCGCTGGCGTTTCTTGTAGCCTTCACCTCATTTGCTAATTTTCTAATTCTCTCATTTTCTAATTTTCTCATTTCCAAATTTTCTCATTTTCTAATTTGTCTATTTGCTAATTATTCTATACTTTTGTCCGATAAATAAACGCAGATGTTAAACAGAATTTACCAATATATCACCACTCATAAACTCGCTACCTTCTCATTCTTCACCGCTTGGGCACTCATTGCTATTTATGGCTTGAGTCAGTTGCGGTTTGAAGAGGATATCACCAAAGTACTCCCTCAAAACGATAAGACGAACATCACTTCCAAGGTGCTCAAGCAACTCAATTTCGCTGATAAAATTTCGGTAATGGTAACAGCCGAAAAAGGCGGAACACTCACCGATATGCAGGCAGTTGCCGAAACTTTGCGCGATACACTCAACGCTTCTATGACGAAGTATATCACCAGTATTCAGGGGATTATAAACGAAGAAGAAATCGATGAGACTTGGCAGTTTGTAAACGACCACTTACCTCTTTTTCTAAACGATGAAGATTACGCTTATTTAGAACGTCGTTTAGCCCCCGATAGCCTCAAATCAATGGTGGAGAGTCAGTACAAAACGATGCTCACTCCTGCGGGTATGGTGGCACAACAGTTTATCCGTAAAGACCCTTTTGGTCTCACTTTTCGCGGTTTGCGCAAACTTCAAGAGCTCAATACAGGCAATGATTTTAAGATTGCCAATGGTTTCCTTACTACTAACGACGAGCAGCATATACTCTTCTTTATCAACCCTAAGTACGATGGTAACGATAGCGAGCACAATGCCGCTTTCGTCGCAGGGTTAGACGAGTTGCAAGACCATCTCAACGCCCAGTATAAAGGGAAAGTGCGTGTAGATTTCTTTGGGGCTCCCTTTATCTCGGTGAGCAACGCCTCTCAAATCAAAACCGATATTCTCACCACAGTACTCATTTCACTATCAGCACTTTATTTATTGCTTGTCTTCTTTTATCGAAGTGTTTATATTCCGTTTATCGCTTTTATCCCTTCTGCTTTTGGGGTGCTCTCCGCTTTGGCAACACTCTATGTGCTCAAAGGCAGTATTTCGGCAATTTCTATCAGTTTAGGAGCGGTACTCTTAGGAGTTACGATTGATTATTCGCTACATATCCTCACACATTACAAGGTAGCTAAAAACACCGCCGAGTTGTACCGTGCTGTAACTGTGCCTATATTGCTCAGTAGTATAACTACCGCTATTTCATTCCTCTGCTTGCTCTTTGTGCATTCTGAGGTGATGCAAGATTTAGGCGTGTTTGCTTTTGTGGGCATAATGGTATCAGCCATATTATCGTTGGTGCTCGTGCCTCATTTCTACCGTGGCAATCGCACTATCGAGGTGCGCAAAACCTTTTTAGACCGTATAGGGGCTTATCCATTTCATCACAACAAGTGGGTAGTTGGAGCTTGCTTACTGCTGATAGCGGTGAGTTGTTTTACTTTTCATAATGTCCGTTTCAATGGCGATATTGCCAATATCAACTATATCAACGAACGTTATAAAGCAGCTGAACATCAATTAGAAAACATCACCGATAGCGAATACAAATCGCTCTATGCCGCTGCTTATGGCAACTCGTTAGAGGAAGCCTTAGAGCGCAATTATACACTATATCAGCAGTTGCAAAGTTATAAAGCACACGATAGTATCAAGCAATTCAGTTCTATTGGGGGGATTGTATTGCCTAAAAAAGAACAAGAAGCGCGTTTACAACGATGGAAAGATTTTTGGAATGCCGAAAGACAGCAATTTCTAAAACAACAACTCATAGGAAAAGGAAATGAAGTCGGTTTTAAAGAAGAAACCTATGCACCTTTCTACCAAAGTATAGCAGGTGATTTTGAAGTTATAAAAGACCTTGATACTTATAAAGCGCTTTCAGCCATTCCGTTAGAAGATTTTATTACCGAAAAAGAGGGCTTTTATACCATTGCCAATCTCGTAAAACTCGCTCCTGCCGAGCGTGACTCTTTTATTCATTCAGTAGAAAAACACACGCCTACCGTTGTTATCGACCGCAAGAACCTAAGTGAAACGTTTTTAGGGAAACTCAAAGACGATATATTGCTGTTAGTAAACTATTCGTCTATTGCTATTTTCCTCATACTGCTCTTGTTTTTTAGGCGTGTAGAGTTGGTGTTACTCACTCTTATTCCTATTGGAGTTACAGGGATAGTTACATCTGCTTTAATGAACTTTTTTGGCATAGAGTTCAATGTGTTTAGTATGATTGTCTGCACTTTGGTATTAGGTCATTCGGTAGATTTTAGTATTTTTATGACTTGTGCGCTACAAAAAGACTATACCGATGGTAAAAATGAACTTCCCGTGTACAAAGTGTCAGTGCTTTTGGCGTCTATTACTACCTTTTTAGCTATCGGTACGCTTATTTTTGCCAAACACCCTGCATTAAAGTCAATTGCATCGGTATCGGTGATAGGTATTTTCACTGCTTTGGCGATAACTTTTGTATTTTACCCTACGATATTCAAGTTTTGTATCTTCCGTCGTCCTGATAGGGGGCGTTCTCCGGTGAGTTTGCGTCTTTTGCTGCAATCCATACTGCTAACTACCTATTATGCACTATCGTCTATAATTCTCTCCAATATAGGTTGGCTACTTGCTAAAATAACTCCTAAACGCACTATGTGGCTCAGACGTTTAGCAGCTTCGCTCACTACTTCAGTGCTTTATGCCAATCCTTTTGTGCGCAAAAAGGTAGAGAATCCACACCATATACAGCTTACAACTCCTTCGGTAGTAATTTCCAATCATACCTCGTGGCTCGATACCTTAGCCATAGGGCTCTTCACACATCGCATCAGTTATATGGTAAATGATTGGGTGTATAACTCGGTAGTATTTGGACGTTATGTTCAGTCAATGGGCTTCTTTCCAGCCTCTGAAGGTATAGAAAAAGGAATGCCCTTATTCGAAAAGAACTTGAAGAACGGTATTTCAGTAATGATTTTCCCAGAGGGCAAACGCTCTGATACCAACCAAATACACCGTTTTCACAAAGGTGCTTTCCTAATAGCCGAACATTTCCAAACGCCTCTTGTACCCGTGTATATTCACGGTTGTTCGGAAGTGCAACCCAAAGGCGATATAATTGTTTATGATGGTGCTATTACGGTAGTAGTAGGCGAACCCATAGCTCCTAACGATGAGCGTTTTGGCAATACTCCACGCGAGCGTGCCAAACAGATAGGTGCTTTCTATCGCCAGCAATTCCTCGCTTTGCGCAAACAATTGGAAGGAGTGGATTACCTAAAGAAGAAACTGTTTTTAAACTATTTATACAAGGAAAATTATGTAGTGCGCGCTGTAAAAGGAGATTACCAGCAGCATCGCGAACACTATCACGAACTCTTGCATTCACTACCCGAAAAAGCCCGTATTTTGCATATCGCCAATGATTATGGTCAGTTAGATTTCTTGCTATTGCTCACTTATCCTGAGCGTGAAATTGTATCCGTTATCACCGATGACGAGAAGCGCGCCATTGCACAGCATAGTTACCTCACCAAAATTCGCAAAATACAATACGTAAAAGAGCGTCCAGAGGGAGATTTTGAAATAGTAGTTGAAGGGAGAGAAGTCGTAATAGGATAAGGAAGTAGCGCTTAATTAGGCTGAAAGATAGGGCTTATTCGAACCTAAGAAGAAGGTAAAGCGAAGCTAAGATGAAGGAGAAGGTGTTGGCGAAGTTAATTGGTAATTTTTAAGCGATATTCTTTTGATAAAATTATGGTTAGTAGTCTTTTTCAAGTGTGAAACCTTAAAATTATACTAAAATAAGGAAATAAAGTAAAATTCATACTATAAATATTTGCACTTGCTATAAAAAATGAAGACTTTTGCCGACAGAATAATTTAAAAATACGTACATAACGATGGGAGAAAAAGAAATATTAGACAATGAAGAGATATTCTCAAAAGTTTTAAGAGCAGGCAGACGCACCTATTTTTTTGATGTGAGAGCAACGCGCGCTAATGATTATTACTTGACTATTACCGAAAGTAAGAAGTTTACTCACGATGATGGCTCATTTCACTACAAAAAGCACAAAATCTATCTATATAAAGAGGATTTTGAAATGTTTAAAGATATTTTAAACGAAATGACTAACTATGTTTTTGATGAAAAAGGAGAGGAGGTAATTTCTGAACGTCATCAAAAAGACTTTAAAAAGAACTATTACAATGAACGCTTGGAAGGCGTAAGCAATAGTAATGGTGTTTACAAAGACCTTGATTTTGAAGACCTATAGCTAAAAAAACTAATAAGGTAAAACTTCACTCATCTGTTTGTAATAGAGTGATGACATAATAGGCTATTGGGTAAAGTTCATTTTATGGCGTGGGTGGTATTTCACCAAAGCTTCCCTCAAATATGACTTCTCTACGTGTACGTATATTTCTGTGGTAGTAATATTCTCGTGACCTAACATCATCTGTATGGCACGCAGATTCGCACCGTTCTCCAATAGGTGTGTCGCAAAAGAATGTCTGAAGGTATGTGGGCTAATGGTCTTCTGTAATCCTATGTTTTCAGCTACTTGTCTTACAATAGTAAATATCATTGCGCGAGTAAGTTGTTTCCCTCTTCTGTTTAGGAAAACGTAATCTTCGTGACCTTTTGCTATCTTTAATTGTTTGCGCTGGTTATTGATATAATTGTTAATTTGTTTCTGCGTATAGCTTTCAATAGGCACTAAGCGCTGTTTGCTACCCTTCCCCATTACTCTAATGAAATCTTCTTCGAAAAACAAGTCGGATAGACGGAGAGAGACTAATTCCGACACTCGTAACCCACAACCGTAAAGCGTTTCTATAATAGCTTTATTACGATGCCCCTCATCGGTGCTGAGGTCTATGGAGGCAAGCATAGCATCTATTTCTTTTAAGGAAAGTGTATCGGGGAGTTTTACACCTATTTTAGGGCTGTCGATAAGGCTCATAGGGAAGTCTTCACGTCCTTTCTCAGAAATCATAAACTTAAAAAAACTCTTCAAAGCCGATATGAGTCGGGCTTGTGAACGTGCATTGAGTTCTTTGGAGACTTCGTATACGAACTGGCGCAAGGTATCTACTTGAATAGTATCGGCAGGTTCAGTGATATTGTATTTTTCCAAATACCCTATGAGTTTCTCAATATCTAAGCCATAAGACACAACAGTATTCTGCGATAAACCACGTTGTAATCGCAAATAATTCTGATAATCGGTATTTACTTTACGCCACACGTTTTTAGGTAAAAGATAAGAGATAAAAGGTAAAACCAGCGATAGCTGGAAATGTGAGTAAAAGGTGTGTTATTTATCAATTGATAATTTTTCGCTGTCGTTATAATGCTTTTTATCGATAATAGTACCCTTGGAAAGCACTATAAGTCCAGGATTAGAACGTATCATTGTTTTGAGGGTAGTAGCATCGTTATAATAAAAGTTGAAATTGAGTTCGTATTTCTTTACAATATAAGGAGCTTTCTCCATTTGTGAGGTAAGACCTATCACGGTATAACCATTTTTAAGAGCTTTATCGGTTACTGTTTTGATTGCCTTAAAAGCCTCTTGGTCAGCAAGGTCGAGGCGATAAGAAACTACCATCAAGAGCTTTTCTTCTGCCATAAATTGTGGCAAATAGTCTGTTTCTCTATCTTTATCTTGAATATAAAAATCGTGTATAGGAGGTAATTCGGTAGTAGAGGTAGAGCTTACATATTCACCATCTACTTTTGGGAAACTTGCATCTTTAGTTACAATCACTTTTTCTTTGCCGTTTACTTTGAAAGTCCAATAATAAGTAACGGCATTGGGCGGTAATTCCATACCTTTGGGGATATTTGTTCCTATCTTATATGGGCGAAAATCTTTTATGGGTAAGTGATTGTACACGTAATATACAAAGCTTATGCAGAAAAGCACAGAGATTACTGTAATTAATAAAGGTAAATTGCCTTTGGTAATGGGTTGTACATATTTTTGCCCCCAAAAGACGATGAGAGCTAAAACTAATAGTACCATATCTTTGGTAAACGATTGCCAAGGTGTAAATTTGATAGCATCACCAAAACAACCACAATCAGTTACTTTGTGAAAATAAGCCGAATAGAAGGTGAGGAAGCCGAAGAATACTAACATAGCCAGCAAAAGCCACAGAGTGAGCTTCTTTTTATAGCCTACCAATAAGGTTACCCCCAAAACTACTTCGAAAATACATACCAAAATGGCAAAAGTTAAAGTGTATGGTACAAAAAAAGGCATATTGAGCACATCGGGAGCAAAATAGTCCTCCAATTTAAATGAAAAGCCCATAGGGTCATTGAGTTTTATCATTCCACTGATGATAAAAGTAACGCCTAATAATATGCGACAAAGCTGGATAAGATATTTCATATAAGTTGTTATTTAGTTGTTATGTTGATTGTTTAAATGTATGAGAGCAAACACTGCATAGTTTATCATATCTTGATAATTAGCATCAATACCTTCACTTACTAATGTTTTCCCTTTATTATCTTCAATTTGTTTTACACGCAAGAGCTTTTGCAGGATAAGGTCGGTAAGAGAGCTCACCCGCATTTCGCGCCACGCCTCGCCATAATCGTGGTTTTTAGCTTCCATAAGGGAGCGTGTTTCGGTAACTTTAGCGTCGTATAGAGCCGTTGCCTCTTCGATACTAAGGTCGGGTTGGGTAGCTACTCCTTTATCTATTTGAATAAGAGCCATCAAGGCATAGTTGATGATGCCTATAAACTCGGCTGTCTCGTCTTCATCGATTTTATGCTCGGTATTCTCTTGTAGCCCTCGAATGCGTTGTGCTTTGATGAGAATCTGGTCAGTAAGAGAAGGGAGGCGCAAGATACGCCAGGCACAGCCATAGTCTTTCATCTTGTTGATAAAGAGCGTACGGCATTGTTCAATGACGGTGTTATATTGTTTAAGAGTGTTCATTTTAATTAGGTGACAGGTAATGAAAGTGCAAAGGTACGAAGTAATTAGCAAATGGACAAATTTGGAAATTTGGAAATGAGAAAATGGGAGAATTAGAAAATTAGAGAATTGGAGAATGAGAGAATTGGAGAATGAGAGAATGAGAAAATTTGGAAATGAGGTAAATACCAATAATGCCAATAATACCAAACAATCAACTTTGCCAAAGTTTCAAACTTTGGCAAAGTGTGTACCCCTAAAAGTGACATATCTGAGCTATCGAAAGGAAACGGAAAATTTCATAAGGAGACTAAGAGAGATTTTAGTGAGAAAAGGCTATTAGGAGGCTACACTTAGCTTATAGAGAGCTTATAGGAAGCTTATACGAATCTTGG
The DNA here is from genome assembly GCF_000411575.1 of Capnocytophaga sp. oral taxon 336 str. F0502. Classification (NCBI taxonomy): domain Bacteria; kingdom Pseudomonadati; phylum Bacteroidota; class Flavobacteriia; order Flavobacteriales; family Flavobacteriaceae; genus Capnocytophaga; species Capnocytophaga sp. oral taxon 336. Next base: position 18,073 of record NZ_KE150493.1, on the reverse strand, counting down.
ACGATTGGTATAGGAAGGGTATGTAAAAAGTTGATTCATAATATAATACAACAACGCTAAAAATGTTAAAAACGGGGTTTCGAGGCGAAAGAAAGGGAAAAGGCACTAGGCCTTAGGCCATAGGCAATAGGGGGGAGTATGACGGAAAAAGGGGGAATGTGGTGACGGAAAAAATAATGAAACATCCCCCTAGCCTCCTTCAAAGAGGGAGTGTAGCGACGGAAAAGGGGGAATGTGGTGACGGAAAGGCGGAGAAAAAGAGGCTGATGAATGAAGAGATAATAAGCGGTGGGTGAAGGTAAGGCAGTGAAAAATGCTGTGAATTTTGAGATTTGATTTTAGTGATTAGGGATTTTTTGCGAAGGGTTGTACTGATTTTACCTAATAATTAGGCATTATTTATTGCTAATTACTTATAGTTTTGTACTTTTGCGCCCGAAATAACGAATATCATATGCTGAACGTTCACAACCTATCTGTTTCTTTTCAAGGCGAGTACCTCTTTGAGGACGTTGCTTTTATGCTCAATGCGGGCGACCGTGTGGGGCTTATTGGCAAGAACGGAGCGGGGAAATCGACGATGCTCAAATTGCTTTCACGCGAACTTAAACCCGATACCGGAGGCATTGCTACCGATAAAGATGTACGCATCGGATTTCTGAAACAGGATATTGATTTTGTGAAAGGACGTACCATTTTGGAAGAAGCCTATCAGGCATTTACTGAGATTAAGGCTTTGGAACGTCAGTTGGACGATATTCATCACCAGATAGAAACCCGCACTGATTACGAGAGCGAGGCGTACCACGATTTGCTTGATAAACTCAGCGACTATACGCATCGTTTCGACCTTATAGGGGGATACCAATACCAAGGTGAAACTGAGAAAGTGCTATTGGGGTTGGGCTTTCAGCGGAGTGATTTCGACAAGCTCACCGATAGTTTTTCGGGCGGGTGGCGTATGCGTATAGAATTGGCAAAACTGCTGTTGCAGAACAACGATATATTGCTATTGGACGAGCCTACGAACCACTTGGATATAGAGTCGATTATTTGGCTAGAACAGTTCCTCTCTACTTATAGCGGGGCGGTGGTAATTGTGTCGCACGACAGAATGTTTTTAGACAATGTGACCAATCGGACGATTGAGATTTCGGTAGGCAAAATATACGATTACCCGAAGCCTTACACTCAGTTTTTGGAACTGAGAAAAGAGATGCGCGAACTGCAACTCGCCTCACAAAAGAACCAAGAAAAGAAGATACAACACACTGAAAAGCTCATCGAAAAATTCCGCGCCAAAGCTTCCAAAGCCTCAATGGCACAGTCGCTTATGAAGAAGTTGGACAAAATAGAGCGCATAGAGGTAGACGAGGAAGACAATGCGGTGATGAACGTACGTTTCCCCGTATCGGTAACGCCAGGGAAGGTAGTGCTGGAAATAGATGATGTATCGAAAAGTTATGGTGAAAAAGAGGTGCTCAGTCACGTGAGTTTGCTTATAGAACGAGGCAGCAAAGTAGCTTTTGTGGGACAAAACGGACAGGGAAAAACGACCCTCGCCAAGATGATAGTGGGCGAAATACCCTATGAAGGAACTATCAGGCTGGGGCACAATGTACAGTTGGCTTACTTTGCTCAGAACCAGGCCGACTACTTAGATGGAGAACTCACCGTGCTTGATACGATGTTTAATGCAGCTAACGACAGCAATCGCACTAAAATACGCGACATACTTGGGGCTTTTCTCTTCCGTGGCGATGAGGTAGACAAGAAAGTGAAAGTGCTTTCGGGAGGGGAGCGCAACCGTTTGGCATTGGCAAAGATGCTCCTTTCGGACTTTAACGTAATGGTGATGGACGAGCCTACGAACCACTTGGATATCAAATCGAAGAACGTACTCAAACAAGCCTTACAGCAATTTGAAGGGACGCTCATTATTGTGTCGCACGACCGCGATTTCTTGCAAGGGCTTACCGATAAGGTATACGAGTTTAAGAACAAACATCTGAAAGAATATCTTGGGGACATCGATTTCTTCCTCGAACAACGTGCTGCCGTTAATTTTAGAGAGATAGAACAGCAGAGCAAAAGCACTCCTGTGCAGGTAGAAAAAGAACCGCAGAAAGAAGAAAAACTCTCGTTTGAGGAACAGAAACAGCAGAAAGCCATTCAGAATAAGCTCAACAAGATAGAGAAGAACATTACCGCTCTTGAAGAAGCGCTTAAAGCGATGAATGAGCAGATGGGACAAGGCGTACAGAACGATGCTTTTTACAAGGAATACGAACAGAAAAAACAGCAGTTGGAGGATTTAATGACCGAGTGGGAATTATTAATGAGTTAAGTTATGCAACCTAAAAAAATCTTACTCTTTATTGTGGGGGTGCTGGTAGCCCTCTTTACAATGACCCTTTTCAGCAGTTATCACACCACCGCCAAAGGAATGGTGCGGGAGGGTATAGTGTTTGGTGACGCGATGTTGCGCTATCCGACCCCTGATATATTGGGAATGCTCTTTAAAGGGGAAGAGGAAAATAATAAAGTAGACGAACTTATTAAAGATACTAAGACCATTGTAGATGAAAAAACCGAAAATTTAGCAAAAAAGGATACTATTGTTAAGGACACGGTACAAACTTCGGAAACCAATATAGAAGGTAAAATATATTATCCGGGGAATCATACGGATTATATCAGAAGACTTAAAGAGAAACTGTGTCAGCCTACCTGCCAAATAGTGCATTATGGTGATTCGCAAATAGAAGGAGACCGCATCACCGGCTATGTGCGCAACCGATTGCAATTGGCATATACTGGCGGAGGACCGGGTTTTATCCCTATAAAAGTAGTGTACAGCCAAAACAGTGTGGATATTATTGCTTCGCCTAACTGGACGCGCTACGCTTTCTTCGACCGCAAACAACGCAAAACGGTAGCGCACGATAAGTATGGTTTGTTCTCTACCTTCTCACGTTTTACTAATTATGTGAGCAATACTGCTGATACAACTGCCTTACCCGTAGCAAAAGCCAGCTTTACGATTAAGCCTTCGGATAAATCGTATGCACGTTTAAGAAACTACACGCGCTTTGGGTTGCATTATGGCAATGCGATGGCAAAAGTGAAGATACGTGTGTATCAGGACGGGAATATTCTAAGAATAGATACTCTTATCTCAGATGGTAAATACCATAATTATAAGCTCAATTTCGCATCTACTCCTAAGGAGCTAAAAGTGGAATTGGAAGGCAAGATAAGTCCGGATTTTTATGGGATTACTCTTGATACGTCGTCAGGGGTACGAATGGATAACGTAGCGATGCGAGGGGAAGCAGGACGTATATTTACACGTATGAATTACGAGCATTTCAGACAGATGAGTGCTGACCGCAAACCCGATATATTTATCTTTCAGTACGGAGGAAATACAATCCCCTATATGAAAACAGACCAACAGCTTCAGGAGTATGTAAACGCGTTGATATTTAATATCAAATGGGTAAAGCGAGCCAACCCCAATGCAATGTTTATGCTTTTAGGTCCTGGAGATATGACAACTTCGCGTAATGGACAACTCATCACCTATCCTTTTGTGCCGAAAATGAACAAGCTGATGAAGGAAGAAGCCTTGAAAAATGGGATTGCTTATTTTAGTATCTTTGAAGCAATGGGAGGAGAAAACTCGATGACAGCGTGGGTGAAAAAAGGAATGGCTGTTTCGGATTACGTACACTTTACGCCACAAGGGACTAAACTAATTTCGGAAGTGTTTTACCAATGCCTACTTAACGACCTTGCCACAGTGCAATAATAGCTATGATAGATTTCTTTAAAAACTTCTTTACCTTTGAGTCGGCTCACCCACTTACTTTTGTACGGATAGACTTTTGGATATTCTTTGCTTTAGTATACGCGGTGTTTGTGCTCATCTATAAGCGTAAGCACGTGCGCAACTTGTTTTTGTTGCTTGCTAGCTTTTACTTCTATTACAAGGCAAGTGGGCTTTTTGTATTGTTATTGATATTTAGTACTGTTACTGACTTTTATTTGGGGCATTATATCTATAATCAACAAGAAGAGCGAAGACGCAAAATAGGGGTTACTATTAGCGTTTGTGTGAACTTATTGGTACTTAGTTATTTTAAGTATGCTTATTTCTTTACTGATACTTACAATGCGCTGTTTCACACTCATCACCAAACCTTTAACTATTTAGCCTATTGGGCAAATGGGTTTGACTATAACGGATACTTTTCAGTTGATAAAATTATATTGCCCGTAGGTATTTCTTTCTACACTTTTCAGACCATTAGCTATACAGTGGATATTTACCGCAGAAAGGTTGCACCACTGAAATCGATATTAGACTTTGGTTTTTATGTGAGTTTCTTCCCTCAGTTAGTAGCAGGTCCTATTGTACGTGCAGAAGAGTTTGTACCTCAAATTCTCAAAAAAACAGAGATTAGCAAAGAAGAGTTTAATAAGGCGATATTCCTTATTCTTAAAGGACTTATCAAGAAGATGATATTTGCTGATTTTATTGCGTTGCACTTTTTGGATAAGGTATTTGATGCTCCTGAAATGCACTCGGGCTTTTCTAACTTATTAGCTCTGATAGGTTACTCGCTCCAAATATACGGTGATTTTTCTGGCTATACCGATATAGCCATAGGGGTAGCGCTATTAATGGGCTTCCATTTGCCTGTAAACTTCAATTCACCTTATAAGGCTTTGAACTGTGGAGACTTTTGGAAACGCTGGCACATCTCGCTTTCTACTTGGTTGAAGGACTATTTGTACATTCCGTTAGGAGGTAACCGCAATAGCACCTTAGGAACTTTTGTGTTTTCCTTGCTTTTTGTAGTGATATTGGTAGTAGCGATTGGTAACCTCGCCTTTACTTTTATCACAGGGGGATTGCTGATAGCAGGTGCGGTAGTAGCTTTTTATTACAAACCTTTTGAGCGTTACTTGATTACCAATATCAACATTATGCTCACGATGCTTATTGGAGGATTGTGGCACGGAGCTTCGTGGAAGTTTGTTATATGGGGTGGATTGAACGGTTTGGGTGTAGTAGCTTATAAGTATTGGCGCAAGGTGAGTCCGTACGAGCAAAGTAAGCTGTGGATCACTCGCGCTTGGAAGATAGCCTTTACCTTTGCTTTTATTACCTTTACACGCATATTCTTCCGAGGTAATGATATGGAGAGCATAAACTTATGGTTCGCACAAGTGGCGAACAATATGAGTTGGGATACTGCTACCGAAGTGATTAGACATAACAATATTCCATTAGGCGTTATCTTGATTGGTTATATTACCCATTGGCTACCACAGCATTGGAAAGACTATGTGGAACACGTGTTTGCCGAGAGCCATTACGCTGTGAAAATAGCGATAGCCTTAGTAGTAGTGCTCATTTGCTATCAGGCTTATTCTACCGATATTCAGCCGTTTATTTACTTCCAATTTTAGTTAGGTAAAAGGTAGGGGTAAAAGATAAAAGGGGGAGATGACCTATTGGGAATTAGTAGCTAAGAATACGATACAAGCAATAATGACTATAAGCACCAAAAAAGTTACTCCAGAAATAATAAGCCCTGCGACGGCTAATGTTTTAGGCTTCTTGCTCATTCCGATAATAGATAATATCAATCCGGTGAGCCATATGATAAGATTCACAATGGGGAGCAATACGAGGAATATTGCCACTACAGACGTTATGAACCCCACCAGACCTATGGGATTGTTATTTAGGTTGTTATCGTTATATTGCCTATTGTGAATAAACGACCAGTCGTTTGGGGTATTTTGCTTGAATTCTTCCATCTTTATTAAACAATAAATACTCGATTTTAATGCCACAAATATACAACAAAGAATTTATACTGCAAGTTAAAAAAACTTTTTTATAGGTAAAAGACACAAGCCACGCGAGTAGATGTAATTAGCAGATTTGAGAATTAGCAAATGGGAAGTGAATCTTGAAAAGTTTTTATAGGAAAGAGAAGAGTTTAATAATTAAGAGCTGTTTGAAAGATGAGCGAATCTGAGACGAAAGTAAGACGATGGAAACCTATTAAAAGTTAGAGGGAATGTTATAACGGAACAGTGTAAGAAGTGAAAAACAATTAGAGATTTAGCCAAACTCCTTTGTTATTTATTGAAAAGTTATTACTTTTGCCGTCAGAATTAGATAAGAAATAAGATGCGTTATGTATTTGATTAAAAAATTATTACAAGACGGAAAAAACATACAAGGAGAAATTACCCTTAAAGGTTGGGTGCGCACCTTCCGCAGCAACCGCTTTATTGCCCTAAACGATGGTTCTACAATCGACAATTTACAAGTAGTAGTAGATTTTGAAAATACCGACCCTGAATTGCTTAAACGCATTACCACGGGAGCAGCTATTGAAGTAAAAGGACGACTTGTGGAGAGTCAAGGTAAAGGGCAAAACGTAGAGTTACAAGCAAGTAACATCAGTATATTAGGTGATAGCAACCCTGAAGAATACCCTATCCAACCTAAAAAACACTCACTTGAATTCTTGAGAGAAAACGCTCACTTGCGCGTGCGCTCTAGTACTTTTAGTGCAGTGATGCGTGTGCGTTCTACTTTAGCTTTTGCTATTCACAAATACTTTCAAGACAATGGCTTTTTCTACGTGAATACGCCTATTATCACGGGTAGTGATGCCGAAGGGGCTGGAGAGATGTTTCGTGTAACGACCTTAGATGCCAAAAATCCACCACTTAATGAAAACGGCGAAGTAGACTACAAGAAAGACTTCTTCGGTAGGGAGACAAACCTTACCGTATCAGGTCAGTTAGAAGGTGAGACTTTTGCGATGGCGCTTGGTAAGATTTACACCTTTGGCCCTACCTTCCGTGCTGAAAACTCCAATACCTCACGCCACTTAGCTGAGTTCTGGATGATAGAGCCCGAAATGGCGTTCTATGACCTTATCGACAATATGAATTTGGCGGAAGATTTTATTAAATACGTATTGCAATACACCTTGGAAGTACGTCGTGACGACCTTGAGTTCTTGAACAAAAGATTTTTAGAAGAAGAGAAGACTAAACCACAGAACGAGCGTAGCACAATGTCACTCATTGAAAAACTTGAATTTGTAATTCACAATCAGTTTAAGAGGGTGAGTTACACTGAGGCAATAGATATTTTAAAGAATAGCAATCACAATAAAAAGAAGAAATTTCAATACCCCGTAAACGAATGGGGTGTAGATTTGCAAAGCGAACACGAGCGCTATTTGGTGGAAAAACACTTTGAGTGCCCTGTAATTCTATACGACTATCCAGCAAATATCAAAGCGTTTTATATGCGCTTAAATGAAGACGGTAAAACGGTGCGCGCAATGGATATTCTCTTCCCAGGAATAGGTGAAATTGTAGGAGGCTCACAACGTGAAGAACGTTACGATGTGCTCAAACAAAAAATAGCCGACCTTCATATGGACGAGGCAACTCTTTGGTGGTACTTAGACCTTCGTAAGTTCGGTACAGCAGTACACAGTGGCTTTGGTTTAGGTTTTGAGCGCTTGGTACTCTTTGCTACTGGAATGACCAATATCCGTGATGTGATACCTTACCCACGCACACCACAGAGCGCAGAGTTTTAATGTAAGTTACATTAGGAAATATAAAAACCGAGTTACGAAAGTAACTCGGTTTTCTTGTGTAATTTTAAAAAATAAAACAATGACTAAGTTGCCATTTGGTATTTGTTTACTTTTTCTTTAGCCTTGATAAGGTCGAGATTCAAGCTATTAATCTTTTGCTCTTTGTTGAGGATTCTTCCTTTGAACTTAGCATCGTCTTGAGGAGACAGAGCTCCTTTGGCTTTCTTTAAATTATACTTGTTTTGTTCCTTAGCTAAATCAGTTTTAGCTTTGGTAATTTTAGCCTCTATTTTAGAAACCTCAGAGTTAGCTTTGGACAAGCGTTCTTGGTTCTTTTGAGCACGAGCAGCAGCTTTTTGTTGTTCTTTAGCGGCTTTTTCTTGCTCCTTAGTAGCCTTTTGTTCAGCTTTTAACGCCTTCTCTTGCTCTTTCTGCAAATTTTGTTGAGCCTTTAGTTCTTCTTTAGTTTGGACTTGAGTAGCTTCAACAGGAGCGGGAGCAACTACCGGAGTAGTGGTATCAGTCATAGTTCCCATTTCGTCTACTTGAGCAAATGACACTTGAGCTACGAATAGCCCAGCGAACAAAGTGAGTGTGTGTAATTTCATATCTGTTAAATTATTTAGTTTTCTTATAGGGTGCAAAGATAAGGAAAATATGCTTACCATTTGCATTTTTACAAAAGTTTAACACCAAAAAAGTCGCCTGCAAAGGAAAGAAGCGCAGGCGACTAAGGAGTAAATTAAAATATAAATAGTTATGGATTATTGAACATTTCCTCTGATACGTAAGCCTTTTACAGGGCTTGATTTGGCATTGGAGGTAACAGTAATAGTTTTGCTGATAGGTCCAACACGATTAGTATCGTATTTTACTTCAATTTTTCCTTTAGCTCCTGGTGCTACGGGTTGGTTTGTCCAAGAAGGAACGGTACAACCGCAAGAAGAAGCTACGTTAGTAATTACAAGAGGTGCTTTACCAGTGTTAGTAAACTCGAACACACGCACACCGTCTGCACCTTGTTTGATGTTACCGTAATCAATTTCTTCAGATTTAAAAGAAATCTCAGCGTCTTGGGCATAAGCCATTACACCAAAAAATGCTAAAAATACAAATGTTAAAAACTTTTTCATAGTATAAAAAATTAAAAATATAAGTTTGTTTTTACGGTTATAAATAGTACAACAACCGTGCCAAAGAGTATTTTTTAAGGTAAAAATTAAGATTTAATAGTGTAGAGTAAAAAAGGGTTTGAGCGAAGAGAAAACATTGTAAGTCAAACAGATAAATTATTAGTAGATTGGTGGATTTGGATATTACGGTTAGCTTAATACAAGTCTTATACGATATAACGGGCAATGATCTATAGAGGAGTGAAGCTAAGGTAAATCTGAGTCCAAGAAAAGTATTAGATTTTTTTTTAAAAAAACTAAAGACTTATTCTACCAAAAGGTAACTTAAAAAATTGCACTTGATGTTGGAAATGGCGTCGTGTTAAAATTATCAATGGTTAATTGCTAATTGTGAATTGTTTTGTATCTTTGCCCTCTCACTTTAAATCTCAAAAAAACTCTTACACACATATCCAGCTAACGCTGGCTTTACCTAAAAAAATGTACTTAATATTTGATACAGAAACTACGGGGTTACCCCGCCGTTGGGATGCCCCCCTTACCGATAGTGACAACTGGCCTCGCGCCGTGCAGATTGCTTGGCAATTGCACGATGAGTGGGGCACACTCATTGAGCATCAGGACTTTTTGATAAAGCCCGATGGCTTTGATGTGCCTTATGATGCCGAAAAAGTACACGGTATTTCTACCCAATTAGCAGAAGCACAAGGCGTGCCTATCGCTGAGGTGTTCAAAGCGTTCAATGAGGCACTCAGCAAGGCGCAATATGTGGTGGGACAAAACATCGGCTTTGATATCAATATTATGGGGGCTGAGTTTTACCGCTATGGGGTGGAGAGTCCACTTACTCAGATGCCTGTAATCGATACTTGTACTGAGGCAACTGCCAACCTCTGCCAGATAGCTGGTGGAAAAGGAGGTCGTTATAAGTTGCCCACCCTCACCGAGTTGCACTCTTTCCTCTTTGGCGTACCCTTTGCCGAGGCACACAATGCCACTGCCGACGTAGAGGCAACCACCCGCTGTTTCTTTGAATTGATACGTCGTGGTGAAGGCTTTCAAGAAGGTACTTTCAGTAGCGACTATATCAAAGAATTTCAAGGGCATCACACCTCACCTATAGCTCTTATCGGACTCAAGCACGTGAACCTCAAAGAGGCTTCCGATGCCTTGCGAAAAAGCAGTAGCACTGCACAAACTACCGAACCTCACGTCGATGCTTCATTGTTAGAAAATGCGGTGTTTGCTCACCTGCACAACCATACACAACACTCTATATTACAATCTACTACGTCTATAAAAGACCTCGTAAAAATTACTGCCAAAGAGAAGATGCCTGCCGTGGCTCTTACCGATAGCGGCAATATGATGGCTGCCTTCCACTTTGTGCAAGCCGTACAAGGACATAACAAAGAGGCGGAAGCTAAAAACAAAGAGGCTGAAGAAAAGGGCGAAACCCCTACCGAAACACTCATCAAGCCTATTATAGGTTGTGAGTTCAATATCTGCGAAAATCACTTGGATAGAAGCCGACAAGACAACGGCTACCAAGTGGTGATTTTAGCTAAAAACAAACAGGGCTATCACAATCTTACCAAGATGGCTTCTATTGCTTCTACCAAAGGGTTTTACTATGTACCTCGTATCGACAAAGCAATTGTAGAGCAGTACAAAAGCGATTTGATAGTGCTTTCTGGAGGTATGAATGGTGAAGTACCTTCAAAAATACTGAACATCGGTACTAAGCAGGCGGAAGAGGCGCTTTTGTGGTGGAAAGAGCAGTTCGGAGAGGATTTCTATTTAGAGGTGATGCGCCACAACCAAGAAGATGAAAATCGCGTAAACGAAACCCTTGTAGAGTTCTCTAGAAAATATGGAGTGAAGCTCATTGCTACTAACAATACCTTCTATCTACATAAAAAAGACGCCAATGCGCACGATATTTTGTTGTGTGTGAAGGATGGCGAAAAACAAAAAACACCTATTGGGCGCGGTCGTGGCTATCGTTTTGGGATGCCTAACAATGAGTATTATTTCAAAACTACCGCCGAAATGAAGACGCTCTTTAAGGATATACCCGAAGCAATTCTCAATATTCAAGAAATTATCGACAAGGTAGAACCTTACGGATTGTCGCGTGATATTCTGTTGCCTAAGTTTGATATTCCCGAGGAATTTCAAGTAAGTGATGATCCCACAGGTAAGAAAGGTGAAAACAACTATTTGCGTCATCTTACTTATGAAGGGGCTAAACGCAAATACCCCGAAATTACTGATGAAGTGCGGGAGCGTTTGGATTTTGAGCTTTCTATTATTGAAAAAACGGGTTACCCAGGTTACTTCCTTATTGTACAAGACTTTATCGCAGCAGCGCGACGTATGAACGTATCAGTAGGACCTGGAAGGGGTTCGGCAGCGGGTTCGGCAGTGGCGTTCTGTTTGGATATTACCAATATGGATCCTATTAAGTATGATCTCCTCTTTGAGCGTTTCCTCAACCCCGACCGTGTGTCTATGCCCGATATCGATATCGACTTCGAGGACTCTGGTCGCCAAGATGTCATCAACTATGTGATTGATAAGTATGGCGAGAGTCAGGTCGCACGGATTATCACCTATGGTAAAATGGCTGCCAAATCGGCTATCAAAGATACGGCTCGTGTGCTGGATGTACCTCTACAAGAGTCAAATAGATTAGCGGGCTTAGTGCCTAATGGAGTGTCATCTTTAGGGAAGATGTTCGGTTGGGACGATAAAACCCTCAAAGAAAAAGTGCGTAGTGAAGAACTGCCAAAAGTAGACGAACTGAAACGCCTTTTGGCAGGAGAAGGGGAGGAGGAGAGTACCCAAACCATTCAGCAGGCAAATATTATTGAAGGTTCAGTGCGCAACACGGGTATCCACGCTTGTGGGGTGATTATTACCCCCGACGATATCACCAACTTTGTGCCCGTAGCTTTAGCCAAAGACTCCGACTTATTTGTGACTCAGTTCGATAACTCGGTAGTAGAGAGCGCAGGGTTGCTGAAAATGGACTTCTTGGGGCTCAGTACCCTCACACTTATCAAAGACACTATTGAAAATATCAAACAAACGCATAATATAGAGCTCGATGCAGAGGCTTTTCCGCTTGACGATAAAAAGACTTACGAACTCTTCCAGCGCGGTGAAACGGTCGGGATTTTCCAATACGAGTCCACCGGTATGCAGAAATATATGCGAGAGCTTAAACCTACGGTCTTTGCCGACCTTATCGCGATGAATGCTCTTTATCGTCCAGGCCCATTGGAATATATACCTAGCTTTATCAAGCGGAAACACGGTATTGAGCCTATTGAGTATGACCTCCCCGATATGGAGGAATACCTCAAGGAGACTTATGGGATTACCGTATATCAAGAGCAGGTGATGTTGCTATCGCAGAAATTGGCAGGTTTTACCAAAGGTGAAGCCGACGTGCTCCGTAAGGCGATGGGTAAGAAACAAATAGCCGTACTAGCCAAGATGAAGCCTAAGTTCATTACCCAAGCCTCTGAAAAAGGTCACGATACCCAAAAACTCGAAAAGATATGGGCAGACTGGGAGAAGTTTGCCGCTTATGCATTCAATAAATCGCACTCCACCTGCTATGCTTGGGTGGGTTACCAAACGGCTTACCTCAAAGCCAATTACCCCGCCGAGTATATGGCAGCGGTACTCTCTAACAATATGAATGATATCAAAACGATTACTTTCTTCTTAGAAGAGTGTCACCGAATGGGTATCAGGGTGTTACCTCCTGATGTGAATGAATCGTTGTATAAATTTACCGTAAATAAAAACGGTGATATACGTTTCGGTATGGGGGCTGTGAAAGGGGTAGGAAAAGCAGCTGTCGATACCATTGTAGAACAACGCCAAGAACGTCCTTATACCTCTATTTTCGATTTGGCAAAACGCGTAGATTATAAGAGTATCAACAAGAAAGCTTTTGAAAGTATCGCTTTGGCAGGAGGTTTTGATTCGTTCACTAATGTACACCGCGCACAATACTTCCACGCTGAAGCTGACGGCGTTCCCTTTCTCGAAAAAGCTATTCGCTTTGGTACTAAATACCAAGAGAGCAAGAACTCCGCCCAAATGAGTCTGTTTGGTGGTGAGAGTGAAGTAGATATCCCTGAACCTGCTGTGCCTAAATGTGAAACGTGGGGTAACCTCGAGCAGTTGCGCCGTGAGAAGGAGGTGGTAGGTATCTATATCTCAGGGCACCCGCTCGACGATTTTAAGCACGAGTTACAAAACTTTTGCAATATCAATCTATCGGAATTGCAAGACTTACAACCTTTTATTAACCGTGAACTTACAGTAGCGGGTATGGTAGCTGACCTGCAACATCGTACGGCTAAGAACGGAAAAGGTTACGGCTTTTTTACTCTTGAGGATTACGACGGCTCTTACGAGTTTAAACTCTTTGGAGATGATTATTTGAACTATCAGAAATATATGGTACCAGGGGCGTTTTTGTATATCAAATTTAAGGTGGTAGAAGGATTTCTTAATAGGGAAACCAACCAAAGAGGCGAACCTCGAATACAGTTTTTACAGATGATGCAGTTGCAAGATGTGATGGAAACCCTCTCTAAAAAACTTACTTTGCATATGAATATAGAGGAGATTAACCAAGATTTGATTGCAAAATACAAAGATTTACTACAAAAGCACAAAGGAAAACAGTCTATTTACTTTGTTGTGCACCATCACAATGAAAATATTCACCTAAATATGGAAAATGGTAATCTAAAGGTGGCGATTACTAAATCTTTTTTAGATGATTTAGACGCTCTATTTGCAAAATATCATCTCAATGACCGCAGAATGGAGAAAATAGTTGCTAAAAAGACAGAAGATACTCACGACGACGAGGAAATGGCAATGGAGGATTTGGGATTATCGGAGTAGACAATTAGTTAATTTCTATTTTGACTGCTAACGCCTAACAGCTAAAAAAATCTTCAATCGTAACTCGTAGTTTACAATTATTTTGTACTTTTGCACAACCACTTAAAAAGAAAAAGAAATGAGTGCATTGAGCGTTAATCACCTGTTGGGCATTAAGTATATCACCGAAAAGGATATACAGTTAATATTTGAAACAGCTGACCACTTCAAGGAGGTTATTAACCGTCCTATTAAAAAAGTGCCTTCGTTGCGCGATATTACTATTGCCAACCTCTTCTTCGAGAATAGTACGCGCACTCGTCTTTCCTTTGAATTGGCAGAAAAACGTCTTTCTGCCGATGTGATTAACTTTTCGGCTTCTCAATCATCGGTAGCCAAAGGGGAAACCTTAGTAGATACCGTGAACAATATCCTCTCGATGAAAGTGGATATGGTAGTGATGCGTCACCCGAACCCAGGTGCGGGAGTCTTCCTCTCACAACACGTGAAAGCCTCCATTGTAAACGCTGGCGATGGAGCTCACGAACACCCTACACAAGCTCTTTTAGACTCATATTCTATACGCGAACGCTTGGGAGATGTAGCAGGTAAAAAAGTAGTGATAGTGGGGGATATACTACACTCGCGCGTGGCACTTTCGAACATCTTTGCACTCCACAAGCAAGGAGCTGAAGTGATGCTATGCGGACCTCAAACACTTATTCCTAAATACATTCATAAATTGGACGTGAAGGTAGAAACCAATTTGCGCAAGGCTTTGAACTGGTGTGATGTGGCTAATATGTTGCGTATACAAAATGAGCGACTCGACATCAGTTATTTTCCTTCTACCCGTGAATATGTACAACAATACGGACTCACCAAAGAGCTATTGGATAGCCTTGACAAAGAAATAGTGATTATGCACCCAGGACCTATCAATCGAGGGGTAGAAATTACCAGCGAAGTTGCTGATAGCTCCCAATCGATTATTTTACAACAAGTAGAAAATGGGGTAGCTATACGAATGGCAGTGATTTATTTGTTGGCGAGCAAGATTTAATAAGGTAAAAGGTAAAAGATAAAAGGTAAAAGATAAAAGGTAAAGCCAGCGAGGGCTCACAGCTGGGTATGTGAATAAAAGATAAAAAAGCGCGATGTTTAAATAGTAAACATCGCGCTTTTTAATTGTTAATGTCAATTATTAATTGTTGTTATCTTCTAATTCTGATGGTGATAAGGGCAAAGATAAAAGTGGTGAAAAAGGAGAATATAGCATACACAAGGGCGGGTTTGGTCATATCGGTATTGCCCATAAGCGTACCAGCTACCAATATTGCCAAAGCAGTGTTTTGTAGACCTACTTCTATACTGATAGTCGTTGCTTGTACGCCCGGTAATTTAAAAGATTTCAGAGCGATAAAATAACTAAGTGTCATCGCGCTGAGGTGCATTAGAAGCGTAGCAGGCAAGAGTCGGATTATTTCATCTACTGAAATACCACTTCCTCCTGATTGTTCATCGCCGAAAAACTTGATAAAGAATACAATTCCTAACAATATGGTATTGGTTACCTTTAAAAGAAAACGCATTTTAAGCGAGGTGTTAGGGAAAAATCGGTTGAAGAATAAGCCCAACAAAGCTGGTATTATAATGATTTTGGCTACTTCCCAGACCATATTAAATATAGGGAGCGACACTTCGGTATGACCACCCATAAAAACAGCTACTGCCCAATTAGACAACACCGGAATGGTAAACAGTATGAGCAAGCTATTGATAGCGGTAAGGGCTACTGCCAAAGCGGTATCGGCTTTGATGAGATAACTAATGAAATTGGAGGTAGTACCCCCAGGACATATTGATACGATGATGAGTCCTACTTTTTCGGCAGGGGGTAAATTAGAAAACTCGGCAATGATAAAAGCACAGATAGGCAAGAAGACCATCTGCAAGAAAAGCCCTAAGTACAAGGGCTTTGATTTTTTGAATATGTTTTCGAAATCGGAGAAACGCAACGAACTGCCTATCGCAAAGGTGATAAGCATCAGCACTGCCGAAAGGAGGTAATCTATAAACATCAGCGATTAGCTTTTCTAATAAGTATAGGTATAGGTAGCTTTATGAGCGTTGTTTTTCTTATATTCAGCGGACTTAGGTGTATTGTTGCTATACCATTGATAGCTAAAAGTACGAGTGGCATTCTCTAAATCTTTATAGTCAGCTTGGGTGTTATTATGGAGGTTTTTAGTATAAGAAACTACATTGTGAGCGGCGGTTCTTATAAGAGGGTCTCTGTAATAATCGCCATAGTAGTTGTAGTTACTTATCAACTCTATTTCAGCTAAATATTTAAAGAGGTCTTGCTGATAGATATTCGGTTTATTATCGTATTGGTAAGTACAAGTACCTTTGGTATTTTGGTCAGGAACAGCCCCTACATAGGTTGCTTTTTCAAGAGAAGCTACTGTACCATCGGGATTGAGGGAATAAATATAATAGTCGTTAAAACCAACGAATGAGCTATGAGCTATTATTGTTATTTTATTAGATTCATAAGTATAACTATATTTTTTTGTTTCAGTTCCATCAACCGTTGTTTTACTCGCTACTTTGTTATTAAGATATTCATAAGTAATTTTTTGAACATTATCACTACGAATGATAGATTGTAAGTGATTTCCGTTATAAGTAAAGTTATAGATATAGTTTCTGTTGCTTTGAGAATTGCTTTTAATACTGATAGCAGTTATCAACTCGCCGTTATAAGTGATAGTGTAGACTTCATCAGTAGTGGGGGTACCGTTATCGACTACTTTTCTTTCAAAAGCAGTAATTTTATTACCACTTAACGTATAGGTTTCAGTAGTTTTAACAGTGCCTATACTACCAATAGTTTCCTCTACTATTGTTTTAGGAAAAGCACCGCCGGGGGTGGTTTCATCATTGTTGTCTTTTTTACAAGAAAGAAAAATAAGTGTAAGACCTATGGCTAATAATAATGTTTTTTTCATTGGTTATATACTTTTATGGCGACAAAGGTACGAAACATTTTTTAATTAACAATAAGAAGTGTGAGCCACACGGACGGGTAGGAAATGAGAGAATGAGGAAATGTGGAGGGTTGAGGAGTTCGAAATATAGCGGAGGAGAACGAAAGAGAGCTGAGAGGAATTTTGGTGAAAAAAGGCTATGAGAAGGGTGGGGTTAGCTTATAGAGAGCTTATAGGAAGCTTATACGAATCTTGGACGATTGGTATAGAAAGGGTATATAAATAGTTGATTCATAATATAATACAACAGCGCTAAAAATGTTAAAAACGGGGTTTCGAGGCGAAAGAAAGGGAAAAGGCACTAGGCCTTAGGCCATAGACACTAGGGGATAACATCCCCCTATCCCCCTTCAAAGGGGGGAATGTAGCGATAGAAAAGTGGGAGAAATGACGAATGACCAGTGACGAATGATGAATATGGACTTTCTTTAAAAGGGAATTGTGGCGGCAGTAAGACGGTGCGTGCCATACAAGCAGGTGAAGAAAAGTGATAGAAGTTTGGGGAGATAGGGGTAAAGAAAATAAGGAAATAGGCTTAAAAACAAAAAGGACTGCCAGAGAGTTTCTGGACAGCCCTTTTTAGTTTATTATAAAAGTACTATTTTTTGATATATAACCAGCCTACTTCAGATTGTTTATTATTATTTTGATCGTAGTATTCAATCACATAATAGTAAGTACCTTGTGGGAGTTTATCGGCAGCTTCTACTGTCACACGACCGTCGGAGATACCTTTAAACACGCGGGTTACGTTGTCGTAGCCACTTACCTCAAATACTTTCACGCCCCAACGGTTGTAGATACGTACCACATTGTTCGGATAGTTTTCTATGCCACCAATATGGAAGTGGTCGTTTTTACCGTCGCCATTTACTGACATACCGTTGTAAGGTATGAGCTTATTCACTATATCAACCGTTACAGTAGCACTGCTACAGCCTGCGGAGTTACAGATTTCGTACACAAAAGTATCGGTTCCTACAAAGCCTGTGTGAGGTCTGTATTCTACCGTATTATCGGCATTTACAACTACTGTACCGTTTGCAGGTTGAGTTACTACATTAGGAGTAGTCGCTCCGTTGAGGGTATCGTTCGCTAACACAGCAATATTTACAGGAGTATTCAACGCTGTAGAAACCCTATCGTCTACCGCTACCGGAGTAGGTGTAGGTGTTGCTGTTCCCACTACTGTTACCACCAAGGTTTGCGTACCGGTGCAGTTAGTAGGGTTCAAGACCTCACAATAACTGTAGGTAATGGTATAATTACCTGCTGGGGTATTACCTGGAATGGTTACCTTACCGGTATTAGGGTCGAG
>NZ_KE150492.1:174888-207967 GCF_000411575.1 Capnocytophaga sp. oral taxon 336 str. F0502 | reverse complement strand
GTCCCATTAACATAAGAGAATATGATACTATTTTAGCTCCTAATGCTAAAATAGAAACACTTTCTTCTATGGCTGTAATGAGTGAATGTGAGGAAATTTTTAAAATAACAGAACCCAACATAAAAATGCGTGCTGCCATTTGGTTCAAATATGTGAATCGAGATGAAAAGTTTATTCAGCGTTCTAATTGGATTATTTATAAAAATGAAGGACATTATAATCCAAGTAAGAATAAGAAAGAGTATGAATAGATAATATCCTAAAATAATTATAAAGTGAAATACCCTCATGCCTCAAGAAATAACAGAAACAGCAAAACTACAATGTGACCAAGGTACAATAACGACTGCACTAAAGGTTACAAGTCAACAGTTTGCTAAAATAAACAATAAGCTCCAAGCCACAGAGGAAGACAAACAAGCCAATGTAAACATAATGCCTTTTGGTCAATGCAAGCTAAAGCCTACCACAAGTGGTTATTTGCCTTGTATGCCTGCTCCTATAAAGTGGGAAAATACCTCTTTTTCTACTATCGATGGTAAAAAGGAACTCAATAGTGCTTCCTGCATACAATGTGCTATAGGAGGCAAAATAACTTTTACTGATACAGGAGGCAATGACTTTGTCTCATCTGAAACAGAATAATCAAACACTCATAACAAACTGTATGAAAGGAATATATTACAAACTCCCTATCGATTTTGGAGGTCTAATGAAAAAACAAGACCTTGCTAAAATAGCCTTAGAAGATTCTATTTCTCAATCAATTTTCACCTTGATGACAACTGTTTTTGGAGAATGTAAGTTCGATGAAACCTATGGTTGTGAAATATGGGATACTGATTTTGATCTCCTCAAAAGTGATAACGAACTAAAAACTTTTGTCGCTAAAAGTTTAAAAGACAGCATTTCACAACACGAAAAACGTATCACAGTTCAAGATATAGATGTAATAACTACAGAACAAAATTTAGGTAGCTTAGATAAAAAACGAATAAAGAAAAAGGTATTGGTTTCAGTAAAAGCAGTTATTTTAGAGACCAATCGCCCTTATGTATACAAAAATTCTTTTTTTGTAAGCCCATTATCCTACTAATTTTTTAATAAAAACACTGAATAATGAAACAAGAACAGATAAAAAATAGGATGCTAAAAAGAGCTTCAAAGATGTGGGGCTATAGTGAATTAGAATCAGAAAACGCTTTTGATCCTGTATTAGAACTTATTCTTTCAGCTTGTGCTTCAGAACTTGAAAAATTGCGTTTTGAACAGGAAAATTCTCGCGCAAGAATTACAGAACGCCTCCTTGAAGTTATTTTTCCTGATGAAGTTACAGGTATTACCCCTTCTCAAACTCTTCTACAACTCACTCCTATAGAGAACAATGTACAAATATCTCGTTATAGCCATTTCAAAGCTGTCAAACGGATACAAAACTTGTACGACCCTACTCAGGTAAAAACAATGGACATCTTTTTTAGTCCTACCTTAGAAATGAAACTTACCACTGCTCAAGTAAAATATTTAGTTTTTGGCAATAAAATATTGCAACAAGAAAGTTTTTTTTATCAGGAAGAGGTAGAATATTCTGAAAGGAACATTCCTTCAGGAGAGTTTTGGGTGGGACTATACGCCCCTGAGGTAGAAAAGTTAGAAGATTTATGCTTCTATATAGATATAAATAACAAAGAACAAAAAGAGTTTTTCAATTATTACTTGCAGCAAGTAAAAGTATTTTGTGGCGAAAAAGAATATGAATTAGCAGAAGGGTATAATGTGCCAACAAGAAATCTTGAATATGAAGATATTATCTCTAAAAACTATACTAACGTAGAGGCTATTTACAATGAGGTAAATCAGTTCTACCAAGGAAATTTTTTTACTTTAAAAGGGAATATATATCCTGAAAAAGGAAAAAGTGAGTATGTAACTTCCTTTATAGAAGAGAATTTCTCTAACAATCGTATTGCTACTGAAAAAGATATCGTTTGGTTGCGTTTTAAGTTCTATGAAGTAATTACCCCAAAAATCTTAGAAAATATACGTATTGCTTTAAACTGTATCCCTGTGGTGAATATGTACAACACTAAAAAAACCAAACGTATTAAGGGGCAACTAACTATCTATCCTATTATAGGAGATAACACCTTTTTGGATATTGACTACATTTCCGATGATAATGGGAAACGATATGAAGTGAAAAACTATCAAAATGATTCTGAAGATAATATTTCCTTTGTTTTAAGACGAGGAGGAGTAGCACGCTTTGATGAAAGGAGTGCTTTAGATCATTTACAACATACTCTAAGACTCATAAGAGATGAAACAGCTTCTTTTTCCGCCATAGGAAATGACTTTGCTATCGATGCAGAGCTTAGGCAAATAGGACAGAATTTAGCTTCTATCTACCAAAACATAAAGAAAAGAAGTCTTTCTTTAAATACCAATCCATTTCTAATCATTTCTTCTATGAATAAAGAATTAGATACAAGTTTTACTTTTTCCTATTGGCATACAGCAGGAGAAGAAGGAAATGATATAAAAACGGGAGTTTCATTAGAGTGTGATAAAAGTAATAAAACAGCTATTAAAAGTGCTATTACTGTAAAATCTTCTTTGGGTGGTAAGCGAGGGCTCAGCACTGCTGATAAGATTTTAGAATATCGCAATGCATTACTTTCACGAGGTAGAATTGTTACCATTGCCGATGTAAAAACATTTGCTAAAAGTCATTTCAAGCACACAATCAAAGGATTAGACGTGCAAAAAGGCACTAAAAAAGAAATCTCACTAAAAGGAGGTTTCAAAAGAACTATAGATATTTACCTAAATAAAAATAAAGAGGTAGAAGTAAGTGAAACAGAATGGGAATACTTAAAGGATAGTTTCTTGATTAAATTAGAAAAAGCCTCTACAAACATTTATCCCTATAGAATTTTTGAGAAGTAATTCAACAGTGTTGTATAAAACTATACATTTATTTTACAGAAATATCGAAAAAGCATCTTCTTTAGGTGCTTTTTCCTTTTCTTGTTTTAAAAAAAATCATAATCATTCATCTGTTTTACAGGTAGTTAAAATATATTTCAAAAATATTTTGAAAAATATTTGATTAAAAATTTGCATTGTATTTTAAAATTAACTACATTTGTCGCGTAATCAAGTTTGATAATAATAAAAAAACATCATTCAATGCTAACAAACAAAGGAATAGGAGGCAACGAAGTGCCTATAGACGCAAGTGAAGCTATTTTAGAGATAGCTCCTAATCGCACATTGATAGCTCAAAAGCTCAGTGCAGAAAACCCCGTAAAACCCGAATTAGTGGAAGGTCTCAATACCTTAGACAAGGTATTCGAGCACTTCAAGCCTACTATGAAAGTAGATTTTGAAGACAGTGAAGGAGCTACCAAAGTAGAAGAATTGACTTTTAAAAACTTGGGAGATTTTGGCACTAAAGGAATTACAGCCCAAAGCGCTTTCCTTACGGGATTGGCTACAGAAAAAGACCAATATCAGAAAATAATCAAACAACTCAAAACAAACAAACTCCTTAAAGCAGCCTTGGAAGATCCTGATGCTAAAAAAGCCTTACAAGATACATTAGAAGCTCTAATAGCTGAGTTGAGTTAATTCTTTAAATTCCCAATTAAATATTTGAAACGATGTCAAATAAAGTAGAAACAGTAAATACAGCATCACAAGCACAAGAATCTGTTAAGAAATCACCTATTTCATTAGAAAAGTCATTAGATAAATTAGTGCGTTATGGAGGGTTTGATTTGTTAGAAGCCTCCATAGAAAATGTACAAAATGTAAACCCTGATAGGAATGCTCGTAGAAAGATATTCCTTACCGAAAGTAGCAAGCAAAAGGAAAGAGATACCCTAAAGAAAACATTAGAACTTTGGGCAAGTGTACTAAAACAAAGCGATTCTTTGGTAGAAATGGTATCTCACTGCGAAGACCAACAAAAATCAGCAGAAGAGTTGCTTTCTAAAAACTTATACAATGCTGTAGAGGCTACTCGTGAGTTAGAAACAAACTATCGAACCATAGCTTTGTTCTACAAAAATACTGAGGAAGACAAGATCAAAAACGTTACAGTGATGAACGCTTCCTTAGAGCAACTCAAAGACCTTGATAACACACGTTTTATTGATACCATACACGCCGAACTTTCCGATAACTACGACCGTTTAGACCTTAGAAATAACTATGGCTTGTTAGTGATTCCAGGTTATTTAGGCTCTAATATGGTAGTCGAAAAATGGGCAAAAATCGCTCACGAAAATAAAGTAATGCTTGTTACTGACTTTGAACACTTAGATGAACCCGATGATGTAATGGAGATGTTCGACGAAGCAAACCTCACAGGTGGCGATGTGTATCGTGCCAATGTATTAATGACCTGCAACTGGCTAGTAGGTAGAGGTCGTTTCAATGAAATAGGCGAAACAACCGATTTGTTTGTCCCTCCTTCTGCTGCTTTAGCTGGAAAAATCTACAAAACATTGATGTCTCAGGTAACTGCAGGAAAGAAATTTGGAGGTATCAACGAAGTAGAAGGCGTACGTTTCGACTTGAAGAAAAGCGAAATAGCCAACTTAGAAAGTTTAGGACTTATCCCTATGGTAAATGAATACGGAAAAGTAATGGCTTTCTCTGGCAAAACATTGTTCAACGGAGATAACTTAGGACTACAAACGTATTCTGTAGTACGTGTGTTCGACTATGTGACCAAAGTGCTAATGGATTTCCTTAACCGTAGAGCTTTTGAGAATTTTACAGCTACTACTCGTAAGGATATTATGAACCAAATTGTCCAATTCTTGGATAGCATCACAGGTCCTAAAAACCTTATTGAGAATTTCGAGATAAGACGATTTGAACAAGACCCTAAACAAAAAGACAGAATCTATTTAGACATTCATATGAAACCTTATTTCCCCGCTAAAAACTTCCTTATCAAAATGGATGGACACAAGGGAACTGATGCTAATGAATGGGATACTGAATATGAACAAAAGTAAAGTACCTCTTATGAAAGAAATCTAATCCTAAACAAAATAATATAAGGTTTAGATTCTAACATAAGGCATTGGAGACATTTTATATATATTTCCATAATTGGTATTATTGAGTATTAAATTTTAATTTATTTTAATTATGTCGTTTAAATGCAAACTGAATGTTGCTGGTAAAGAACGCAACATCGTTTCCGTTGACTACGGAATGTTACAAGAGACCGACGTCACAGGTAGACCTTCTTCGGTTACCAGAGGTGGCAAAATTACTATCACCGTCGAAAGCACTGGTGATACCGACCTTTTTGAGTGGATGACCAACTCCTTCGAACGCAAGGATGGAAGCATCATCTTCCTCAAAAGAGACAGCGAGGCTACTTTGAAAGAGCTGAAATTTAAAGAAGCTTACATCGTGAAGTACAAAGAAGATTTCGATGCAGCAGGTGATAATCCGCTGACAGAAACCTTTACACTCTCTGCCAAAGAGATTGAAATGGGTACAGCCAAACATACCAATGAATGGGTGTAATCTTCTTTTGATTTTTTAATGTAATTATTAATCTTTTAAATTTTTAAGCGTATGTCTTTCAAAGCCAAACTTAAAGTAGCCGGCAAAGAATATAATGTTCTTAGCGTTAGTTATGCATTGTTCCAAGAAACAGATGCAACAGGTCGTCCTTCTACCGTTACACGTGGTGGAAAAATTGATGTAATAGTCGAAAGCACAGGAGAAGCCGACTTCTTCGAGTGGATGACCAATTCTTTTGAACGTAAAGATGGTAGTATCACTTTCTTAAAAAGAGATAGTGAAGCTACCCTAAAAGAATTGAAATTCACTGAGGCTTACCTTGTAAAACATCGAGAGCATTTTGATGCCTCAGGAGAAAAACCCCTCACTGAATCCTTTACCATTTCTGCAAGGAAATTAGAAATGGGTACAGGTGCCTACGAAAATGAGTGGGTGTAAAACTTATGGAAATTGGGTAGCGCTTTAGGGTGCTACCCTTTTCTGCTTAAAACAGACGAAAATAAAAGTAATTTCTAAAATAATATAGATATGTCTTTCAAAGTTAAATTAGAATTAGACGGAAAAACCTACAATGTATTGGCTTGTAGTTATGAACTCTCTCAAAATAGAGATAAAACAGGTTTGCCAAAAGGAATGCCTACTGGAGGAGAGATCCTTCTTCGCTTAGAAAGCACTGGAGAACCTGATTTCTTCAAGTGGATGAAAGATAACAACGAAACAAAAGATGGTAAGATTATTTACTATCGCCGTGATGCTATGAGTAAATTGAAAGAGTTGGTGTTCAAAAAAGCATTTTGTGTGAATTTTAAAGAAGATTTTAATGCTGATAGTGCCGACCCTTTACAAATAGAATTGATTATATCAGCTCAACAACTCATCACAAGTGGTGTTACCTTTGAAAAACAATGGAAAATGAGCCTATAACCCCTCTTTTCTTAAAACGAACTTACACTAAACTATCCCCAAATTAAAAGAGAATCTTATGAGTACAAAAGATGAACAATTTACCGGCTATCGCACCAATCACCCCGATGATATCGCCCATTTCGCCTCAGTGAGAAGTTTTCAAGACTTTTTAGTCGATAAAACCAATCCCGTAGTGATGGTTACCCTTACCGTCAATGATAAAGGTTTCTTAGATAATGCCACTTTTGAAACACACCTTACCCAGCACACCAATACCCACGATGAGTTTACCATTGTAGTAAACGATACTGCTATCGATGACTTCAAGGGGCAAGTAATGAAAAACTCAAAAGACCTTTTGGGAGAAAATATCACTATTCACTTTCATCAATTTGGAGGAGTTATACAATCTTTCAAAGGAATTATAGCCAATATCTGCAATAAGAAAAACGAAGGAGGCGGTTATGGTAAATTGTATATCTCGGGCTATGCACCAAGTATAGTGTTAGACGGAGGCAAAACCTGTCAATCGTACGAAAACAAAACCCTCCCCGAAATCATTGCTCAAGCTACAGCCGAATACCCACAAGAATCACAAATCCACATTGAGGGACTCATCAACAACGAAGAAAAAATCCCTTATACCGTACAATACAACGAATCCGATTATCAGTTTATCCAACGCCTTGCCAAACGTTATGGTGAGTTTTTCTATTACAACGGCACGCAATACATTTTTGGCAGCAGGGCACAACAAACCGTAACTCTCTACGAAGGAGGCGACCTTTCAGAGGTAGAATTTGAACTGATGCTCAAACCTCAAAAGTTCAACTATCTGTCCTACAACTCACAAATGACCAGAACAGAGGTCAAAGGCAGTGACCAAACAGAACCACAATACAAAGAAAATCCTTTTCAGTTTGCTGCTATTCAAGCCTCAGAGAAAGTATTTGCCAAAACCACCGACCAAACCTACGGAGCCTTGCCCGATGAGTTTAGAGGTGATTACCTAAAAGAAGCCGTACAAAGAGAGAAAGAAAAACGCGAACAACTGATGCAAGTGCGAGGTAAGAGTCGCAACCCACACGTGCGCATTGGGGGCTTCGTAAAACTCAAAGACATCAACGATTTACCGATGGAAACCTATCGTGTGATAGACGTAACCCACTATCAAGGCGAAGGAGATTATTACAACGAATTTATAGCCATCCCCGATGTATTTGTAGCCTATTATTACGATGAACAAGCCCTCCCAAGAGCCGAACAGCAACCCGCCCGAGTGATTGATAACAACGACCCTGAAGGTTGGGGACGCGTGCGCGTACAGTTTATATGGCAAGAAAAGCACCAAACCAAAACCCCTTGGATACGAGTAGTACAACCTCACGCAGGAGGCGGCAAAGGCTTTTACTTTATCCCCGAAATAGGCGAAGAAGTATGGGTAGACTTTGAAGACCAAAACGCCGAACGCCCCTTTGTCGTAGGAAGCAACTACAATGGTAAGGAATTTAGTAAATACCATACCTCAGGCAACGACAAGAAAGTGATACACACCCGCTCAGGTACTAAAATTATCCTCAATGATGCGGAAGGTAGCGTGTTTATAGAAGACCCCAGTGGCAACACTTACCTAATGGATGGACAAGGAAATATCAATGTAAGTGCTCCTAAAGATATTACTTTCAAAGCGGGCGGAGATATTAATTTAAATGCAAATAAAAACATATTTTCAACAGCTTCTTTAAACATTGTTAGCAATGCAGGCGTGAATATGGTAGATATAGCAGGTAAAG
This sequence comes from Capnocytophaga sp. oral taxon 336 str. F0502, assembly GCF_000411575.1. Taxonomy (NCBI): domain Bacteria; kingdom Pseudomonadati; phylum Bacteroidota; class Flavobacteriia; order Flavobacteriales; family Flavobacteriaceae; genus Capnocytophaga; species Capnocytophaga sp. oral taxon 336. The sequence goes on along the minus strand of NZ_KE150492.1, from coordinate 199,712 downwards.
ATATTTCTCAATCTGCTTCTGGTGATATACGAGAAGACTCTAATGTAAGAGGTGAAATCTCTAAAAACGAAAGAAGCATACAAGCTAAGAAGAGCGACTCTCATTCTGATAAAATAACCGTAGTGAGCACCAAGCAAAATATGATTTTACAAAGTGAAAAATCTGTAAAATCTAATAGCGGCGAGCAAGGTAGTTCACATTAAAAAGTAAAGCTATGGGAATTTTTAAAAAGGCAAATAACATATATATTACTGTTCGTGATACTTATACCTCTATAAGTGGCTCCTCTTATGAGGAAGCCGAAGAGGTAATTATTGAGGCAACTAATGGTAATTTAGAGCTTGTTAGCCAGAAAAAAGTGGTGATGCAGGGATTAGGGAATGGGAAAGGTGATGATAAAAGCAAGAAAACTCAACTTTTAGTAACAAAAGTTGAAGGAAAAAACACTGCTATTCCTTATGAAAAAGTAACTTACAAAGTAACTAAATATAATCAGGATAAAGTTTCTGAAAATGATAAAAAACGTATCCAGTGGGCAATAAAAATTGACGGGGAACAAGAAATTTTAAAAGAAAAAGGTGAAAAACTTGTTTTAACGATAAAAGATGAATGGGCAGCAAAAGAAATTATCGTGATGCCGTTTTTAGTAAAACCTAATGAAGAAAAGGTGAGTAAGATAACAAGGGTAGATTTTTGCAGGTATGTTGATGTTAAAACAATTATAAAGTATATTTGCAAAGAAATCAAAACTAATTTTAATCATAAGGATACATTGTTTATGAAATATCTTAATGACAATATATCTTTAAAAAATGATATTAAAATAAATATTGCTTATAAACTCTCTGCCTATGAAAAATGGAAAGATTTAGTTGCAAAAGGGAAAATATGGGACCATAAAAAAGAAATAAGAAAATTACAAAATGATAAAAATTGGTCATGTAGTAAATTTGATAAATACACTATAAAATTTTATTTTGATATATGGTCAAATATACACTATGGATTCATCGGAAAAAGAGCTGGATTTTCTGAATTTGAATTAATTAATGGAGCAGGATATGCACAAATTGGAGATAATGGAAAAAAACTTTCTGAATGGAAAGTCTGGAAAGAATATTTAAAAAATAGATTTATTGATTTTGGGGATTGTGATATTTTAGGAGGTTTTGACGACCCCAATGATACACAAGCTATTAAAATAGGATTTCGTCTGTATGATAAATTTAAAAATAGTATGCATCTATTGACGGAAGAAACTATTATGGAAGAAGTTTTAGAAACATATAAAAGTGAAAAACCTTTAAGTATAGAAAGATGCGAATACCATTCTTACTATTAATATTAATATTGTTTGTTATAAAAAGTTGTAAATCAGAGGTAAAAGACCCTACTGATAGGGAGATGATAAATCATTTTAATAAATGTAAAACTGATTTTGAAATGATTAAGCAAATTATTGCAGATGATACAATTTCTGCATTTGAATACCCACCAGTTTTGTTTGAAGGAAAATATAAAAATATAAAGGATTCCATTTATTTCAATCAATTAAATATTGACAAAAAAAGGGAATTGGATTCTTTGTTACAAAATGTGCAGTGTAGTGGAATATTTGTGCTTTCTAATAATGAGATTCGTTTCAATTATTATTCCTATGGGGGAATAGGTTGGGGTATTGATAAGAATTTTATTTATACGAAAAGGAATTTTAAGGAAATAAATGACGTAGAAATTTGTCCTCCAGAGATAGATATGTCCGAAAGGCGTTATAATTCAATGAAAAATTGCTACTTGGTTAAAGAATTAGGTAATAATTGGTATATAGAGCTAAACTATGATAGATAATGACTAAGTAGAAGTTTTATAACAACTATAAAAAGAAGTATATTTATCTTTAAAAATAGATAAATAATAGAAAATATGAATATAGAAGACACAAAGCAATGGTATTTTTTTTTATTTAGTCATTTGTACTTATATACATTTCCATTTGTCTTGGGGACTTATTCATAACTTACGAATCTTAAATTTATTAATAGAAAAATCTAAGATACAAACTTAAACGTAACATTACTCAAAAAACTTATTATGGCAGTAGAATTCGGTAAATGGCAAAAAATAGAGCGTAAAGAACTTACGCCCCCTATACCTTTTGGAGTAGAAAAAATAGAAATTATTTTTACAACTTATGGTTCTAAAAACGATGGTTCTGGAGCTATGAATAATGAAGGTATGGTGTATGGGGGAAAATACAGTTTTAAAATAAGTTATGCAAATAATACTCCTCCTGCAACAAAGAGCATAGTATGGGAATTTTCATATAAAACAAGAGATGGAAATTTAGTGTTAAAAAGTTTCGATGGACCTATTTTTAACTGTGATAATTTAGATTATTGCGGGCAAACAATCTCTTTTTATGCGTATCTTAAAAATAAACAAACTACAAAAGCTAAATTAGATGTTTTTTGTCATTATAGGTTTAAATGGATAGATAGAAATAACTTAAAAAACCAACTTTCATCAAGAAAAACCAATCCATATATAGATCAAGGAGACTCTTCTCTGTGTGGTATAGCCGTTATAGCTTATTTACTATGCAAAAATGATTATAACACGTATGAACAATATATTTCTGATATGCATCAGTATGGAGAGGCTACTATAAAAAAAACAGATTATTCTATTAAAATTGATAGTGATGAACACCTACTCAATTATAAAACTACAGACAAAGAATATCCAAAACAATCTTTCTATAATTTGCCTATTTGGGAAGTAGATTTTGTATTTTTAACAACAATTAGAGATCATTTGAATGATTTTTGGGATTATGACCCAGATGCACTTAATGTGGGAGGAATAGAAGAAGGGCTAGCAGGATTATCCTTGCCTAAAGATGTAGCAAAGATGATGGAAAAAATACTTGGATATTCAAAAATTATAAATGACACTAATTTATTTACTAGTAAATGGAATGGAGCAAAAGATTCTTTTACGGAACTAAGTAGTAAGCTTACAAATGGTTATAAAATTGCTCTTCTAATGAAGAGTGATAATTTTAAGTATAATACAAAGACAAAATCTTTAATACCTTCACATTGGGTAGGGTTAAAAAAAATTAGTATAGATGAGAGTAAAAAAACAATAACTCTTGATGTATTTACTTGGGCAAAAATAGAATCTTGGACAGTTTCTTTTGATGCCTTTGAAGATGGATACTTTGGTTATGTTGCAGGAAAATGATTTTATTATGAATAAATGTTTGTGTTTTTTTAAAAAATATAGCTACAATATATACATAACACAAGTGTTATTATTTTTGGTATTTATATTTTTATCTATTGTATATTACAATTATCCACAGGCACATCGCTTTTTTGATAGAATATATGCTGAAAATTCTTGTTTCTGTTTTGATTATCTATTTTCAGCTATAATGACAATATTGTTTGCTTGTTTTTTTTGGATAGTATTAGTATATCCTTTCATTCTTCTATTTTCTATATTTTTTATGAAAATGGGTTGGAAAAGGCTTGTAATATTGCTAATTCTTTATCTAGTAAGTTTTTTCTGTGAATTTTCTTTATACACTATACCAAATCAACGGATATTTAAAGAAAGAAAAAAACAGGATATAAATACAAATTTTTCATCTTTGAAAAGTATAAAATTTTATGCTCACAATAACACCTAATTTATTCCCAACCGCTACTTATGCCGTTGAAGATGTACTTATATTAAAAATAGGAGAACAGGAATACAACACTACTCTTACCTATAACATTTTTGTAAAAACAGAGAAAAAACCTACTTATGATGTGGTGATTGAGAGAAGTCAGTTTTTAGTAAATGGAGAGGAAATAGACACTAAATTCTTATCTATATCACATAAGTATATGGAAGCCATCTTTCCTCTGAAATGCAAGGTCAAGGACTATGTGCTTTTTGTAACTAACATCTCTGAAATACAACAACATATAAAACAAGTAGATAATGAACTCTTAGCAACGTATGAGGGAGAAGGATTAGAACATATCCGCTCACATTTTTTTAAAGCAACAGATACTCCAGAAAAACTAAGAGAGTTCATAAAGCAGTTACATATTGTAAAAGCATTGAGCTTTAGCATACGCAAATTTGCTCCTGATACTAATTATCCTTTGCAATGGAATATCCTCCCCATAGGATTGTCTTTTTGGAAAGGAGACATAGAAAAAAGAACAGAAAACAACCAAATATATTATGAACCCAAGATAGCAAATGCACAAGAGATGATGGATAAAGTCATTGCATATATCCATAGCCAAGAATACTATGTAGAAATTGAGCAAGAAAATGTACCAATGTATACTAACTTTGTGCACCAAACAGATTATACAGGCAAAACAGGAAGAATAAAGTATTCAGAAACCAATGTAACTATTGAAGTTGAAAATATTTTTCTATACGACCAAAAATTAACACTAACAAAAAAATAAAGATTATGCAAGAGCAATCAAAATACACAGTAAAACGCAAAGATACTTTTGTTTCTATAGCTAAACAAATAGGCTTAAAAGACCCAATGAAACTTAAAGAGTATCATAATGAGCGTGCCGACTTCAATAGTCAGGTAGGTAATGAGTTGCACCCTAACATAACCCTATTGATGCCTTCTTCTGAAGAGGTAAGAGAACTTAATGAGGAAAAACCATTCAAAGATGAAGTAAAACAAGAACAACGAGAGGAAGAGCAAAAACAGCAAGAAGAAAAAGAGAAAGAAGCCGCTGCCGAACAACAAAAACAAGAAGGAAAGAGTGAACACGATGGGCAATATTATGTAGTAAATGGGGCTAAGTGTATTTGTGATAAAGCTGAAAATCCTAACCAACAGGCTACTTTGCAAGTAACTTCTCATAAAACAATTGTCTTTAATGAGCAATCTGATAAATATGTAGCAACAGAAGATGATAAAACTTTTATTCCAGCTGCGATGACTTTTGGAAAATGTACTTTAAAACCTTCTTCTTCTGGGAATTTACCTTGCTCACCACAATTTGCACCTAAATGGGGCAAAACTTATGATGGTACAAAAGTATTAGACAAAAATACACTTACTAAAATTTCAGAATTGCAATGTATGATAGGAGGCAAGATAACTATTGCAAAACACGGACAAACAGACAGCGTGTTATTGCAACATTCTGAAAATACTACCCCATTGGAAGTAAGTGCTGTAAACCCCACTATAGAGATGCCTAAGAAGGAACCAGCTCTCCCTTCAGTAGACAGCATTACTCTTACTAAAATTTCAGGAAGATCCCCTTTCTCAACTCAGAAGTCAGACAAAAAGATACCACTCATTTATTTGCGAAAAGGAGAAGAGGTTTCGTTTAAAGCTTCTGTAAAAAAAGGAAATTCGGATCTGGTTTCTTGGATGATTTACAAAGGTTTTAAAGGAGAAAAGAAGAGTGAGTTATTAGAAAAACAACAAATAGGAGTTGAATTTAGCCACAAATTTGAAGAATATGGAGATTTCCGTATTGAAGGTTTCGGGACTCCTAAAAATTCTGAGAAGTATAAATCTTATGATGATTGCTCTATAAATTTGCGCGTAATAGAGAATACGATAACCTCTGTAAAATGTTTGCAAGAAGGTGAAACAGCTGAGAAAGACACTAAAAATAATTGGGTGTTTAAAAAAGACGCTTCACTTACTTTTAAAGCGAATTTTTACATAGAACCTACTGAAGAAGAACTCTCATCTCTGAAAATGACAGTATTAGATGAAAGAGGAAGTATATTAAATGATTTTTCACAAAAAGGAAATAGCATTACTTTTGTTCCTGAAAATAAAGGAACTGTATATACTATCCAAGTAGAGTACACAACCTCTTCAGGAAAAAAAGTGCAAGAAAAACTTAAAGGAAAATGTGCTTTAAATAGTGTTATATCTATTTCTCCTACTAATAATGCTTCTGAAATTAGACCTAATGAAGAAATTACCATTAATGTTACAAAAATGAGGTTTAGTGATAACTCAGAAGATCTTGCCAATATAAAATGGGCTCTTAATGGAAAAGTAGTACAAGAAGGTGGAAGAACATACAAATTTAGTAATGATAAAGAAGGGATATACTATATAGAGGCTTTTAGCTTAAAATCTAACTCTTTAACAAAACCCGATGAAAAAGATACTTGGAAACTTACAATAACAGAAAATGAAGTTAAAGATATTTCAGCAGAGGGAATGCCAAGAGTAGGAAAACCTTTTACTCTTACAGCAAAAACTATATTCCCCGATCTCTCAGATAAAGATCTAAAAAATTTAAAATGGGATATTCCTTTTAGCTATATAGATGAAAATGGTATTGAGCATAAACCTTTTGAGAAACATTTCCAAATAAAAGGAATGGGGCTCGGCTCCCCAAAAGATCCAAGAACAAAGATAATTATACCTTCAGTTGAAGGTGAGTTTGAAGTTACTTGTAGTATTAATAAAAAAACAATAAAGAATAAAATTAATATTGTCCGTCCTACAATTTCTTCACCTCATTGGATAGACAAAGATGGAAGTAGTGGTAATATCTTAGCAACAGCAGGATATGACCAAGAAATGTATGCTTATATAAAACATTTAGGGTTAGATGGAGAAGAAGTTGTTGTAGAAGTATATGATGCTAAAGATAAAAAGAACCCCATTTTTACCTCCGAAAAAATAACAGTTCCTGTAGGTAGTAAAGAATTTACTTTCCATTACTCAGTAAAAAAAGTGTTTAAAGGAAAAACAGAGGAAGAGAAAAAGGAGGAAGACAGAAATAGAAAGGATTTCCAAATATTTTTCAAAGTAAAACCTATTGATAATAAACTCCTTAAAGAATCTTTAAATGAAGAATTTGAAAATAATCTCCTTACCATTACCAATAAAGGGGATATAGTAGAAGCGTATTTCTGTAATTCAGATGATACTGAAAAACGAAAATTTATAGAATCTGGAAAAGTTGCACATTTAAAGATATATGCAACTAATATGAAAAACAGAGAAGTTGAAGTATTGTTTTTTACAAGAGATAAATTTCATTATCCTAAAAATACAACGCAGAATGAACTAACTTGGAAACTTTGGAGTGAAATTAAGACCCATAACATAAAAGGGGAACCATTCCATTCTACTAAGGGAAAAATAAATGATAAAGGAGAGCTTTTAGTAGAGTTAGATACTTCTAAATACAAATGGATCAAAGAAGATATAATTGCTGTATTTAAGATTAAAGGAAAAGAAGGTAAAGAAAAAGGAGCTTATATAAAAGAATGGTATTCTCTAATATTACATTCTTATCCTCAGCTAACTAAATTAGCAGAAAATAAAGCCACTGTGAAAGTTGGTGGGCTCTTAGGCATAGGAAAAGTTGAAAGAGTTGAACTAGAGGAAGAAGGACATTCTTGCCCAAGATGTACAGCACCCGTTACTGTAGCACAACTACGAGAACTTTTCCCAAAAGCAGAAGAAGATACATTAAAAACCGTAGCCTATACTTATACAAAATATATGAAAGAGCTACAAATGGATACTTGTTGGAATAAAGCACACTTCTTTGCCCAAGCAGCAATAGAAACAGGATTTAAATTGCATATAAAAAATGGTGAAAATATGAATTACAAATCAGAAGAAGATTTGTATAAAAAATTTCCTAGTAGATTCTTTAAAGGAAAAATGGTTAATAATGAATTTGTTCCACTTGTAGACCCCAAAGCAGAATTCCGTGATAAAAACAATTGGGTTTTCAAAAGTAAAGAGTTATCCCAAAAAGCAAGCGAATTAATTAAAAGTACTCCTCGAGATCAAAATATTGCTAATTTTGTATATGGTAATAGGTATGGCAATGGAAATGAAGCCTCTGGAGATGGTTGGCGATTTAGAGGAAGTGGTTTGATACAACTAACTTATAAAGATAACTTTAAAATGGTAAATAACAAAATTGAAAAACTATGGGGAAAAAGTATTTTAACAGATAGTGGTGCAGAAGAAGTTCGTAAGGAACTTGAATTGGCAGTTCTTACATCTATGGGATATTTTGCGGCTAAAGGAGCTAATAAAAAAGCTAATGGAGCTAATAGTGACCAACAAATTAAAGAAGTTTGTAAACTAATAGGGAGAAATACCAAATTTGGTAAAAGTAAAAACCATGAAGAAAAAACAATTTTCTTTAAAAACAAAAGTTCTAAAACTTTTAAAACAAATGAGTGCTTATGGGGGCATAGTAAAGGGAAGGCTCCGTGGATGCCTTTTGCAATTCAAGAGCTTCAAACCTATGGGGGAATTAGACAAACAGAATCTCCCTTAAAAGAAAGAATATTCGAATACTTCGAAAAAAGTTCTAACACAAATGGAACAAATGCAACTCCTTGGTGTGCTTCTTTTGTTAACTGGTGTTTCTATCAAGCTGGTTATACAAAAATTAACCCTAATACAAATGATGCCGCTTTTGACTGGCTACCACCTTCCGAATCTAAAAAGAAAAGATCTGATGTTGATGGTTGGGTAGAAGGAGAACTAATAACAGATATAAAAGATGTTTTTGTTGGGGCTGTAATTGTTTTTTCTCATTCTCACGTAGCTTTTGTATTAGGAGAGACAAAAGATGGAAAGAGTTTTGTTTATTTAGGAGGTAATCAATCGAATAGAAAAAAAGGAGATGGAAGTGGAAGAAGAACTATCTGTACAAACCCTATATCAAAATCAGAATTTAATTCTAAATTTTGGATTGTTAAACCTAAAGATTATACTCCTTCTGAAAAAGAAAAAATATTACCTAAAATCTCACCTGATGGTAAGGAATTAGATTATTCAACCACTCATTAATATTCGTAATACTATGAAAAAAATAAAACTTTTAATTTTATGTTTTTCTTTTATAAGTTGTTGGAATAAGACTACTCAAAGCCAACAAGAGGAGTTCAATTTTGAAAAGACTCAAGAAATAAATACAATCCTAAAGTCACAATTAGAAAAAGGAATTTCTGGATTGTATAACAACTCTTTTGATATAGAAACTTATGAGTATTCTAATAGTGATTTAGAGGTTACAATCCCATTGGTTAAAGAAATACTATTTAAAAGAGGCTACCAACCTCCTACTGAGAAAATTTTTATAGAACAAGTACAAAAAGTTTTTCATAGAATTATCAACCCCTCATTGAATACTAAATTTCTATATTTACGATTTGACATTCCTTGCGATAAAAAAATAAAATTCTATACAAATGATAAAGTTGATAACACTCCTTACTCATATTACATAGTAAAAAATGAGAACTTTTTAACAGAACTATATGCTCTTCCAGAATTACTAGACTATAAGAAATTATTTCCTGATTTATACAAGTTAGAAACAAGTATGCCTTCCAACATAAAAGAAGAGAAAACAGGAGATATGATACAGCTAACCAAGTGGCAAGAGGTGGAAGACTTGGATAGTAGGCGCAAGGAAAACATAGACAAATTAGTACACCGTAACAAGTTTTTATTTAATAATGATCGCTCAAGTTTTCGCTGGCTTTGCCTTAACGACGAGATCTTTTTAACTTCATTGGTCTTGACATTTGGTTATGTAGAGGATAAAGAGTTAAATAAATATGTTTTAGAAAAACAATTACGGGGAGAGATATCACAATTTGGGAAAGTTTTTTGGTACCAAGGCTGTGATGGAAAGTTGTTTTTCCACAATCAAATGATAGACATTATTAAGCAATCTCCTATAGAAAAACAAAAAGAATATTTAAAAGCAATATCTTCATATATTCGTTTTCTTGTAAATGATAAAAATTTACCTTTTTCGCAAAAGGCTGAGATATTAGGAAAATTGTGTTATTATGCTGAGAAGATAGGGAAACCTATAGATATGGGATTTAAGTATTTTTACATATTAGAAACAGAAAGCAGTGGAGATATTTATGAAGAAGAGTTTAAGAAAAAAGAATACTATAATATTCCAGATTTTAAAAAAGTTTGGGAATATACACGTACTATAATCCCTCATTCTAAAAATAATGATATTATTTTTTCAAAAAAGGTAGATATAAACAAAGATGGCATTGAGGATGGAATTATTGTTTATAATCCAGAAAATGATCTTTTTGCAACAATAAAAATAGTTTTAAGTGATAAAGATAGAGAAAAGCTATTTTTTAATACTAAGATGCTTAGTAACAACATTACAAGTGAGGAAGGATTTAGAAATATCTCTTTTAAAGGGCATTTTTTCACTATAGAAGAAAATGTATCCTCAGACCTATTAAAATATACTACTTTTTTTGTAGATAGTAAAACGAATAATATTTTTCTTTACAAATTAGAATATTCGAATATTTCTGATGATGGATATGACGATGAGTATTATGATTCAATCTATTTACAAAAAAAAAATGGAAAAGTCTCTTTTGAAAATTATGACCCTAAAACACTAAAATTATTCTAATTTTTGACTTTTGAAATGAAAACAACTTTTCTCATATTATACTCATTTCTGTTGTTAAGTACTTGCCAACAACAGCAAGTTCTGTATGACAATAGTGTAGCCACCACTACAGTTACTGAAACTGTGGAAGAAGATACTTCTAATATCGATGATTTTTGCTTTAATGAAGATGGTTTTCAATACACTCAATTGGGGTTAGCTTGCAAAAAAGGTGATTTAGAAGCCGTGAAAACACTTCTTGCCAAAGGTGCTGATAAATATTCAGCAAAACAAAAAGGAGAGGAGAAATTCGATTCTTTTCTAGTAGCCCTTGAAAGTGGCAACTTGCCCTTGGTAAAATATATTTTTGAAGATGTTTTTGGACGATCAAAACTTGGAGAAGGTGATTATTACGTACCAGGAAGTAAATATATTCTTCAATCAAGCCCTCTTATCATAGCTTGTAAATCCAACAGCCTACCAGTAGTAAGTTATTTATTACAAAAAGGAGCTTCCCCCGAAAGTGTACCGCTACCTTATCCACAAGACTATTTTTGGGAATCACCTCTGTTGATAGCTTATGAAAAGAACAACTACGAAATGGCTAAACTACTCATCAAAGCAAATGCCGATTTAAGTGATTCTGATAGAACAGATAGGTATTCTCTTGCTGATGTATTTGTTAAAAGAGGAGGTAAATGGCGAGATTTAGTATTTGGAGATAATAGCATAGATAAAATTGTCTATTCAAAGAAAAAAGATTTAAATGGTGATGGCATAGACGACTCCATACTCATCTACCAACCTAAAAACAATTTAAATAGAGGATCTTATTTTGTAACAAGAATAAGGCTTAGTGAAAAAGGCACTTTTAAAGAGTTTATAAACGATGTGTTGTTATATAGTGCCTATAAAGAATCTAACGCTGGTTCTGATACTGAAGCAAAGGGTTTTATGGGGATTACTTTTGAGAACAATACTTTTACAATAAAAGAAAACTATTCCTCAATACCTGTATTATTTAGGTATACTACTTTTGCTATTGACCCAGAAACGAATAACATATTAGCTGTTAAAAAAATATGGGTAGATAAGAATGGTGAGGAACAGAAGGTGGATAATTTAAACAATACCCCTTTCGAAGAATATAACAGAGAATAAAACTAATTTGTTTGCCATTACACAAAAAAAGTATCTCACTCTTTGCGCTACTACTTTCATCGTATTAAAATGTTCTACATTAGGTTAATTTTCTTTTTTAAATCTCTAAACTTTGAAGTAGCCATACTCACAACACAACGCTCAGAGAGAATGCCCCCGTGTCGGTTCTTGGAAATGATAATTTCTACCTCATTTTTAGTACTTTCATTATTGTATTCCTTATCCCAATGGTCAATACCGTAATATTCAGGGCGATAGAGGAATACCACTTCATCGGCATCTTGTTCAATAGCGCCAGAGTCTCTTAAGTCAGAAAGAAAAGGACGCTTGTCTGTGCGCTGCTCTACATTTCGTGACAGCTGAGAAAGAGCAATCACAGGGATATCGAGTTCTTTTGCAAGTCCTTTCAAACTGCGAGAAATAAAGGAAATCTCCTGCTCTCTATTACCAGATTTGGGATAGGTAATAAGCTGTAGATAATCAACAAACAATATATTGATATGATAGCGAAGAGCCATTGATTTTGCCTTCATTTTAAGATTTTCAATTGAAATAGACGAAGTGTCATCTATATGTATTTTCATTTGGGTAAGATTGTCTTTCAGAGAGATATAGCGATACACTTCCTCATCTTTAAGTCCTTTGCGAAGAATGGAAGAATTAGGAATGTCAGTATAATTAGTAATAATTTTAGAGGCAATTTGCTCTGCCGACATTTCCAACGAAAATACCCCTACCGAATATCCTTGAGCTACCATATCTACAATTTGTTGTACTAAAAAAGTAGTTTTCCCCATACCAGGGCGACCTGCAACAATGGTAAGATTAGATTTCTGCCAACCTCCAAATACTTTATTGATAATAGTTAGAGAACTTTGTAATCCTGTGAGTTTCCCTTGATGAATACTCTCGAAATTCTTTTGCACAGCCTCTACTAATTCAGGAAACTCACGCGTTTGACGGTTATTTTCAATAAACTTATCGATAAAAAGGTTATTAAAGCATTCAAAAGCCTTATCGCGTATATCGAATATATCATTCTCTTTCTTTTGAGCCATACTGAGAAGTAAGGAGAATTTATTGATAAAGTCACGCTTTACAGAGGCTTGTACCAAAAGCATTATATGGTACTCTATATTAGCAGATGAAATCGCAAAATTAGCCAAATCAATACAGTAAACAGTGTATGAATTTAGTTTCTTCTTCTCAAATTCTTTTCCTAATAGTATCAAATCTACAGTGCCGTATTGTTTCCAAACTCGCACAATAGTTTCGTAAATAGCTTGATGTTGTGGTGCAGAAAAAAGATAAACACTCAGCATATTATAGTATTGTGCAATGAGTTGGGACTCACTCACAAGATTACCTAGCACGTATTTCTCTATATCTATATCGATGTTTTCATTCATTGTAAGTAGATTTAGGTCTGTTTATTTTTGGAACATTAAAGATATTTTTATTGTTTGACCTTAGATAAGGCATAGTGTTTTTAAGAGTCTGCTTCCAATTTACAATAGGTTTGTTATACCCACTTACCCAGCCATCATCTTTCCAAGTTTCATATTTTATTTTTAAGTGTACATCTAACCCTTCTTCATAAATATCTAAAGTTTTAGCAAAGTCCATAAATTCTTCAAAAGAAGGAATGTTAAAAGGTATCATAGGAGTTTGTTTTTCCTTAGATTTCAAAGAAGGAGAGGCTACTGGTATAGGTTCTTGAACCAAAGGTATAACAGGAATAGCAGGGGCTATAGATTTCTTATCTACTGTTTTTTCTTTTTCTGCGATAGAAACAACTTCTTTTCCTTTACGAATAATATAGTCAGATATGATTTTGTATATCGTAGGAAACCCTTTACTAATTTGATAGTTGATAAGGCCTAAATCTCTAAGTTTTTTTCTATTTTTTCTAACGGAAACTCTTGTGATTATCAGTTTTTTTGAAATATCATAATCCGATATTTCGAAATCTTCTTTATTGTTTTTGTCCCAAGTTTCTAATAGAAAAAGATACATACAAGTAATAGAATAGCTTTGAGGAAATTCCTCATTCATTCTCCAATATTTCTTTATTAGTTCAAGATATTCCATTGCTATTCTTTATTCTTATTCAAGAGTTCTAAGGCTTTTTCTATGTCAATAACAATTATTTTTCCATTCTGAAATATAGCCTCATCTATGATGCCTGAGTTTTTAATTTTACTTGCTTTTGCACGTGAACAACCTAATATTTTAGCTAACCCTTTTATACCATACTCGTATTTTTTCTTAGGGAATAGAGTCGAGAATTGATTCTGAATTTCTACTATAAGTTCAGATTTTAACTCTTGTAAGGTAAGCTTAAATAGAGGTGTATTGGGATCTAAGTTATTCATAACGTTTTTGGAATAGAGTTATAGCCATTTCGACATCAACTATTATTTTGCGCCCATTCTGAATAATAGCCTTATCTAATATTCCAGAATTTTTAATGTTTTGTGCGTGTGATTTAGAACATCCCAATATGGATGCAAGACCTTTTAAACCATATACGTATTTCTTTTCTAAAGATTTATCTTTAGAAAAAGAACTTACTTCAATAGTTTCTGTTTCCTCTGTGTCAGAGGATAAAAAAGCTAATATATTTACTATTTTTGATTGTATTTCAATAAGTTGTTCTCTTACTGTTACTTCTGTGTTATGTGTTATTTTCATAAAGGTGTTATTTTTTTGTTAAACACATATTCAGCTAATGTTTGACAGTTTTCTCTGTCAAGATGCCGAATAAAATCAATCCATCCTAATTCATTATTTTTGTATTGATCACGGGCTCTTTGTGCTCTATCAATAAGATGAGATACCATTGTATTCGGAATTTTACCTAAGTAAATTTCACCAACAATATCTATACTCTTGTTGTACAAAAACATTACGACCTTTAAAAGTAGCTTTACTTCTAAATTTATTGCACAATTGATTCTTGGATAGTTTATTGTTTTTAATCTAACCTTAATTGCTTAGCTCTTTGCCTACAATTACAGGTTTTTCAGAACTAAAATCGTGGAAGATTTGCTCTTCGGTGAAGCCTTGTTCTTTGTAAAATAGAACAGCTTCCCAAAGAGTCAAATTACGACTGTTTCTGCGTGCCAATCCTAATACTGATTGCTGTTGGTTACCTAGCCTTTTAGCTAACTCAATGCTAAAATTGTTGTCGTTCAAAATTTTTTCGATGATAATTTTACTTACTTTCATTTTTTATTTATATATTTGCCAATTATTTAGTAATTGCATTTTAAACCTAAATAGATTTGTATTTCGGCTGCAAATATATAGATTAAAAACTAAATACAAAAGAAAATTAGATAAAAAACTAATAAAATATTTTTCGCTATGGTGGAGAGAATTTTACAATTTATTGAATATAAAGGAATTAGTAAGTTGGCTTTTTATAGAGAAGTTGGGCTTTCTAACGGATTTTTAGATAAAAATAAAAGCGTGGGAACTGATAATTTAGTTAAAATATTAAAGTCTTATCCTGAAATAGAACCTTTGTGGTTGTTATTAGGAGAAGGAGAAATGCTAAAAAAAGGGACTGTAGTCATTGATAATTCTAATGTCAAATCAAAAAATAGCTTCGTCGGTAATAATATCACTGGTGGAAATGTAACAATTTCTATTTCAAATGAAGATGTTTCTAAAATAATAGAACAACATAAGGAACTTACCGAACGACTTAAAACAAGTCAAGAACAAATGAGTACATTGTTGGAAATTTTAAAAAATACTCAAAAATGAAATTCAAAAATGTAGTACTTTTATTTTTAGCATTTTTACTAAACGTTATTGCTTATTCTCAAATTAGCACAGAGAAAGCACAAGAAGATTTGGCTAAAACCATCTTTAAAGAAAGTAAAGAAAAAGCTAAACTAACTTCGTTTGAAAAAGAAGATGGAGTTAAGAAAGTGAAAAATGATATTCCCTATTACTCTATAAAGTTTATAGGGAAAATACAATTTTTAAAGGCTGGAAATATTCAGCTTATGCCATTTCTTAATAGTGCAAAAAATAGTTTTCTAGAAGTAATAGATAATAATGGTGATTTCTATTCCAATGGAGGTCTTTTTAGGCTTGTATACAAAGATGAGGTTTTAAATATAGAAGGAAATATACAATATATAAAAACGGAAAATGGTTGGAAAGCTAAAACAATTTTGATAGCTATAAAAGAAAATCAAAAATGAACTTAAAGTACCATTCTCAATTCCTATTAGATAAGGAAAAAGACAAACTTGATGCTCGTACCCGCTATCGTATAAAGTGGGAAGGTAATATTGTTGCCTTTAATTTAGGTTATCGCATAGAGGTAGAAAAATGGAGTAATGAAACGCAACGCTGCAAAGCTAATACTACTCACGGGAAGAAGAAAATTCCCGCTAGTGTTATCAACAGAAAGCTACAACTATTTGAACAAGCCTGCGAAGATACAATTAAATACTTTGAGGTTCAGAAAATAGTACCTACTAAAGAACAATTTCAATCTGTTTTTAATTCTAATATTGGTAGGGAGAAGAAAGTAGTATTAGAAAAATCATTCTTTCAATATTATGATGATTTTATGGCTGAGGAGGGAGCTTTTAATCAATGGACAGTTGCTACTAAAAAGAAACTTCACGTTATAAAAAATCATTTATTTAACTTTGACCCTGAACTTACTTTTGAAAAATTCACTGAAGAGAAATTAGTAGAATATCTTAATTATTTACAAGAAGAATTGAAGCAAAAAAATTCTTCTGTTTTAAAAAATATATCTTTTGTAAAATGGTTTTTACGTTGGAGTAATAAGAAAGGATATAATACAAATATTTTCTTTGAAAACTTCAAACCTAAGTTAAAGACTACACAAAAGAAGATTATTTTCTTGACTCCTTCAGAATTTAAACAATTTAGAGAGTTTGAAATTCCAAAAGAAAATAGTTATCTTGAAAAAGTACGTGATGTATTCTTATTTCAATGTTTTACTGGGTTACGGTATTCGGATGTGGAAAACTTGAAAAGGAGTGATGTAAAAGATAAATTCATAGAAATAACTACTGTGAAAACTAATGATAGTTTGACAATAGAATTGAATGAACATAGTAAAAAAATACTAGATAAATACAAAGACTACCAAGATAAAAAAGAACGAGCTTTACCTGTTATCACAAATCAAAGAATGAATGACTACTTAAAAGAATTAGCTCAATTAGCGGGTATTGATGAACCTATTCGAGAGACTTATTACATAGGAAGCAAACGCTTTGATGAGGTAATTCCTAAGTATGCATTATTGAGTACTCACGCAGGAAGACGTACATTTATTTGTAATGCACTGTCTTTAGGTATACCCCCTCAAGTAGTTATGAAATGGACAGGACATAGTGATTACAAAACAATGAAACCCTATATTGATGTAGCTGATGAAACAAAAGCTAATGCTATGGCAAAGTTCAATCTATTATAAGGTTCATTTGTCCCTACTACTAAAATCAGGGACTAAAAGCGGTGTTCTCTATTAGTCTTTATTAGTTTTTGTTGGTGTTTTATTTTATATAAACTGTTTAAAATCAATATCTTTGTACTTTTTTGTTATTTATTGGTACTTAATGTGATTCTCTCCGACTCCACATTATAATCTCATTATAGAACGAGAGCTAAATAGAAAAACACTTCTATTTAGCTCTCGTTTTTTTATTCATTTTAGAAGCCTTATTCACTAAATATTTGTTATATTTTTTCATTTATTTATCATTAAGTAGTAAAGTTATTGGATTATCTTTATATTTGCGCCATTAATAACAACAAAGATAATAATGAACACGCTCTTTACTATCGGCATTTTCCTTTGCTTTTTCCTCTCTGTATTGCTCTTTACCAAACACCCTAAAGCCTTATCGGATAAGGTGCTGGGGATATGGTTGGTGTGCATTGGTATTTATCTGCTGAATTACTACCTGCATTATTTGGGCTATTGGGAGAAATATCCTCATTTAGTAGGAGCGACGCACCCTTTTCCGCTTTTGTTTGCTCCTTTTGTATATTTGTACGTATTGGTGTGTTCACGTGAAGACCAACATTTTCATTGGCGCGATAGCTTGCACTTTTTACCTTTTTTCTTCACCTACGTTGTGATGTTTCCCTTTCTTTTTGGCTATTCGGCGACTGAAAAAGCAATGATAGACCAAGCCGATTACCATAGCCCGTATCAATGGTTATTTACAACTTCGTTTGTAGCTTTTGTGACCGTGAGTGTGGTGTATATTGTATTGGCTTATCAGAAAATCAATCAGTATGAGCGGGTAATAGGCGACAATTTTGGCTATAACGAAGGTATTAGTTTGCAATGGCTACGACTGTTGCTCATCGGGTTCGGGCTGATTTTCTCAGTGATGATAGTGGGATATATAGTGCAATTTCTCTTAGAAATAGAGATAGGAGTTAATATAGAACTTATTTTCTTGGCACTCTTTGTCTTACTTATAGGGCTTATTGGCTTCTGGGGCATACGGCATCAGGGAATTTTTAGTGTTGAAAAACAAAAGCCTTTTATAAAGAATTTAGTCTTGTCTGACAATTCTCATAGGTCAGACAATATCGAACCTTCTTCATTCTCCAAAACTCCTGAATACCGCAAATCCGGATTGAAAGCCGAGGACGCAACCAGCTTACACCAACAGTTGCTCACACTAATGACTACCGAGAAACCTTATCTCGAACCTAAACTCTCCTTAGCTCAATTAGCTGAAATGTTAGGTGTACTTCCCAACCACCTTTCACAAATTATCAACCAATACGAAGAAAAGAATTTTTATGACTTTGTGAACAGCTATCGTGTCGAAGAGTTTATCACCTTGGCAAAGAAAGACATTGATAAGAATTTTAATCTTTTGGGTCTTGCCTATGAAGCGGGCTTTAACTCTAAGTCCTCTTTCAACCAAGTTTTTAAGAAGATTACGGGTAAAACACCGAGTGAATTTGTGAATTAGGTGCGAGAAGCATAGTTTAGCACGTCCAAACTCTCATGCTACCCCTTCTTTTCACTCCCTCCGACCCGTCCGCCCCGCACAATTCTTCCGGCGAATAAAACCTCCCTAACCCCTTGCCTCACTACCAATTAATCATTAATCACTAAACATTAATCATTAATCACTAAACATTAATCATTAAAAAAGCGTCCATTCCCTCACGCTTGGGCGATGCACCTTGTTTTCCACCATACCTTTGCCCCAGAATTTTAAACGTATTACGCAATGAAAACCTTTTTGAACATCGTTCTTTTTTTAGTGCTTCCGCTTGTAGCACACGCACAAGATATTACCCCAACACTTAGAGGTACTATTTATGACCAAAGCACTCACGAACCTCTAATGGGGGCTACCATAGTGGTGCAAAACTCTAATCCTGTTATCGGTACAACTACCGATGAGGCGGGAAACTTTTCGATTACTAACCTCTCCTTAGGAAGGGTAAGTTTGGAAATTTCTTATATAGGTTATGAGAGCCGCGTGATTCCCGAACTGATGATTACTTCAGCCAAAGAAGTAGTGCTTAGTATTGCTCTGAAAGAAGCCGCCACTGAGCTTGAAGGCGTGGAGGTAGTAGCGGGTATCCGCAAGGAGAAAGCCCTCAATGCAATGGCTACCGTGAGTGCCCGCACCTTTTCGGTAGAGGAAACACAACGTTATGCTGGCGGACTTAGTGACCCTGCGCGCTTGGCTTCTGCCTTTGCGGGGGTCTCTACGGGTAACTTGCAGGACAACTCTATTGTCGTGCGCGGTAATGCTCCGCAGGGCGTGCAATGGCGATTGGAAGGTGTGGAAATTCCTTCACCTCAGCATTTTTCTGGGGGGAACGTTATTGGGGGCGGACTGGTGACGCTTTTTAGCAATCAGGTGATTGGTAATTCCGATTTTCTTACAGGGGCTTTCCCTGCCGAGTATGGCAATGCGCTCGCAGCTGTTTTTGATGTGAAAATGCGCACTGGTAACACTTCCCGCTACGAGCATACAGCACAAGTGGGCGTATTAGGGCTCGACTTTGCTTCTGAAGGTCCCCTTTCACGCACCAAAGGCTCTTCTTATCTTTTCAACTATCGCTATTCTGCTTTGGGATTACTGAACGATTTGAAAATCAATAAAACCGGTCAGCGTATCAAGTATCAAGATTTTTCCTTTAAATTGAATTTCCCTACTGAAAAAGCAGGCACGTTCTCTCTTTGGGGTATCGGGGGGATTGACAACACTCATAAAGATGCTTTAAGCTCTCCAACCGACTGGAAAACTGATATCGACCGCGTGAATAACAATTGGGATACTTACGTGGGTACAATAGGGTTGCGCCACCAAATCACCGCTGGCGAGCGCAGTTTTGTAGAATCACACGTCGCTTTTTCGGGTACTGACGACCGTATTAGCACCGATTACCTTTCCGATGATGCTTCTGTGTTCACGCCTGATAGCCGACTTAAAAAACAAAACGGCACACTCACTTTGGCGACCGCGCTCACTCATAAACTCTCTCCTTTGGCTACTTTGAAGGTGGGACTCACCAGCAAACAACTTTTCTACAAGTATAACCTCAGCGCTGCACAAGATTATATTCCTTCCACTTATGCGCGTATCGTCAATTCGGTAGGCAATACACATCTTACCGAAGGCTATGCCCAACTCAAATACCAGCTATCGCCTTCACTTTTGGCTAACGTAGGATTGCGCACTCACTATTTTGGTTTGAGTAAAGAACTTTCTCTTGAAAGTAGGGCAGGATTGGCTTGGAAACTTTCCGACAAACACAGTTTGAGTTTCGGTTATGGCAAACACTCTCAGCCCGAAGATTTGAATGTCTATATGATAGAGGTAGGGGGCATAGCTGTGAATAAAGATTTGAAACTTAGCGATGCACATCATTTTGTATTGGGCTACGACTGGATGCTTACCGATAAATTGCGTTTCAAAGCCGAAGCCTATTACCAATATCTGTGGAATATCCCAGGGGAAGAAGGTACCAGCTACTCGCTTATCAATTTGCGACGGGCGCTGTATCTCAACAAAGCACTCGTGAATAATACCAAAGGACGCAATTATGGTATCGACCTTACTTTGGAGCGCTTTTTGGGTGATAATTATTATTACCTTATCACGGGTTCTATCTTCAAATCCGAATATAAAGCGGGTGATAATGTGTGGCGTAATACGCGCTATAACAAAGGTTTTGTACTGAATGTTCTCTTTGGTAAAGAATTCTATTTCGCCAATAACCGCAAGGTGCTCGATGTAAATGCGCGTGTGAGTGTAACCGGAGGTGAGCGTTACAGTCCGATTTTGGAAAGCCAATCGTTAGCCCAAAAACGTGTGATTTACGATGAAAGTCGGGCTTTTAGCGAGCAATTCCGCACCCTTACCTACGCCGACCTTACTGTAAATTACCGCATCAACCACCGCAAGAGCAGTAGCGTGTTCTCTTTCCAAATGAAGAATGTACTCGGGGCGCCTATCTATATCGACCATAATTACAATTACCAAACCGGCGCGATTGAGCTCAGCAAAGCTACTCTTATCATACCAAATATCAGTTATAAAATAGAATTCTAACTTCTTACCTCTTATCTCTTATCTAAATAAAATGAAAAAATATAATCACCCTATTTTGTTTTTCACTCTTTCCCTTGTGATTCCTTGGGTATTGTGGTTTGTGGTGGCTTATTGGAGTCACCAGCCAAAAGCACCTAATGCTTTTTGGACAGGCTTTTTTGAATTGGCAGGCTTGTTATCTCCTATGGGCGTGGCTACCTACCTCTTTGTACGCAATAAGGAGCTCTTATCCGACCTCAAAACGCGTTTTATTGGCAGAAATTTGCTCGCCAACCGCTATTTTTGGATTACCCTCTTGTTTCCACCCCTTTCCATTGTCGTGGCACAGCTACTTTCGCTCGATTTAGGGCATAGTCTCGACCAGTTTTACATTTCGGGAGAGCCTAGTTTCAGTTCAGCGCCTTTCAACGCTTGGTTTGTGCTCTGTCTGGCGCCGGTGCTCGAAGAATTGGCTTGGCATACTTACGGCACTGATGCTTTGCGTAGCAGGTGGACGCTTTTCACCTCATCGCTCATCTTTACCGTGTATTGGGGGTTGTGGCATTTGCCCTTGTTTTTTATAAAAGACTACTACCAAAGCAATGTACAAGCTGAGGGGTGGCTCTATACAGCCAACTTTTTTGTGAGTCTGTTTGTCTTTGTGTTTATCATCAACTGGTTGTATTACAAATCGGGACGCAACGTGCTGGTAGCCATATTATTCCATTTGGTAGCCAATGTTTCCAACGAAATCTTTGCCACCCACCCCGATAGCAAACTGATACAAACAGGCTTATTTGCGCTACTCGTGGGGTATATCCTCATAAAAGAGAGACGATTGTTTTTTAGTAGTAAAACCTTCATTCTACCGAAAAAGCCAATTCTCAAAGGTAAAAAATCGTTGATATTCAGCTAGTGTTCGGTGAATGTATCATTAGTGACCCTTGTAGAGCCACTGTAGAGCCACTGTAGAGCCACTGAAGACCCACTCTAAATTCGTTTAGTGTATAGTTAAGGTATATCTATCTGTCATTTGTTATTTGTCATTCGTTATTTTATTTGGCGGTTAGTAAATAAAAAAGTACTTTTGTTAAACCAAATTGTATTCTGACTATGAAGAAATCAAAATCAGGTGTCATTCATTTTCTTACCAAAGAAGAAGGCGGACGGCAACACCCTCCTACCGGTGAGGTCTATTATGCCACCACTTACATCGAGCAATTGCCTCAACCAAATTGGAGCATTATTATTGAATTTGAAGAGCCTATGAAAGAGAGTGAATACAGTGCTTTGTGCCAAGTGAGGTTTCTCTTTGACCACGCCCCCGCTTATATCTTAGACGAACTTCACGAGCTCAACGTGTATGAAGGTGCTAAAATCGTAGGAAAAATTGTGTTCGAATGATTTTTTTCTTTTGATATTATATTTTTTTTGTATATTTGTCGTACTAATTAAATAAAATTCTGAAAAATGAGTATATTTCTTCAACCTGAAGATGGTGATTCTTATGAATATATCACTGATGGAGCGATAATGCAATGCACAGCAGGAGCACTTCCTTGTCCTATAAAAGCAAAAGATAAAGGCGTAATGTTGGGCGATAAAACGTCGTGCTCTACTATTGATAATGACCCTATACAAAACAAATTCGACTTTGGTATATGTAAAATAACCAAACAACCTTGTGTTAACAATATTAAGTTGGGTAATTGGGAAAACTATAAAAAAGATCTCTATTTTGATGAACATCCTGCCCTTACCAATCGCTCTACTATAAAGTGTGCTATGGGTGGTACGATTAAATTTAATACTACGGGGCAAATAGGAGAAGTTCCTGTAGTTTTGGGCGTAAAAACTTATGGTGATAAGGCTAAAACCGAAGCTGAAATACAGTATACTAAACTCGCTTTTCACACTGATTACGATATATGTAGTGATGAAGTAACCGATTTTGTGGATTACAAAAACTTTTATGTACTTACGGATAATAACGAATGTTATCACTGGTTGTTTCTCAGAGAAAACCCCGATGATTACAGCACTGTAAAACCCGAAAGCATTCCTTTTACTTGGGAAAGTAATAAGCCCTTAATTCTTACCGCTACCTTTCAAGTGATAAGTGATGAAGCTATTGAAAAAGTACCTCTTTTACGACTACAACAGCAAGGTGAAGGAGAAGAAAAATATCTATTCAAAGAACGAAAGGCTAAAAGAGCTAAAGGCAAGGGAAAATGCGATGAATTTACAGTAACATTTATCAGTAAAAATACCCCTTTTAAAAATAGCGTACAATACATAGAAAATTTTGTACTTACGGTAGAATGTTCTTGGGATGATGGAAAAACTTGGCATAAAGTAGGTAGTAGCCAAAACACTTTGTACATTACTTGGCGAAAGCCTTTGTGGGACAGATTTAAAAAAGAACTTTTTGAAACAGAACAAACTGCTACCCAAGTAAAAAATACAAATAATAATGCCAAACCTTGTATTTTAGAGACTTTGTTATACTTGGGCTGCAAACAAGCTCATAGTATGCAGTTAGGAAAAGAATCCTCTTCAGAGTTTGAAGAAGCTGTAGCTATAGAAATATTTAAAGCTTTTGAAGGATTAGAAGTAAAACGCGCTCGAGAAGATACTCCCTATAGAACCCCTTTAACCAATGGTTGTATGGGATATTGGAGAGGACATAGTGTATTATATGCAACAACATTATTTGCAAATCAACGTTCTTTACGGTTTCTGTTAAAATATGGAGAAGCTCGCTGTGGTGAATGGACTGAATTATTTTTACATTTGCTGTTAGCTCAAGGTATTGAAGTAGATCTAAATAATGATACTTGTGCAATTGCTTGTGAAACAACAAAACAAAACATAATCAAACGTTATGATATTGATTTCTATCCTTATAAGTCTGATATATTAAAATATAGACAGTACGGACTACCTGAAGAGTTTACTGTTGCGAAAGCTACATTTGTAAAAAACAAACAGAATTTTAACGAATATATCAAAGAAGGTGAAAGTGCTGCACAAGGAAATAAAAATGCGCAATCCTCGTTCGGTGATCATATTTGGGTATATTTTAGAAACAAGCTATTTTTTGATCCCTCTTACGGAAAACCTTATACAAAAGAAAATAGTAATCTCAAATATTATTGCAAAGATAATTTAACCTCTATCTTTATTAAAAACGATCAATATAAAGATTTTTTAATCAATATAATTGGTGATAAAGTAAATGGTTGTATTGAAGAAAAAGATATACATCTATATCTAAATTGTTCTAAAAAAACCACTAAATAAAGTGTTATGAAAATATTTCTATTAACAATATTAAACATTTTTGTTATGAATGCTCAAAACAATAAGAAAGATACAATATTCAGTGATAGGGAATTTGAGTTATCTGATAAAATAACTCTTTGTGAAAAAGCACAAACTATAAAGGGAAATGTGCAATGGGAAATTTTTCTAAAAAAAGGAACAAATATAGTAGCATTATTAGATACAATAACAATAGAAAATTGTGGAGTTCCTATAAATAATGCTTTATCGGAAGCTATTATGTTTATACCAAAACTTATAGACGCCTTTAAAGAAAAGCAAAATATTTTTGTTTTTCTTTACAAGGATAGAAGTG
>NZ_KE150492.1:40348-174528 GCF_000411575.1 Capnocytophaga sp. oral taxon 336 str. F0502 | reverse complement strand
GATGGTAATATTTATCTTTTCTATAAAGATGAAAACAATCCACTAAGCTATCAAGTAATAAAGTATGATATCAGCACAAAAGAATGGCTTATTAATGGCTATCAAGAATGGAGAGTGCACAGTACTGAGGATAAAGGTTGGTAAAAGAAAAAACTATGAGAAACCTAACACTCTTTATCATAACATTAAATATTTTTGTTATGAACGCACAAGAATATAAACCAAGAGATGAAAAAAATCCTATTCAATTATCTGATGAGTATACTCTTTATCAAAAAGAAAGAAATATAGAGGACAAGGATATTGTAATTTGGGAACTTTATCTAAAAAAAGACAAAAAGTTAAGTTTGTTAGATAAACAAGAGGTAAAGAGAAATAATATAAAAAAAGCTCTTCCTTTCATTGATAAGGCTATTGAACAAGAGATTAATGATATTACAATGTTGATTCCTAACTTAATTGATGCTTATAAAGAAAAGCAAAATATTTTTGTTTTTCTTTACAAGGATAGAAGTGTAATGCTCCAAAATTACACTTTTAACGAAGAGAAAAAAACTTTTAAGATTAAAGAATATCCTTTAATCGCTATTGGAGGAGGAAGTGTAATGAATTTTGGAGTCTATAATATGGGGGTTCAAAAAATTATTTTCGATGATGATGTCGCTTTTGCAGAAGTAGCTGCTTCAAGACAGGTACTTGGAGGAGGAGGTTTAAAATTTCTAATGATTGAAAAGGATGAAGTAAGAGAACTAAAGTTTAAAGACAATTATAAAACCGTACGTTTTAAATCTTCTATTTCTTCGTTTGAAAAAGAATATCTTTCTAAAGAAATTAAAAACCAATTTGTAAAACATAAACTCCTTAAAGAAAAAGATAGATTTGTGTATTACGGATATTTAAAAGACAACCTTGCTGCAAATGTCCGTGGAGATGGTAATATTTATCTTTTCTATAAAGATGAAAACAATCCACTAAGCTATCAAGTAATAAAGTATGATATCAGCACAAAAGAATGGCTTATTAACGGCTATCAAGAATGGAGAGTGCACAGTACTGATGACAAAGGTTGGTAAAAAATAGAACAGTATGAAATCATCAGAAAAAATATTATTAGCCGGAGCGACCGGTTATTTAGGTCAGTTTATATTAGCTGAACTCTTAAAAAAAGAATACCCTACCCGCATTATAGTACGCAATAAGTCGAAAATAGCACCCGCCTTACTTACCCACCCGCTATTAGAAGTAGTTGAGGCTGAGGTAACTAAACCCAATACTTTACTCGGTGTGTGCGAGGGGGTTACCCAAGTGATTTCCGCTGTCGGAATTACTCGGCAGAAAGACAAACTCACCTACGAGCAAGTAGATTATGCAGCTAACAAGAACTTGCTTGATGAAGCACTGCGCTCAGGGGTACGTAAGTTCGTATATATTTCCGTATTAAACGGCGAAGCACTACGTCCTATTGCCATTGGGGCTGCCAAAGAGCGTTTTGTAGATACCCTTAAAACCAGTGGAATGGACTACTGTATCGTGCGTCCATCGGCTTTTTACAGCGATATAGCTACTATCTTTTCGATGGCAAAAGAAGGTAAAGTGCGCCTGTTTGGCAAAGGGCAATACGCTATGAATCCTATTCACGGCGAGGATTTAGCCGAGGTGTGTGTAGCGCAATTAGAGAGCTCCGAAAAGGAAGTGAATGTAGGAGGGGCTGAGGTGTTCACCCAGTATGAAATCGCTACTTTGGCTTTCGAGGTGTTACATAAGCCTGTGAAGGTCGGTTTTTTGCCTGATTGGGTACGGAAGTCTGTTTTGAAAATAGGCAAATATTTCTTACCTAAAAGTGCTTACGGCACTATAGAATTCGTTTTCACCGTAATGGCAATGGATTCGGTAGCGCCAATGAAGGTAGGAAAACATAGGTTGAAGGCATTTTTTGAGGGGCTTTAAAATAAATATTTGCATTTGTAGTATAAAATTACTATTTTTGCAGAGTTATTTTTTACCTCTATGCATCATATTCGTAAAAGCAAATGGAAAACTATTACCACCGTAGGCTTCGCTTTATTTGCGATGTTCTTTGGGGCGGGTAATCTTATATTACCTCCGTTCATAGGTTTAAGAACGGAAGGTGAATGGGGTATGGCGTTGTTAGGCTTTTTTATCACCGCTATTTTAGCTCCTTTTTTAGGGGTGTTAATGGTGGCTAAAACGGGCACTCACTTCACTGATTTAGGGAAGAAAACACACCCTTGGCTTATTAAAATCCTTACGTTATTAGTTATTTTATGCATAGGTCCTTTGGTAGCTATCCCACGCACCGCTGCTACTACTTTTGAAGTAGGTATACAGCCCTTATTACCTGCTTTTCCTAAGGTGTGGTTCATCGTTTTATTCTTTGCCGTTGTAACTGCATTATCTATATCGAAATCCAAGATTGTAAGCATTATAGGCAGGTTTCTCACTCCTTTTCTGCTGATAGTTTTAGTATTGCTTATTGTTTTAGGCGTATGCTTTCCCCCCGATAGTATTACCTCTACGGCATTTACAGCCACCGAAAGTTTTTCGTTAGGTTTCTTAGAAGGCTACCAAACAATGGATTTACTGGCTTCGGTTATCTTTGCAGGTATTGTTATTGCAGCAGTAATAGATAGTGGCTATACCTCACGCAATGAGCGTGTTTCTGTTACTTTTGCAGCTGGAATGCTTTCTACGCTCTGTTTGTTGTTTATTTATGGAGGGCTTATCTACTTAGGCGCCACTACCGATTACCCTTTAACTGATAGTGTACAACGCACTGAGCTTTTGTTACACATTTCTCATTCTGTTTTAGGAAAATGGGGTACTATCACTGTTGCTTTAGCTATTGGTTTTGCTTGTCTTACTACCGCTATTGCTCTTACATCAGCAGTGGGTTTGTTCTTTGAAGAAGTAACTCACCAACGCATCCCGTACAAAGCAGGTGCTATAGCCTGTACGCTTATTTCAGTAGTATTATCAATTAACACGGTGGATAATATCATCAATTATGCGATTTATATTCTGCTATTTATATACCCCATAGTCTCTACTCTCATTATAACCGTTTTAATCTTCGACCGCTTTGTAAATAGCAAATTACCCTATATTTTAAGCGTATTGGTCACTGCTATTATTTCCACTATTGATAGCTGTCAGACATTAGGACTTCCCTTTGATAAGCTTTATGAAATTAAAAGCCTATTACCTTTGAGCGATTACGGTTTAGAATGGTTTTTACCTGCCTTGCTAACTTTTATTATTACAGCTTTCATAAAAGGCTTTAAGAAGAAATAATTAGCGTATTATTTGCGGTTTTAGTATTTATTTGTACTTTTGCGCCGTCTCATAAGGGGTGCTGTAACAGGCTGAGATTATACCCATTGAACTTGAACGGATAATCCCGTTGAAGGAATGAAACTAAGCAATTGGAGCTTGTTTTTGCTTTTGGGTAGCATAAACAGGCTTTTTTATTTTATTAACACACCAAATAATAGCCTCTTTTATTTGTAAATATTTATTTTACAATGAAAAATGTACTTTTGTACACTGCTATTTGCCTTACTACATCGGCAATGGCACAACAGGCAATAGAGCCTGACTCTATCGTCCCTTCACCTAAGCCCATTCAGTTAGACGAAGTATTAGTATCGTCCGTGAGGGCTACCAAAAAACTTCCCGTAACCTTTTCTAACCTCTCTAAGAAGGAAATCAAGACCAAAAATTTCGGTCAGCAGTTGCCTTTGTTGTTAGGTCAGTTACCTAATGTAGTGAGCTATTCCGAAGATGGTTCAGGCTTTGGTAGTAGCAATATGTTTGTACGAGGGAGCGACTTGTACCGTACCAATGTTACTATCAACGGCATACCGCTCAACGACTCCGAATCACAAGGGGTTTTCTGGTATAATCTCTCCGATTTTGCTTCCTCAGCCGAGAGCATACAGTTGCAACGCGGAGTAGGTACTTCTTCTAATGGGGCAGGAGCTTTTGGCGCAAGTCTAAACGTTCTCACCGATGCTGTACAAGAGCAGGCATCAGGAGAACTCGCTAACTTCTACGGCAGTTATAATACTCACAAACACAGCCTTAAACTTTCCACCGGAAAACTCAACGACCGTTTTGAGCTCAGTGGACGCTTTTCTGTTATCAAGAGTGATGGCTATCGCGACCGCGCTTCCTCCGACCTTAAATCCTATTTCTTACAAGGCGCTTATAGCCACGGGGGGACGCTCATCAAAGGATTGGTATTTGGAGGCAAACAAAGTGTCTATCTCACTTATCTGGGAGTAGATAAGGAAACTTTGAATAGCAATCGTCGCTACAATCCTGCGGGTGAATACAAAGATACCGCTGGTAACAAACGTTTCTATGACAATGAAACCGATAACTATCAGCAAGACCACGCCCAACTGCACTGGACACAACAGTGGAATACGGCGTGGCATACGCAACTTTCCTTCCACTACACCAAAGGTAAAGGCTATTGGGAGAACTATGAGAAGAAAAAATATTCTAAGGTAGGTTTGCCCAAAGTGCTCGACGGAGCAGGCAAGGAGCAAAAAGCATACATCATTCACCAACAAGGATTAGACAACGATTTCTGGGGTACTACTTTTTCGGCGAACTATCAGAAAGATGGTGTGCAACTGCTCTTTGGAGGATTGCTCAATCGCTATGAAGGGTCGCATTACAAAGACTTGTTATGGGCAGAAAAAGCACCTTTTGTGTATGGCAATCGTTATAGCTACGAAGGGCTCAACACCAAAGAAGAAGTGGCAGGCTACGGGAAACTCACTTGGCAATTTGCCCCTAAATGGAGCCTGTTTGCTGATGTACAATTCCGTCACGTAGGGTATAAGGCGAATAAATACAAAATAGACGAAAGCCTTAACAGTTTCAACCCTAAGGCGGGTATTACCTTCTTCTTGAATGCACATAACGACCTTTACCTCTCTTATGCTCGTGCTACCAAAGAGCCTAACCGCTCCGATTACAAGAGTTATTACGAAGCCTTACAGGACGACCTTAATGCTAAAAAACCTATCGCCGAGAAGCTCAACGATATAGAACTCGGTTGGCGACTCACCACCCCCAAAGTGCGTTTGAATCTCAATGGTTATTATATGGGCTATGAAGACCAATTAGTGCTTTCAGGTAAGCTCAATAGCACCGGTTATCCTATCCGTGAGAATGTAGGCAAGAGCTATCGTGCAGGAATTGAAGCCGATGCGATGGTGCAACTCTCAGAACGTTGGTTGTGGTTGCCTAATATAGCTTTTAGCAAAAATATAAACAGAGATTATAAGAGTCAAGATGCTGAGGTAGCCACTCGCACCATTAGCTGGGGCGACACTCGCATTTCATATACTCCTGATATCATTATAGGTAATACGATTACTTTTATACCTATTGAGGGTTTTCAAATAGGTTTGATTTCTAAATATGTAGGTGCACAATATGTAGATAACACCGAGCGTGAGGAAGCAAAGCTTGATGCTTATTTCGTGAACAACCTCAGTCTGCAATACGAGTGGAAACCTAAAAGCACTTTCAAATCGGTATTGTTTTCGGTAATGGGGAATAACATTTTCAATACCAAATACACTCCTTACGGCGATAACGGCTATGGAATGGTGTATATTCCCGCTGCCGAAGCGAATTACTTAGCAGGGGTAACGCTCAGTTTTTAGGAGATAAAAGATAAAGTCTTCTATAGTTTTTGTTACTTTGTTTTGAAGTTTCCATTTCTTTTATTATCTTTGTCGCGAATAAAAAACAAACCTTATATGAGAAAGTTTTTACTCTTTATTCTATTGTTTTTTGCATTGCAAATAAGCGCTCAAGAAGCCTACACCAAAGGTGATGTATTTATTGATGCGCAAACAGGTGCTTCGTTTATAGGAGGTATTATAGGCGGAGGGGTACACTATGGGGCAACATCTCGTTTCTCGGTGGGAGCTGACTTTTCTAACCAGAGTTTTAATCTTAAAAGTAAATACGAAACTGCTTACGTACCTGAGTTCAGTGTGGACTTCCATTTTGACCATCGTATGACTACCGATTGGTATACAGGGCTTTCAATAGGGTATTGTTTTTGGCAAAGCGATACTCCTGACGGACATAGTTCAGGTGGTTGTGATAGTTCCTCCGATCCTAACCCGAAAAATTCAGAAGAGAACACCCTAATAATTTTGTATTGTGGAATGCACATTTAGGTTTTCGCTATTTTATCTTCAAAAGCGTAGGACTCAACGGACAAGTGGCTTTTGGAAATGCTCTTTCATTTAAAGTGGGGGTAAGTGTGAAAATCTGAAAATTTTAAGACTTTTTATATATAGGGTAGATATGCTTAGCTTATAGAAAGCTTATAGGAAGCTTGAACGAATCTTGGAAGATAGGTATACAAAGGCTATATAAAACATTGAATTTCATACTTTTATAAGTTTAAAATTTTTAAGGGAAAACTATATGATTTCTTAATTTTAGTAAAAATCTCTAAACTAAAAAATCGTTATTTAATTGTCTTCTATTTACAATTATTTACTATCTTTGCACTTCTAACAACAAAGATATCCTTATTGGTTATTTGTCATTTGTAATTTGTAATTAGTATTATGATTTTTTCTTTTCTTACAGACCTCGCTAAAAACAATAATAAAGAGTGGTTCGATGCTCATAAGGAGGCTTATGAATGTGCTAAATTAGAAGCTACATTGCTTTTCAATTATATTTATACTGGGCTTGCTGAGCACGACACCCTTGCGCCACTGAAAATATACCGCATCTATCGCGATTTGCGCTTTTCTAAAGACAAAACACCTTACAAGACGCACTTCGGTTGCTATATACAACGCAAACAACCGCATTACCGCGGTGGGTATTACGTGCATATTAGTCCGCAAGAGACCTTTATAGGGGGAGGTTTTTTCGACCCTAACAAAGAAGATTTATTGCGTATGCGTCAGGAAATTTCTCTCAATGCTGAGGATTTTCAAAAAGTGATGAATAGTGAGGGGATAAAGAAAGAGTTTGACGGGAAACTATGGGGTGACGAGGTGAAGACTGCCCCCAAAGGTTTTGAGAAAGACGACCCGATGATTACCTATTTGCGCAAAAAGCAGTTTCTCTTAAAACACGACTATACAAGACAAGAAGCCACAGCGAAGGACTTTGATAAGAAAGTAGTGCAGGGACTTTTGGCAATGCGTCCGTTTTTAGACTTTATGACAGAAGCTTTGATGACGGATTTGAATGGAGAAAGTTTGTTTTAGTTAAGAGGTAAAGCCAGCGACAGCTAGGTAAGTGTGATATGAAACTAACATTTAACAAAAAGTACTTTATATGGGCGTTGGCACTGTTGGGGGCAGAACTGCTTATTGCGACAGTGTTTAGCAGTATGGGCTTTATCAGAGGCTATATAGGCGATGTACTGGTGGTGATATTGCTGTACTACTTAGTGCTTTCGTTCGTGAAAGTGAAGCATAAGGATAAACTCATCTGGGGTATATTTGCCTTTGCGGTAGCCGTAGAAGTGATGCAGTACTTGGGTGTGGCTACTTATTTGGGCTTCACGAGAGGAAGCTTGGGGTATATCCTCTTAGGCAATCACTTTTCGTGGGCAGATGTGGTGTGCTACGCCATTGGTTGTCTTATTTTGCAATTCACAAGTAAGAATAAATAAAATGAGGATGAAAGGTTATTTCGCCCCTACATAATGTAACGCAAAGCAATTGTAAAATCGGGATAATATTATATTGAACTAAGGTTGTATTATTAGGATAAATGAAGAAAATATTAGTAACGGGGGGGGCAGGATTTGTAGGTTCTAATCTTTGTGAAGCTCTTGCCAAAGACCCTAACAACGAGGTCTATTCGTTAGACAATTATTTCACCGGTAAGCGTGAAAATCACGTAGAAGGGGTGCAATATATCGAAGGAAGTACCGAACATATCTTCGAACTTATCAGTTTTTCACCTGATATTATTTATCACTTAGGTGAATACTCACGGGTGGAACAGAGTTTTGAGGATATCGACAAGGTATTGTTGTTTAACAAAATAGGTACGCTGAAAGTATTAGAGTTTTCTCGCAAACACGGGGCTAAACTCGTATATGCGGGCAGTAGCACCAAGTTTGGTGACGGCGGTTTAGGCAAAGACCAAAGTCCGTATGCTTGGAGCAAATCGTCGAATACAGAGCTTATTAAGAACTACGGTATGTGGTATGAGCTCAACTATGCTATTGTGTATTTCTACAATGTTTATGGCAAACGCGAAATTAATACGGGGAAATATGCGACACTTATAGCACTCTTTAAGGAGAAGATGAGGAAAGGGGAGCCTCTCACGGTAGTAGCCCCAGGTACTCAACAGCGCAATTTTACGCATATAGATGATATAGTAGCGGGCTTACTCTTGGTAGGTGAAAAAGGTAAAGGCGACGGCTATGGTATTGGCAGTCCGGAGACTTATACAGTTTTAGAAATCGCTCAGCTTTTTGGGGGCGAGATACAAATGCTACCGGAGCGCAAAGGTAACCGTATGACTGCTGAAGTTATTACCCAAAAAACAGAAGCTTTGGGCTGGCAAGCGAAGAAGCATATTAAAGAATATATAGAACTATTGTCAATTGATAATTAACAATTAACAAGCGGGAAATGAAAATGGCTATTACAGGGGCGAGTACCCTAGCAGCTGAGGCACTCTCTCTTCACAATAATATTCCACAAGGGCGACTTTCTGACCGTGACCAAAAACTTATAGAACAACTCAGAGCTTCTAATTCTGCTTATGAGCCCTTAGACCCCACCGTTCTTTATGCCTTACATACTGCACGAAGAGCTGTTGCACAAGCAGGCTGGCAAGGAGTTCGTTTTGGCATCAATATAGGGTCGTCGCGAGGAGCAACAATGTTGTTTGAAAAGCATTTTAGTCATTTTCTGAAAGAAGGCAGTTGCCAAACCTTAGCTTCGCCTACTACTACTTTGGGCAATATCAGCACTTGGGTAGCGCAGGATTTGAGCAATGAGGGTTTTGAGCTCTCACATTCTATTACTTGCTCTACCGCTTTACACGGCGTTGCCAATGCCATTGCGTGGTTAGAGAGTGATATGGAAGACCGCTTCTTGGTAGGTGGTAGCGAGGCACCTCTTACCCCTTTTACAATTGCACAAGTGAAAGCTCTGAAAATATACAGTAGTCTGCCTTTGCCTTATCCTTGTCGTGCAATGGATATGAGCAAAAAACAAAGCACTATGGTGTTAGGAGAGGGGGCAGGTTGTTTCTGTTTAGAAAAAGGAGAGCGTGCTAATGCCTTAGCCTATATCGTAGGAATAGGCTTTGCTACTGAAAAGCTCACTCATAGCGTATCGCTCTCTAAAAACGGACAGTGTTTGCAAGATGCTATGCATCGTGCTTTGACAAGTGCTGGGAATCCTAAGATAGATGTGATTGTAACCCATTGTACCGGTACTATCAAAGGTGACCAAGCTGAACTCAACGCTATAGAAGCGGTTTTTGGCGAAGAAAAACCTCTACTCACCAATAATAAATGGCAACACGGACATACCTATGGGGCGAGTGGAGCACTCAACCTCGCAATGGCAATACAAATGTTACAGAATAACCGTTTTGAGGGGGTGCCTTATCTCAGTTATCCCGAATCTGTACCTGATAAACTCGAACATATATTAATTAATGCGGTAGGATTTGGCGGAAATGGAATAAGTGTGATAGTGAAAAAGTGAAAAAAGCAAAGTAAAAAGTAGTATATTTATAAAATGATAAATCTATGATAATAAGTAGGTTTGTATTTTTTAAAAGTAAAAAATAAGAATATTTGTACGAAAAAGATTGTGTTTCAAAAAAAAAGTGTTACTTTTGCCGGCAGTAATTATTATCAAATTATAAAAAAAGAAAATTATGTCAGACATTGCATCAAGAGTTAAAGCCATTATCGTTGATAAATTAGGCGTAGACGAAAATGAAGTAACCGCAGAAGCGAGCTTCACTAACGACTTAGGAGCTGATTCATTAGACACTGTTGAATTGATTATGGAGTTTGAAAAAGAATTTGATATTCAAATTCCAGATGACCAAGCTGAAAACATTGCAACTGTAGGTCAAGCAATCAAATATATTGAAGACGCTAAACAATAATTGGCTCATAGGCAGTAGGCTATCAACGTATATACTTGGTAGCTTACTGCTTAATGCTTTTTGCTCTAAACCTAAATGCTAAAAAGTTGAAACTAATATGGAGAAAAGACGTGTTGTAGTTACAGGTATAGGGGCTCTTACCCCTATAGGTAATACCGCCCAAGAGTTTTGGGAAGGACTCGTAGCCGGCAAGAGCGGTGCTGCGCCTATTACCCATTTCGATGCTTCAAAGTTTAAGACAAAGTTTGCTTGCGAAGTAAAGAACTTTAATGTCGAGGATTTTATAGACAAAAAAGAAGCACGTAAGCTCGATAAATTTGCTCAATATGCCTTAGTGGTTGCTGATGAAGCCGTAAAAGATGCTCATCTTGATATGGATACACTAGATAAAGACCGCATAGGGGTAATTTGGGGCTCAGGTATTGGGGGGTTAGAAACTTTCCAAAATGAGGTAATCAACTTCAACGAAGGCGATGGTACGCCACGCTTTAATCCATTCTTTATACCTAAAATGATAGCTGATATCGCAGCAGGTGTGATTTCTATACGGTATGGTTTTAGGGGGCCTAACTTCACTACAGTCTCAGCGTGTGCCTCTGCAGCTAATGCTATGATAGATGCGTTAAACTACATTCGTTTTGGCTATGCTGATATGATGGTATCAGGTGGTTCGGAAGCAGCGGTTACTATTGCTGGAATCGGTGGTTTCAACGCCTTGCACGCCCTTTCTACTTTCAATGAAGACCCTGCTAAAGCTTCTCGTCCGTTTGATGCTAATCGCGATGGTTTTGTATTAGGCGAAGGAGCGGGAGCAGTAGTGCTTGAAGAGTACAATCACGCAGTGGCTCGTGGAGCTACTATCTACTGCGAATTAGCAGGAGGAGGTCTCTCTGCTGATGCTTACCATATGACGGCACCTCACCCTGAAGGACTTGGTGCTAAAAACGTAATGATTAACTGTCTTAAAGACGCAGGAGTATCAGTGAACGAAGTAGATGCTATCAATATGCACGGTACCTCTACTCCATTAGGAGACATTGCTGAATCTAAGGCAGTCTTAGATGTATTTGGTGAGCACGCTTACGATATCAATATTAACTCTACTAAATCGATGACGGGGCACTTGCTAGGAGCTGCGGGAGCAATAGAAGCGGTAGCGTCTATTCTCGCTATCAAACACAGCATCGTTCCTCCTACCATCAACTTTGAACATCCCGATGAAAAAATAGATCAACGCCTGAACTTCACCTTCAACAAAGCGCAACACCGCGACGTGAAAGTAGCGATGAGCAATACCTTTGGTTTCGGTGGACACAATGCGTGCTTATTATTCAAAAAGATATAAACTATAAGTGTTCGGCTTAAAGAAAATATTAACTTTTCCCCGTCTTATTCCTAAGAAGAAAGACGGGATTTTTTATACTAAAATCAAAGAGCTTTTAGGATTCCCTCCTAAAAACTTATCGTATTACAGCGAGGCTTTTACACACCCTTCTTACCAATTCCAAAAAGCGACACGTAAGAGCTATGAGCGCCTTGAATTTCTGGGTGATGCGATTCTTGGCGCCGTGATAGCCGACTATATTTTCACCAATGCTCCTGAACAAGATGAAGGCTATCTTACCAAAATGCGCTCTAAAATTGTAGAACGTCGCAATCTTAACCAGTTGGGTAAAGATATGAGGCTCTTGGACTTCTTGCGTACTAAACTTACTCCGCGACAATTAGGTAATAATATCACTGGTAACCTCTTCGAGGCACTCATAGGGGCAATTTATTTAGACAGAGGTTATAAGGCTTGTTTTAAGTTCATTGAGCGTGAACTTATCTTGCCGTATATCAACATCAAGAATTTAGAAGGAAAGGTTATTAGCCATAAGAGTTTGCTGATAGAATGGTGTCAAAAACATAAGTTAGACTTTGCTTTTGAGGCTGAAGAAGATATAGAAGATTGTTCTGAGACTAAGTTTTTCGTTGCTAAAGTGCACGTACAAGGCTTTTCGGTAACTCGGGCGCGTTCTACGTCTAAGAAAAAAGCTGAAGAGATTGCTGCCAAACGCGCTTGTTATAAGATTCAGGGTAAACAACATCATAAATTAGATGTACAATGAAAATCCTTCTCCTCTCCGATACTCATTCGTATATAGACGATCGCATATTGCACTACGCCAGCGAGGCAGACGAAGTGTGGCATTGTGGCGATTTTGGTAACCTGGCAGTGATAGAGGCGTTGCAAGCCGTAAAACCTTTGCGTGGGGTTTATGGTAATATCGATGGCATAGAGATACGGCAGCAGTTCCCTGAAGTAAATCGGTTTGCTTGTGAGGGCGTGGAGGTACTGATGATACACATAGGCGGTTACCCTAATAAATACAGTCCGTTGGCAAAACAAGAAATCCTAACTTGCCCTCCTAAACTCTTCATCTCGGGGCATTCACATATTCTAAAAGTACAATACGATAAGCAGTTTCAGTTGCTAC
Source organism: Capnocytophaga sp. oral taxon 336 str. F0502 (assembly GCF_000411575.1). NCBI lineage: Bacteria > Pseudomonadati > Bacteroidota > Flavobacteriia > Flavobacteriales > Flavobacteriaceae > Capnocytophaga > Capnocytophaga sp. oral taxon 336. Next base: position 161,875 of record NZ_KE150492.1, on the reverse strand, counting down.
ACCTCAACCCAGGAGCCGCTGGTCTTTATGGTTGGCAAACCGTGCGTACGATGCTTCGTTTTGAGATAGAAGCAGGAGAGATTAAAAACTTAGAGATTATAGAGTTAGCTCGTAGCACGACAGGTAATGAGTAAAAATAAAAATTGCTAATTAGTAAAATCTTTTATACTTTTGTTCCGAATTTAAAACTTTATTCCAATGAAAAGAATATTATTAATAGCACTTTCTGTGATAGCTTTCACGGCGTGCACTAAAAAAGACAATGAGGATACTAAGCATCCTAAAGAATTACAAGGTACTTGGGTTTATGAAAATTCAAAGCTACCTGATGGTAAGTTATTCACTGAGATTATTACTTCTAAACAAATGCAGTGTGCCAAAGAAAACAAGTACATTTTCTATGGTGAATTTTTCACCTCGGAGGAGCACACTCTTAAAGGAGATGATTGTGAAAAAAAGAAAGCCACGGTAAAATATTTTGTAGAAAATAGCAAATTGTGCTTACAAGGGGCTAATGGAGTGGTTCTTAAAGCTTATGATATTGTTAGTATTACCCCTACACAATTTATTTTTAAATACGACAATGAATTTAAAGCTTTTTTGCGCTCTCAAATACCTTATGACCCTACTCTTAAAGAAAAAGGCTATACCATTGATGATATTTTGAATGTAACGATTACCTATCGGAAACAATAAATAGAAATAGGCTGTCCCTTAACCGGACAGCCTATTTTGTTTCTTCTCTATTGTCTTTCATTACTAATTTTTACTGCTTTCCCTATTAGGGTAGTAGAAGTACAATCTGTAATTTTTACCATTACAAAATCGCCTATTTTATAATCTTCTTTGGGGAATACTACTACGGTATTCTGACTATTGCGCCCCATCCACTCTTTATCCGATTTTTTAGAGTTTCCCTCTATAAGCACTTCTACCGTTTTGCCTATTTGTGCTTGAGTGCGGTACAAGCTGTGTTTTTGTTGCAGGTCGATAATCTCAGCAAGACGGCGTTTCTTTACTTCTTCGGGTACATCATCTTCTATTTTGCGTGCTGCTAATGTACCAGGACGCTCCGAATAAGCAAACATAAACCCAAAATCATACTTCACATATTCCATTAGCGAAAGTGTATCTTGGTGGTCTTCTTCAGTTTCGGTGGGGAAACCAGCAATCATATCCTGCGAAATAGCACACTCAGGAATGCGTTCGCGTATGCTGTCTATCAACGCGAAATATTCTTCGCGAGTATGGAGGCGGTTCATTGCTTTCAAGATGCGATTGCTACCGCTCTGTACGGGCAGGTGGATATACTTGCAGATGTTAGGGTGTTTTGCCATCGTATCAATCACATCGAGGGTTATATCCTGCGGATTGGAAGTAGAAAAGCGGATACGCATTTCAGGCTGAGCTGTTGCCACCATATCGAGGAGTTTAGCGAAGTTGATAGCGGTGGCTTGTTGCATCTCACTTGCTTTGCTGAAATCCTTTTTGAGCCCGCCTCCATACCAAAGGTAACTATCCACATTCTGCCCCAGTAGGGTAACCTCTTTGAAACCACGCGCTTGGAGGTCGGCGATTTCGTTAAGGATAGAATAAGGGTCGCGACTGCGTTCACGTCCGCGAGTGAAAGGTACAATGCAGAAAGTACACATATTGTCACAACCGCGCGTAATAGACACAAAAGCTGTTACACCGTTGCTATTGAGACGAATAGGTGGAATATCGGCATAGGTTTCGTCCTTAGAGAGAATCACATTTACCGCTTCACGACCTTCTTCCACTTCTTCAAGTAGGTTAGGTAAATCCTTATAAGCATCAGGACCTACCACCATATCCACTATTTTTTCTTCTTCGAGGAAGGCGTGTTTTACCCTTTCGGCCATACAGCCCAATACGCCCACTTTCATAGCAGGTTTCTTGCGTTTGTACACATTAAACTGCTCCAAACGCTTGCGAATAGTCTGTTCTGCCTTTTCGCGCACTGAGCAGGTGTTGATAAGTACCAAATCGGCTTCATCAACAGTATCAGTGGTATTATATCCCGCTTTGGAGAGAATAGAAGCTACAATTTCACTGTCGGAGAAGTTCATTTGGCAACCGTAACTCTCGATATATAGTTTTTTAGAATTGTTATTATCAGCTTGTAAAACAAGACTTTGTCCTTGTTTACTTTCGTCTATTTCTTTAGCCATAGAGGTTTGAGTTTCTGAATTGAGGGCGCAAAGATAAAGATAATTTGGCAATTAGCCAATTTGTCAGTGTGCCAATTCTACCATTAAGGGCAATTGGTGAAATAAAATTATTGTCAAAAAGTTTTGTGTATATCACTTTTTTGTTGTACCTTTGAGGCTTGAATAAAATTATTGTAGTTTTAGATATATGAAAACCATAGACAATTTTAATTTTGCGGGCAAGAAAGCCCTTATTCGCGTGGACTTTAATGTGCCATTGGACGAAAATTTTAAAGTAACCGATAACACTCGTATTGAGGCTGCGAAACCTACTATCGAGAAAATCCTCAAAGATGGAGGAACTGCAGTACTTATGAGCCACTTAGGTCGCCCTAAAGGGGAACGCAACGACAAGTATTCTTTGCGTCACATTGTAAGTGAAGTGGAAAAAGTATTAGGTAAAAAAGTGATTTTTGTAGATGATTGCGTAGGCGAAGTAGCCGAAAAAGCGGTAGCAGCTGCTCCTGCTGGTAGTGTGGTATTACTTGAAAACTTGCGTTTTCATAACGAAGAAGAAAAAGGAGATGAAGCATTCTCTAAACAGCTTGCTAAACTCGGCGATATCTATGTGAACGACGCTTTTGGTACCGCTCACCGCGCTCACGCTTCGACTACTATTGTAGCGAAATTCTTCCCTAACCAGAAATGCTTTGGTTACCTTCTTGCTAAAGAGATTGAAAGTATTGATAAAGTGATGAAGAACGGTGAAAAACCTGTAACTGCTATCCTTGGTGGTTCAAAAGTTTCTTCTAAAATCACTATTATCGAAAATATCTTAGATAAAGTGAACCACCTTATCATAGGTGGGGGTATGGCTTATACTTTCATCAAAGCACAAGGCGGAAAAGTAGGTAGTTCTATCTGCGAAGACGATAAACTTGACCTTGCACTTGATATCCTTGCCAAAGCCAAAGCTAAAGGAGTAGAAGTACACTTGCCTATAGACGTAGTAGCTGCTGACGCTTTCGATAACAACGCCAAAACACAAGTAGTACCTGTAAATGCTATTCCCGATGGTTGGGAAGGATTGGACGCAGGACCTAAGACTCTTGAAAACATCGAATCGGTATTGCTTAAATCGAAAACTATTTTGTGGAATGGTCCTATCGGAGTATTTGAAATGCCTAACTTCGCTAAAGGTACCATAGCCGTAGGTGATTACGTGGCTGAAGCTACTAAAAAAGGTGCTTTCTCACTCGTAGGAGGTGGCGACTCGGTAGCTGCTGTAAAACAATTTGGTTTTGAGCATAAAGTAAGTTATGTTTCTACCGGTGGTGGAGCGATGCTTGAAAGCCTTGAAGGATTGGTACTTCCTGGTATTGCAGCTATTAACGAATAGTTAAAATATAGAAAAAGAAAAAGAGGTAACTAGAAATTAACTTAGTTACCTCTTTTTTATATCTTCATTATTTCTTCCCTGTTACTTGGGTGATAAGGTTCATTTTCTTCTTCTTATTTTGCTGTTTTTGGTATTCATCGAACTGCATTAACAAGTTGTTATTAGCACGGATGAGCGCATTGGTTTCTAATAAAATACTAAAATATAATTTAGTAGTTTTATGACTGGTTTCGGTAGTGCGAATACGGTCGATTTGTTTTTGTACCATCTTTGACACTTCGTTTTTCAACACCTTACAATCTTCGAAAATTACGTGTAACTTGTTATAGTCTGAACCTTTGAATATTTCGGCTTCTGCCTTAAACACATCTTCCATCTTATCGGAAATGTATTTTAAGTCACGTAGCTGATTAAATTTGAGGTTCTTGTGATTGTTGTTTACGTGTTCATAACTATTGAGTGTAATAGCCGTGAGACATTGTGCCATATCCTGCAAACAGTCCAAAATAAGGATATAAAACTTGCTGGACGCCACTGAACTTTCATTCAGCGATTTGATAAAGTAGTATACATTACCTTTCAGCTCATCGAGTTCTTTTTCGAGTTTTTTAGCATTCTTTTTGTTTTTGGTGAGTTTCCCTAAATCTTGAGTACCGAGATTCTTCACCACTTTGCTATAAAGCTGGTCGATGCGGAAAATCGTTTCGGATACATAGTTAGAGCTTTCTTTGATGACACCGCCAATGGTAGCCAAGTCGGCACGCTCAAAGCGTTTGCCTTGTGCTTTGGCTTTCTGTTTATTGCGGTAGATAATTGCGTTGCGAATGAGCACAAAGCCTACTACCATTATCATCACAATAAGCCCAATCACGCTTCCGTAATACAATATGCCTGCTACTAAAAATGCCCCGATAAAGGCAACAATAGCTGTTAAAAACCAACCGCCGATTACGTTCAGTACCCCTGCCACGCGATATACAGCACTATCGCGCCCCCAAGCTCTATCGGCAAGGGAAGAACCCATTGCTACCATAAAGGTTACATAAGTAGTAGAAAGTGGGAGCTTAAAGGAAGTACCAATGGCAATTAAACTACTGGATACCACGAGGTTGATAGCAGCACGCACGAGGTCGAAAGCAGGAAGGTCTTCTTCTTTTACATTAGGGTCAGGTTCAGGTTTTTCAAAACGGTGGTCTATTTTGTTGCTAATCGACTTTGGCATTATGAAGTTTACGGCATTGGCACAAATCACTGTAATACGCACCAAGAATCGCGATAAGAAGTTAGAAGAAAACTTCTCTTCACCTCCTTCGTTTTGACGAGATAGATTGACGCCTGTATCGATTACGTGACGTGCTTTTTTGGAAAACCAAAGGGTGAGAATCATTACAAAACCGGTAAGCAATAGCAAGGCGGTAGGAGTAGAGATTTGTCCATCGGCTAAAGCCCCCATTAACAAGCCGTCGTGAGCTACTCCTGAATTATGCCATATATCATACGACTGATAAGCCGCTACCGGTACCCCTATGAAGTTCACTAAGTCGTTACCCGCAAAAGCCATTGCCAAAGCAAAAGTACCGCTGAGAATAATTACCCTAAAAATATTTACTTTCATACGGATAAGCACTTGTGAGAGTACCGAATAGAAAATAAAACAGCCAATGAGTAGTGGCACTATATTCGTGTCTATCCACGCAATGGCTTCTTTAGGAATGAAAGCGACGTCTTTGAGTCCTTTAAAGATAATGAAGTAGGAAAGCCCTGTAAGCGAGAGCCCGCCGAACACACCTCCTACATATTTTATATTTTCTTGATATTTAAATGAGAATACTAATCGGGCTAAATATTGCACAATCGTACCGACTGTAAAAGCGATGGCTACCGAGGTGAAAATACCGGTGATAATTTTGCCTGCTTCGCTTGTATTGATATAGTTGAAAGCGTTAAAAAGCGATTCGTCACTCATAAACGTTTTGATAGTGGCGACACACATCGCAGCGCCCAAGAGTTCGAATACGATAGAAACGGTTGTGGAAGTAGGTAGACCGATAGAGTTGAAGAGGTCGAAGAGGAGGATATCGGCAAGAATAACCGACATAAAGATAACCATTACCTCATCGAAATAGAAGAGCTGAGGGTTAAAGATGCCTTTACGTGCGATTTCCATCATTCCGCTAGAAAAGACGGCACCAATGGCTACCCCCACGCTGGCGACTATCATAATGGTGCGAATGGTGGCTACTTTGGAGCCTACGGCAGAGTTAAGAAAGTTAGCTGCATCGTTACTCACACCCACCACCAAATCGATAACGGCGAGCACCAAGAACACGAACAGCATAAAGATGTACACCTGTTCCATAACACTATATCAGTTTTACGACGCAAAAGTACGAAACATTTTTTAATTAGCAAAATGGGGGTTAGGTTTTACTAATTGGGGGTTGGTAATTGGATTTTTTGGAGTATCATAAGATACCGAAAGATAACGGAAGAGGTGATTCAGGTAAAAAGTAAAAGGTAAGAGGTAAAATGGGTATGGTTAGCTTATAGAGAGCTTATAGGAAGCTTATACGAATCTTGGACGATTGGTATAGAAAGGGTGTATAAAAAGTTGATTCAGAATATAATATAATAACGCTAAAAATGTTAAAAACGGGTTTCGAGGCGAAAGAAAAAGAATCCTCACCCCGTCCCTCTCCCAAGGAGAGGGGGTGTAGGGATGAGTAACTAATAACGAATGATGAAGGTAATGTGGTGAAAACATCTTCTTATACGCATACTCTGCTATCTTTGTGTACATACTCAGTTGTCCCTAGCTATCTTCAAAGGAGGAATTGTAGCGACCAAAAGGGAGTTATCAGATGTCTGAGAGAGACTCGCAGTAGAGGGACAATAGAGACGCAAGGGGAGTTGTGGTGATGATCATATCGGACTAACGTTGATTGATGTGGGTTTGATAGACTATTTTATTGCTAATTGTAAATTGTTTTGTATCTTTGTCGCATTAATGATTAACCATTTATAACTCATTATTAACTATTATGAAACATTTACTATTAAGCCTTTTAGCTTCCTTATGCACCATAGGAGTCAAGGCACAAGAAAAACTTCCTAATGTTATCTTTATTTTGGCTGACGATTTAGGTTACGGCGATATAGAGCCTTACGGTCAGCAAATTATCAAAACACCCCAACTCAGCAAACTCGCTGATGAAGGAATGAAGTTTACTCAGTTTTATACAGGTACATCTGTGTGCGCGCCCTCTCGTGCTTCGTTTATTACAGGGCAAACTACGGGTGAAACGCACATACGCGGTAATGAAGAAGTGCGTGAGCCAGTAGATGGGCAAGCACCTTTACTTGCTAACGACCCATCGGTAGCACAACTTTTTAAGAAAGCAGGCTATAATACGGGTTGTTTTGGTAAATGGGGTTTAGGTATCGTTCCTTCTGAAGGGAATCCGCTAAAACAAGGGTTTGATACCTTTTTTGGTTATAACTCGCAGTTCCGCGCTCATCGCCGTTATCCTGCTTTCTTGTGGCACGACAATGAAAAGGTGCTCATTCCTGAAAACGGAAATTATGAGCGCCAAGAGGTTTATGGCGAAGACCTCATACAAGAAAAAATATTGGATTATATAGGCAAACAAACAGCTGAAAAGCCTTTCTTTATGTGGCTTACTTATACACTCCCACACGCCGAATTGGTAGTGCCTCACGACAGTATTTACGCTTCGTACGAATATCTCCCCGAGAAACCTTATAAAGGGGTAGATTACGACAAGATTACTCCTAAACCTTTTGGCTGGGCAGGTTATATGTCGCAACCGCATACTTATGCCACTTATGCGGCTATGGTGAGTCGGTTAGACAAGTATTTGGGAGAAATACGCAAGCTCCTTAAAGTTAAAGGGCTTGATGAGGATACCATTATCATCTTTGCGAGCGACAATGGGGCACATCGCGAAGGTGGTGCTGACCCTAAGTTCTTCAACTCCTCAGCAGGATTGAGAGGTATTAAACGCGACTTGTACGAAGGCGGTATACGTACCCCTTACATTGTGTATTGGAAAGGCAAGATAAAGGCAGGTAGCGTAAGCGACCACATAGGGGCTTTTTGGGATATGATGCCTACCTTTGCTGAGATTACGCATCAGAAGTATGTGCCTAATAGGCATCAGGTGTCGTTTTTACCTACGCTTTTAGGGAAGAAACAACAGCAACAGCATAAATACCTTTATTGGGAGTTTCACGAAATGGGAGGTAGACAAGCAGTGCGTTATAAAAACTGGAAAGGAGTACGTCTAAACGTGAATAAAGATAAAAAGGCTCCTATTGAGTTGTACGACCTTACTACTGACCCTGCTGAACAGCACAACCTCGCTGAGAAATATCCTAAGATAGTGAAGAAAATAGAGCGATTTATGGAACAAAGCCATACGTGCTCAGAGCTCTTTCCTTTTGATTGGGAGACAAAGAAATAAAACTTACTAAGGAGGAAGAAAGATAACTTAAAAGCCTTTACCTAATCAGTATTTAGGTAAAGGCTTTTAAGTATAAGTATTATAGACCTTAAAAATGCTCTAAGAAGTAGGTTTAATGAGCTTTTTCATCTATTTTATTCTGCTTGGAGTCATAAGTAAAAGGCACTTTCCAAGTGATTAATAGTGCAGGAATAGTGCAAATCATTACCAATAAGAAGAAGTGTTGATATCCTAAATATTTACTTAGAAAACCACTAATCATACCAGGAACCATCACTCCTAAGTTCATCAGGCTATTGGCGAAAGCATAGTGAGCCATTTGGTATTTACCAGGAGCTATTTGTTGCATCATAAAGAGGGTAAGACCTACAAAACCGAAGCCATAACCAAAGTACTCACCTACAATTCCCAAAGCAATAGTAGGCAAGTGAGAGGGCAAGAAATAAGCAAAGAGCAGGTAAACTACAAATGGAATATTAAAAGCACACGCCAAAGTGAAAAGAGCTTTGCACAACCCTACACGAGAGACGAAATAGCCAGCTGAAATAGAGCCTACAATAAAAGCAATAACTCCCGCAGTACCGTATACTAAGCCATATTCTTGTTCGGTGAGCCCTAAGCCTCCTTTATCAGTTTTAGCAATGAGGAAAAGAGGAGCTATCTTCATAGCTAATCCTTCTGCAAAACGGTATAAGAAGATAAAAAACAAATAATAAAAAATATATTTCTTTCGGAAGAAAGCTACAAAAATACCCCATAGTTCTTTCATTTTTACATTAAAATCACCAGCTTGCTGAGGTTTAGTATCTTTTGGCAAAGCATAAAGGTGATATAGACCTACGAGACCTAAAATAGCAGCACAAATGCTAAGAATCAGTTGCCAAGAAGCAATTACACTCATACCTTTTGCTTTTACGAGCCAACCTGCTAAGAAGATAAGACCACCATTGGCAAGCACTTTTGCTAAGTTGTAGAAAGCACCTTGCCAGCCAGAATATACACTTTGGGTAGCTGTGTCCAATTGTTCCATATACATTCCGTCACCTGCAATATCGTGAGTAGAACCGCTAAGGGCAATCACTCCTAATAAGGCTAAACACACAGTGAAAAAGTTGGGCAGAGGTAACGAAAAGACAATACAACCGAATAAAGCTGCTGATACTAATTCGGTAATGACAATGTATTGTTTTTTAGTACCATAGAGCTCCATTATTACACTGATAACAGGTTTTAATGACCAAGGTAAGATGAGTAAAGAAGTCCAAAAAGCGTTCTGGTCGTCAGGAATACCTAATCCTTTGAAGATAATAGGAAAAACTAATGAAAGCATCACAAAGGGAAGCCCCATAGCGAAATAGGTGGTAGGCACCCAAGTAATAGGATTTTTCTTTTTCATAATGGTTGTTTATATTACTTCATTTTAAAAATCAGACAAAAGTACAAAATAATTACAAATTGGCAAGTTAGCAGATTAGCAAGTTTGAAAATACCCTAAATATACCAAAATAACTTATCAATTAAGTACTTTAAGTGCGGTTATTATTCTTTTGTTTTCTTAGCATTCATTGCTTTATAGAAGGCAGCGCGACTGAGAGGCTCATAGCTATCGGCTTCTCCTAACAAGCGTTGCTGGTCGTTAGAAACTTTGCGAAAACTATAATTGGCGAGGTTGCCGGTACGCGTACAAACAGCGTGTACCTTAGTAACATACTCGGCAGTAGCCATCAAGAAGGGCATAGGTCCGAAAGGCTTTCCTTTATAGTCCATATCGAGTCCTGCTACGATTACACGTACCCCGCGATTGGCGAGCTCATTGCACACGTGTACTATCTCGTCGTCGAAAAACTGTGCTTCGTCTATACCCACCACATCGCAACCATCGGCAAGAAGCATAATACTGGCGGCGGCTTCTACGGGTGTAGAAGGAATTTCATTAGCGTTGTGCGATACGATATTGGTATCATCATAACGCGTGTCGAAACTGGGTTTAAATATCTCTACCTTCTGTTTTGCAAATTGGGCACGACGTAATCGGCGAATCAGTTCTTCGGTTTTGCCTGAGAACATCGACCCGCATATTACTTCTATCCAGCCTGTCTTTTCGTTGTCGTTTACTGTATTCTCTAAAAACATCACTTAAAAAGTATATAGTACTCCTACTCCTAATACTTGCTTGAACTGAGTGCGTGCGCCATAGTTGTGCACTTCACCATTAGGTGCTTTGTACGAATAAAACTTCACATCGTCGTCGTATTTGATATGCACCCCTATACGCGCCTGCACGTAGTTATTTACCTTCAAGTTGAGATTAGTTTCCCAATCTACATCTATATTTCCGAAGTTTTTAAGGTAATCGCCATAGAAGTTGAAGGAAGTATTGAGTATCATATTCTCCATCACTTTCTTGTCCCAGCGACCGGACACTGAAAAACCGAGTTCGTTATGAGTACGCTTACCCTTTTTCAGAATAGTACCGTCAGGAGCACGCTGGGCTCTTTCTACCCCGAAAGCACCTTCATCGGCTAAACGTTGGTCGAGTACAGCAGTAGTTTTAAGCGTGATAGGCGAAAGGAAAATACTGAATTTTATCTTTGAAGGAGCATATTCAGTACCCAAACCAAAGGTGATATAAGCAGGGGCAAAGAATTTGGAGATAGGCTTTTCTACATCGGGATAGTTGTACCCGTTGCTAATTTGTGAAAGAAACTGATAGCGCGCCGTGTAATACCAAAACGACTGTGAGTCGCCTCGATAGCCAAACGATGAGATGAGTGAGAGTTTATCGTCGGTCTTGCGCACTTCGCGTCCTTTTTGAGCGTTAATACCGTAGTTGATTTCTAATTCGTTGTCCCAAAAGAAAGTGCGTTCGGTATAACGACGACGGAATTTGGCATTAAATATCCCCGAAATAGAACTTTCTCCTCCTGCACTCCAATTAGAAAAAGCTACCTCGCTCATATTAAGGCTCACTTGATTAAATTTGAACCATTTTTGTTGTGCTAATTTAAAACGGTTGAAAGTGAACTTTAACGCTTCGGTATCTTTCATTACCTTTACCGTATCGGACTTTACAGGGGCTTCGTACGTTCTTGCTTTGCGCACTTGCCCAAAAGCGGTAAAGGAGGTAAGAAACAGTAGAACAATGAGTTTTTTCATACAGAGAATCGTGCTAAATATTTCAGGGTGCAAAGGTAATGATAATTTGCTAATTTGGCAATTAGCAAATGAACTAATAAATGTAAAATGGAATGAATATAGCTGTTGGATACTTGACAGACAAAGCGTAATGAAAATATAATAGTAGGGGAGAGGTATAGAATGAGAAGTAATTATCAGATTAGCAAAATAGAAGATTGACAGATTGCTGAAAAAATCTTAATGTTTGTTAAATGTATGTATTTTTTTCAATTATTAAAAAGAAAAATATAATATAGTCTCTTACACCCTAAAAAGAGTTAAAATATTATTATTCAGTTAAATAAAAGATTTATCATACTTGTCTCTTCACTGAAGCTTAACCGAAGGAAGAGCGAACCTAAGACGAAGGAAAGGTGTTAGTTAGTTGAATGTCAATAGGAAGAAAGGGCTTTTAAAACTGTTGAGAAAAAAGTGTTAAAAACGTGAAATGGTTGAAGAAAAAGCAGTTTTTGTTCTTTCACATATTGGCTTATTTTGTCAATCTGCTAAATCTCTAATTTTTAAAAACTCTTCTTTGAGTGTCTCTACTTTGCCGTGAGGAATAAAACTATCAGGAAGGGTGATGATTTTCAGCGGAGTGGTATAGCTGTGCTGGGTAGCAAATTCGGCTACGGCACTGCCTAAACCGCCTGTGCTTCCTTCTTCTACTGTGATTACTTTTTTATAAGAACGGAAGATATGATGTAGCATCGCCTCGTCCAAAGGTTTAAGAAAACAGGCATCGTAATGGGCATATTTTTCGGGTTCAGCAGTTTGAGTGAGCTGTTGTTGTACATTTTCGGCAATGGCGCCAATGGTGAGTACGGCTATCTCGCTACCTTCTTTTAGCTGTTCGCCTTTGCCTATAATTAGCTGTTGAAAAGGTTGTTGCCAATCGGTTTGTGTACAACGACCACGAGGATAACGAATGGCAATAGGGTGCTTGAGCCATTGCTGGACGGTATAAAGCAAATTGCGCAACTCGGTAGCATTACGCGGTGAAGCGATAATGAGGTTAGGAATAGGGCGCAAGAATGCCATATCAAACACTCCGTGATGGGTGGCACCGTCTTCGCCTACGAGTCCTGCACGGTCTATACAGAATATTACGGGCAGGTTTTGCAGGGCTACATCGTGAATAAGCTGGTCGTAAGCGCGCTGTAAAAATGTGGAATATACCACACAGTACGGTATAAAACCTTGTGTAGCCCAACCGGCAGCAAAGGTAACCGCGTGTTGTTCGGCAATCCCCACGTCCATTACCCTATCGGGGAATGCCTTTTGCATAGCCGTGAGTCCGCTACCACTACTCATTGCAGGGGTGATGACAACTATCTTGGGGTTCTGCTGTGCGAGTTCGGTGAGAGTTTGCCCTACTACGTCTTGATATTTAGCAGGGAGAGCAGAATTTTCAGGCAGAGGGTTGCCTGTGATTTTATCGAATTGTGAAGGGGAATGGAAGAACACTTGTGAGGCTTCGGCTTTGGGGTATCCTTTACCTTTGGTGGTGACAACGTGCAAGAGGCGTACTCCACGGGCTTGCTTTTCGGCTTTGAGTGCCGAGATGAGCGCGGGGAGGTTGTGCCCGTCTATTACGCCTTTGTAGGTAATCCCCAAAGCACTAAAAAAAACACTGCGGGTCGCGTGTTCGGTTTTCAGTTGGGCAAGGTAATGAGAGAACGCTCCTATGGTGGGGTCGATAGCCATTGCATTGTCGTTCAGTATAATGAGCATATTGGCATCGGTGGTGCCTGCATAGTTCAGAGCCTCGAAAGCCATACCACTCACAATAGAAGCATCGCCTATCACGGCTATATGTTGTCGCTCTTTATCGCCTGCCAAAGCTGATGCCATTGCCATACCCAAGACAGCAGAAAGAGAGGTAGATGAGTGTCCCGTACCAAAAGCATCGTACTGACTTTCTGCACGTTTAGGAAAACCACTGATACCTCCACGCTCGCGTATATGCGTAAAATCCTCGTTTCTATCGGTGAGGATTTTATGAGCATAACTCTGGTGCCCTACGTCCCATACTAGTATATCGTGAGGAGTATCGAACACATAGTGCAACGCAATAGTAAGCTCTACCACTCCGAGACTTGCACCTAAGTGTCCACCTCGTGTAGCAATAACCTCTATAATGCGGTTGCGGATTTGCTGCGCCAGAGCAGGAAGAGAGGTTATAGGAGTATTTTTTAGTTGTTGCATATTAAGCTTACGCTATAGAAATTCAACAAAGAAATTAAAAAGGATAAGGTTTGTGCCTTAGAAATCAAACAAATCTATTCAAATCAAACAATTAAAAAAGAAGTGTAGCTCGTATTTGAAACTTTGGCTAAGTTTGCGACGCACTCATTGGCTAAAATGTTAATTTTCAAATATGCTAATTCTTTCCTTTATTGACCAATTTCACTACTAACATTATCAGAGCCCCCATTGCTACAAAAGCTATTAAAGAAAAATACCAATAGGTGATGAATAAGCCTTTTAGTATCACGGCGAATATCACTACAAAGAGGATAATTGTAGCTACTTCGTTGAGCATTCGCAGTTGCACCGAAGTAAGAGAGGCGCGACCCGCTTGGAGTCGTTTCATTATGCGCCAAGAATAGTAATGATATACAAACAAAAAGACGACGAATAGCAGTTTGACGTGAAACCATCCTTGTTTAATAAGCGTCCACTCGCCACCGTCGTATAGCATATAGAGTCCGCTAAGAGTCATCAGCACCAGCGCTGGCACGGTAATGATGTTCCACAAGCGCTCTTCCATAAAGCTGAATTGTTTGTGGAGAATTGAGCGTTCGGGGTCATCTTTTTCCAAGGCTTCGGTGTGATAGATAAATAGTCGCACCATATAAAAGAGCCCTGCGAAATAGCTCACTACAAAGATGATATGTATGCTTTTAGCAATAAGGTAATCGGTCATTAGAAATATTTTAAGCGTTTCAGATTACAAAGATAGGAATTAATTAGCTAAAATAGAAAAAGAAGTCGTCCGAAAAGTTTTAATCTTATCTTTCATCTCTTGTCTCTTCATTAATCCAAGAGGAGAGAGCTTGTACCCACAGGTCGGAGTCGTTGAGGCAGGGAATCATTTTAAAATTTTCGCCACCATTTTCGCGGAAAGATTTACCTCCTACTATTTCTATTTCTTCAAGAGTTTCTACGCAATCGGTGACAAAGGCAGGAGCGATGACCGCTAATTTCTTCACACCATTTCGGGCAAGTTCTATAATTTTATCGGAAGTGAAAGGGGTAATCCACTTATCCTTCCCCAAACGCGATTGAAACGCTTGTGAGTATTTTCCTTTTTCTAATCCTAACTTTTCTGCCAATAAGCGAGTAGTCTCAAAACAGTGACTGCGGTAGCAGTGCGTTCCTTCTTCGCTGTAAGGGTCGCAACAAGTTACACCTTCTACAATGTGTTTGTGTGCAGAGGTAGGTGTGGTTTTGTAGAGATGGTGCTCGGGTACACCGTGATAAGAAAAGAGCAAATGGTCGAAAGGAGCTGTCCCTATATGAGCGCGTACGACCTGCGCTAAAGCCTCGATATACTCGGGGCGATGGAAGAAAGCAGGAAACTTGGTGAGGTGCATATTAGGATAAGAGGCTTTGATGAGTTTTTCGGTGAGGACTTCAATGGTTTCGGTAGTAGCCATTGCGTATTGAGGATAAAGAGGAATGAGGAGTACTTCATCAACTCCTTTGCTGTGTAATTCTTTTAGTGCATTGGCGATACTTGGGTTGCCATAGCGCATTGCTAATACTACGGGTACAGAGACTTTACGCTGTACTTTTTCAGTAAGCCAACGACTAATGACAATGAGCGGAGAACCTTCGCTCCACCATATTTTTTGATAGGCTTTACTGGTTTTAGGTGGACGCGTATTGAGAATAACCCCGTGTACCAAAGCATAGCGCAATAGGTAAGGCAGGTCGATGACGCGTCCGTCCATTAAAAATTCTTTTAGATATCGTTTAATGTCTTTTATAGCAAAGGAATCGGGTGATCCTAAATTTACGAGTAATACTCCTTTGGGCATTTTTAGTTAAGTGAAAAGTTAAAAGTTAATCGCCTGTGCGGTTCGCATTTTTCATTTGTCTGAGAGCGCTTTCAGCGAGTTCTTCCTCTACGTCGGCTTCGGGTTTGTCTTTCTCCATCTTACCATCTTTGCGCTTTTGGGCACTTACGGAGAGAATACACCCTAAGGCTAAGCACGTCATCCATAGTGATGTACCCCCACTACTGATGAGAGGTAGGTTCTGCCCCGTTACGGGAAAGAGTTCTACTGCTACTCCCATATTAATGATTGCTTGCAAGAGTATTGGGAAACCTAAGCCTAATACTAATAACTGTCCGTAGAGGGTAGGCGCTTTTTGTGAGATGACTACAATGCGAATGAGCAGTAGTATGTAAAGCACCATTATAACGATAGCTCCTAATGAGCCATATTCTTCGGTGATGATAGCATAAATAAAGTCGGAGGAACTTTGGGGGAGGAAGTTTTTCATTGTGCTTTTACCTGCTCCTTGTCCCATTATACCTCCTTTGGCAATAGCCATTTTGGAGCGCTCTATCTGATAGCCTTCTTTGTTGTCCTCGCCTCCCATAAACGATTCGATACGACTCATCCAAGTATCTACCCTATTGGGGAAAGCTTCGGGGAAGGCTTTTACTACTAATAAGAAAAGTGCAAGGAAAACAATTGCAATGCCTATAGCTGAAAAGATATGTTTCATTGGGAAACGACCCAAGAAAGTGAGCATCAGTACTGAGCTGAGGATTAGCATTGCGGTGGATAGGTTAGAAAGAAGCACTAAGGCTGCAATCACTCCTACGGGCATCCACAGGGGTAAGATAGTTTCTTTGAAAGAGAGTTTTTTGCCGTAGTTTTTAGCTAAATAAGAAGCTACATAAGCCATCAGCATTACCATTGCAAAGGTGGAGGGCTGAAAAGAGAAACCCCCTACGCTGAGCCATCGGCTGGCGTTTGCCCCTTCGATGGTGCTTCCTGAAAGGTTTGCAAAGATGAGCAGGAGCACCGCTAAGATAAGCCCCAGTTTAGAAGCAGGACGGAAAAAACGATAAGGTGTACGATGCACGATATAAAGAGTGAGATAGCCAACCCCTACAAACACCAAGTGCTTGATGAGGTAGCCAAAAGGAGTACCCTTACCCACTACATACACTAAGTTGGTACTGGTGCTGTACACCGCCAAGAAGGAGAAGAGGGTAAAGACGAGTATGAGCGCCCAAAGGGTTTTGTCGCCTTTGATATGTGAGGCTATCCATTCGCGCATTATTACAGTTTCTGAACGGCTGCTTTAAAGAGGTCTCCGCGTTCTTCGTAGTTTTTAAAGAGGTCGAAGCTGGCGCAAGCGGGGGATAATAGTACTGTATCACCTTCTTGAGCAAAACCTTGTGCTAATTTTACAGCTTCGTCCATTGAGCGGGTTTCGACAAGCGTGCCTATTGTGTTGTGAAACGATTGAATAATAGGGGAATTATCGACTCCGAGACATACAATAGCTCTTACTTTTTCGTGTACATAAGGCAAAAGAGAGTTATAGTCGTTGCCTTTGTCTTGTCCGCCAACTATCCACACGATAGGAGTTTTAATGGTGTCGAGAGCGTAGAATACTGAATTTACGTTAGTAGCTTTGGAGTCGTTTACGTAAGTGACGCCATCTACTACTTTCACCTCTTCGAGACGGTGGGGAGCACCTTTAAAGCCTTTGAGACTTTCGCGTAATGAGTTGTTGCGGATATTTACTAAGCGGGCAGCTACACTTGCTGCCATTGTATTTTTAATGTTGTGCTTGCCACGAAGGCTAATTTCTTCAACGTCGATTTCAGTAGTTTGATTCTCTAACATAATGTATATTTTATTATCTTTTAAGAAAGCTCCTTGTGGGAGTTCTTTCTCTATAGAAAAAGGTATAAGTTTAGATTTTATAGTATGGGTGCTGAGCCACTGTGTAATTACCTCGTCGTCGGCATCATAGATAAGGTAATCATTTTCAGTTTGGTTCATCGCGATACGGAATTTAGAGTCGATATAGTTTTCGAACTTATAGTCGTACCTATCCAGATGGTCAGGAGTTATGTTAAGCAACACGGCGATATGGGGGGCGAAATGCTCTATGCCGTCTAACTGAAAACTACTGATTTCGAGTACATAATACGGAGGATTTTCGGTAGCTACTAATTCGGCGAAGCTATAACCTATGTTTCCGCCAAGTCCCACTTGCAATCCTGCTTCTTTGAAAATGTGATAAGTGAGCAAGGTGGTAGTGGTTTTACCATTACTACCCGTGATGCCTACAATGAGGCTATCGGTATATTGGCTTGCAAATTCTATTTCAGAAATCACAGCAATGCCTTTTTCGTGAGCTTTTTTGATGATAGGAGCTTTATCGGGGATACCTGGGCTTTTCATAATCACATCGGCTGAGAGAATTTTCTCTTCGGTATGTGTGCCTTCTTCCCACTGAATGCCTTCTTTGTTAAGAGTTTCGCGGTAGTGAGGTTTTAGGGAGCCTTTATCGGAAAGGAATACTTCCCAGCCTTTTTGTTTACCGAGAATGGCAGTTCCTACACCACTTTCACCACCTCCTAATATTACTAAACGTTTCATTGATAAAACCTCGTTTTGTTGAGGGGCTTATTATTTTTGGGCAAAGGTACAAAACAAATAGGAATTAGCAAGGGAGAAAGCGAAAAAAAATAAATAATGACAGAAATGAGGAAATGAGAGAATGGGGTAAATGCTAATAATGCCAATAATACTGATAATTAACTTTGCCAAAGGTGCGAGCCGCACAGGCAAAAACTTTGGCAAAGTGTGTACCCCTAAAAGTGACACAGCTGAGCTTTCGGAAGGAAACGGAGAAGTTCGGAAGAGAGGAGGGAGAGTTTTTGATGAAAAAAGGGTGTAGGGAGGGTGGGGTTAGCTTATAGAGAGCTTATAGGAAGCTTATACGAATCTTGGACGATTGGTATAGAAAGGGTGTATAAATAATTGATTAATAATATAATACGACAATGCAAAAAACGGTAAAAACGGGGTTTCGAGGCAAAAGAAAGAGGAAGAGGTGCTAGGCCTTAGGCCATAGGCAATAGGGGCAGTGTGACAGAAAAGAGAATTAGCAAATTAGAAAATTTGGAGATTAGTAAATTTGTTGGAGGAGTTTAGAGGGAATGTGCTGGAAAAAGAGGATTAGAAAATTTGGAGATTAGTTGGAGGGACTCAGAAAAACTTTTCTCTTTATTCACTTACTCGGTTACTACGGATAACTCTTAGAGAGTATAGGTGAGTGATTTTCAACTTTGCCAAAGGTCGTATCACGACGGGTGAATAGAAACTTTGGCAAGGTGTAGGGCTCATTGGATAAGCATTGAACTATATAGATTGGATAGACATTAAACGAAGATGAATTTGCGATAGAATACATAATATAAATAAGGTGATAAAAGTTTTTGTGTAAAAACTTCCAATTATCTGTGTAAAGGAGGTGAAAAAAGAGTGAAAAAAGAGTGAAAAAAGAGGGTGTTTTTTACCAAAATAGCGTCTTGGAAATGTTAAATTTTTGTATATAAAAAGTTAAAATATAGCTAAAAAATAGCGGACTAAAAGGGTAAATTGTTTTTCTTTTTTACAGTTGTATGTAATTAATAATGTTATAGTTGTATAAGATTTTTCCGTTGGAAGAACAGGGTAGGGAAGGGGTAGACGAGCAACTTTTGTTTTAACATTTGCAATAAAAGAGTTTTGCTGTTTCGAGAAAAATATATACTTTTGTGCATTAAAGTATAGTGATACTATTGTTTCAAAATAGCATATATAGCATTATGAGAAAGTTTTTTCTAACAATTGTTTTTATAGTAATGATGGTCTTCGGGCTTTCGGCTCAAACACCGCTGAACTTAAACAACTTTAATGTTTCCACAACACCAGGGCAATGTGCCTCAGATGGAAAGATTAAGGTGACGCTTCCTACTACTATGGGACCTGTAGGTACCAAGTTGCAGGTAAAACTCGATGTACCTGGTGACCCGAGCGGTCGTACGTGGCCTATGGAAATAGGAGTGGCGGGTAAAAATGAACACGAGTTTACTACGCTTAAAGCGGGTACGTACACTGTTACAATGGTGAATGTAGCTAATAACCAGAAATCTACTTTACCTAAAGTGGTAACGATTACTTCTTCGTACGTACCACCAACTTTTAAAAGTTTTAAATCGGTACCGCCGTCTTGTACAGGGAATGGTAATGACGGTAGCGTGGTTTTCAGTATACAGAAAGGAGCTAAGGGGCCTTTTAAAGTGCGCCTTACCAAAGGGGGGACTGAGCTGTATAATGCTACTCATAATGCTGTTGCGGGGCAAGACTTGGAAATCACTATTCAAGGAACTGATGCTAAACCGATTACTATAGGAAGTGGTTATGAGCTTACCGTAGAAGATACAATGAATGGAACTCCGAATTGTGGGGAAACCAATAAAACTACTTTTTCAGTAGCGGCTTCTTCATTGAATATTGACTGTATGGAGTTTGAACTCGACAATGAGAATTCAGGCATACGCGTAGGAGCTGATTGTAAGTTTAATTTTTCATTTCGTATAAAACGAAAAGACAATGTAGGTATACAACAAAGTTTAGAGAATGAAATTAAAGGGAACCCTGGCACCGCTGTTATAAAACACTATGATTCAGCAGGAAATTATAAAAATACTTATGATATTACCTCTTCTTATCGCACAGGAGCTCGCCCACAAAAATCCAGTGCTTATTCTTTTATTACCAATGATATAGCTGGAGTACATTTTCAAGAAGGAGATATTATTGAACTGACTATTAAGTTAGGGAAAACACCTATAGTTAAGAAGTTCAAACTTGATAAGGACTTAGTAGATGTTGTAAAGAACAAATTGAACCCTACGAACTCGCACGATCCTTTTATATATATGGATAGAGCAGGTTCGACAGCGATAGCAGCAGTGAACCGTTCAGACCTAAACGCTGACCCTACTAATCCTTGTCCTAACGGTTCTCCAGCTAAATATCTGTACGTAGAGGCTAATTGGAAAAAAATAGAATTGCCTAACCCAGATGTTGCTTCTGATAAGATGTACTTTGGGTTCTACAACTGGCAGAACTTTACTCCAGCAGACTGGGTACAAAATCCATCAGCAGCAGGAGCCAAAGGATTTTACTTTGAAATATACAAATATATAGGTACAGGTGACCCCAGTTGGAATGCTACTTATACACAGTCAGAAATAAGCGACTCTACTAAATGGCAACTTCTTATACCAGGGACTGACTATACTTGGATAAACAATAACGGTAGTTTATATGCCGATTTAACTTCACAAGCTAATGGCTACTATAAGGTGAAGTTTAAAACTAAGGGAGCGGGAATTACTCAGTGCTATGAGCCAGAGCGTATTGTAAATATGACTCCTCTGCCTAATAAGATAGATGAGCGTTTTGACGGAATAGAAATTAATAGAGGGATATTTAAAGGTACTGTATCTATACGTAAATGGGTAGCAGGAAACCAATTTAATTATCCTATCACTGTGACTGTTGATTATTTAGACGATGGACACAGTGGTACTACTCGTACTTTTGACTTCCAAACCGCTTTGCCTTTTGAACCACTACACAAAGTAACGTATACTTTCCCTATGGTGAGAGAGGTGAGAAACCCTGATACTGCTAATGAAACGTATCGTTTTGAGTTTGGAGACCTTCCACCAGGTAGATATAATATTACTATTAAAGACCGTTGTGGCAATGAAGCTACCAAAGAACTCAACTTAAATACTCCGATGCAGTATGACAAAGATGAGGTGAAAGTAGAGCAAGGATGTGTGGGAGCGGCAAAGGTTTCGTATGAAATAGGAACAACTCCTGTGGGGACACTACGTTATGCACAATATACTTTATTAAAAAAGACTGCCACAGGTTATGACCAAGTAGTAGGAAGAAGCAATAACCATTCACACACCTTTAATAACTTATCAGCAGGAGAGTATCTGTTACAGTCTACTTATTTCTATTACGCACGTATAAAACAATTGTGGGATGTAGGGAAACCTTCACAAAGAGAACAGTACTTTACTAACCCAGCTGATTGTATTAATTTGTATAGTGCAATCCCTTCTCCTGATACTCATAAACCTTCTGACCCAGTGAATGATGGTACAGGAGCTTTTCACGTCAGTCGTGTGTACTTAACCGTGAGCCCTACGGGAGAACTCAAACGCGATGTGGTAGGTACTTCGTGTAGTGCGGCATCGGGAACAGGACTTATAGCGGTGAACGTTACCAATCCTGAGTATATCCGTTATCCATTACAATTCAGTATTAAGAATACCGTTACAGGAGTAGAAACTAAATCGCCAGTATTTGGAGCTACTTCTACTGCTACGGGGTACGTATTTAAGAACGTACCAGACGGTACTTATGCTGTAACCACTTCTCACGCTTGTGGTGATTACCCTGATTCGGCTTTGGTAACGGCAAATAACTATACTTCACCAGGAGTTACCTATGTAGCAAGAAGCACGAACCCTTGTAATGGTGATGTGGTAGACCTTACCTTTGGCGGTTCGGCGCAACTCTTCAATATAGAGTGGTTCCGTATAGAAACTGATGCTACTGAAACTTTCTTGGGTAGTGAACAGACTATTAGTGATACGGTAACACGCAATACTCAGTATGTGGTGCGTTATAGCTTAAAAAATCTCGGGTTGTGTGCTACTAACTCGGGCAGTCATACTATTACCGTAAACTTTGCTCCTGACGCCATACCTCCTGTGATTACAGGTTGCCCATCACAAAATATTGAAGTAACTGCGGTAGCTAACCAGTGTTACGGAATAGCACATTGGGGAGTGGTAACGGCAACCGATAACTGCCGTATAGGCTCTTGGAGTCAGACTCACCAAAGTGGAGAGCGTTTCCCGATAGGAACGACCTCAGTAACCTATGTGTTTAAGGATACCTCAGGTAATGCGGCTACTTGTACTTTTAACGTGGTAGTAAAATCGCGCGCTGTAGATATGGAGGTTACCAATGATTTTGTAGATGGTACAGGAGCTCCTATCAACCGCGATTTATCACTTACTGAGAACTTCAACTATCGCATTACTTATAGAAATAAAGGAACCGCAGGGGTAGTATCGTCGACCTTGGAGGTTACTTTGCCTAATCACCCTAACATTACCATAGGTACTCCTGATGTTACAGGGGCTACCCTTACTATCTACAAGCCTACCTTTACTAAATCGGGTAATGTGATTACTTTTACACTGCCTAAGCAAACACTTACAGCAGGGGGTAATGTGCGTACCATACTTATTCCTCTTACTCTAAAAGGAGAGTGTTCAGTAATCGGTAAGCCTTGTATGAATGTGTTGCAAGCTACTTACTCTTTAACTTACTCAGGAGGAACGGCAGCTTGTACTATTCCTGAACAAACTAGCACAGGCTCTAAAACTATTGCAATATCTACGCAAGAGTGTTCACGTACTGAGATCGCTTGTTCTGGCATAAATACACGCCTCACCGCTATTGATGGTTTTACTGCTTATAATTGGTATAAGAACGGTACACAGATACCAAATCCGTTAAACCATAATTATATAGAGGTAAGCGACCCTGCTACTTATAGAGTAGATAAATTGATGAAATGTGGTAATGTAACCTACACTACCAGTGAAGAAATAAAATTCATATCCAGCAATAACCTACCAGACCCTATCAGACCTCAAGCTAACGGAGGTGATGTGTGTGCGGGTAACAACTTATGGGTAAGTCACTTTATATTGTGTAATCAGCCTTCACGTAATATAGTGGTGAACTTCCGCGATAGCAATATAATGTGGCAAAAGCTAAAAGCAGGCTCTTCGCCATCAAGTTTGAACTGTCCGAACTTAGATGATAATGCTTGGGAAGATGTACATAGCAACAATACTTTTGTTGCCAACGCACAAGGTCATTTCCGCTTGCGTGTATCAGACAAGAATAACAACTGTGAAAAATACTTCTATTTTGATGTATTTACCAATTCACTTTCAGGTGAAATAATAGACTTTGCCAATGTGACCAGCTATCAGCAAGGTTTCATTACTATACGTATGGCTACGGCAGGTCTTACTTATAAATATGTGTTGAAAAACTCAGCAGGCAATGTAGTGAATCAAAACGGGCAAGCTTTTGTGCTTACTAATAATTCAGAATACCGAGTGCCTATAACCACCGCTCCTGATACTTATACTGTTGAGGTTACTTCACCAGCTTTGCCAAGCACTTGTAAGGCAACTTTTATACAAAGAATAGAAAAGCAAACTACACTTACTGCCAAAGTAACTCCTAAGGCTTGGAAGAACTGTAACTCACTTACTACCCGTTTTGAAGCCGATGGAGGTAAGAATCCTTATCAGTTTGCTATTTGGAGTATTGACGGCGTAGTACAAAACGGCTATACTGACTACTCCGATGTACCTCCTTCAGCTTTCATAGCTACC
This sequence comes from Capnocytophaga sp. oral taxon 336 str. F0502, assembly GCF_000411575.1. Taxonomy (NCBI): domain Bacteria; kingdom Pseudomonadati; phylum Bacteroidota; class Flavobacteriia; order Flavobacteriales; family Flavobacteriaceae; genus Capnocytophaga; species Capnocytophaga sp. oral taxon 336. The sequence continues at coordinate 138,100 of NZ_KE150492.1, read as the reverse complement.
ATACCTGCAGGTAGTAGCTTTGTAGAGCGTGATATACATATAGACCAACCTGGTAGATATGTGTTCATTGCCAAAGATGCTAACTCAGCTTATGCTCTTACTGCCCCTGTGGATATTTATCCAGAAGGACTCTTAGGCTATACAATCAAAACTCGCGATATCTTGTGTGGCTTTGCTAATAACTCAGGACAGGTGTCTATTACTTATAATACACAGCAAAACGTGAAGTCTACCCTTTACAAGTTAGACGACACAGGAACACGAGTACAAAATATGGGTACCAACTCTACAGGTTTCTTTAATAACTTGGAAGCTGGTAAGTATGAATTGGAAATAAAAATACAGTTATCTACTACCAATATATGTACTTATAGGAACCGCAATATTGTAATTAAAGATATAGAAAGCACTTTGCGTGCTTATGCAGGAGTGGCTGAGGATATCTCTTGTGATACTTCAAGTCCTACCAAAGAGTATATAGTACATATTAACAATGTGTCAGGAGGTACTGGTACAGGTTATGAGTTTAGTACTAATAACGTATCGTTTACTACCGTACCTATTTTGCGTGTAGGCTCTACAGCAAGTGTGGTATATGTACGCGATAGTAATAAATGTACTCTTGAAATACCTATTACCATAAAACCAATAGTACCTGCTACCGTAAGTGCTTCTACTGTTACTTATGACTGTGAGGGTAAAGGTACCTTTACGGTAACTACTAACCCAGCAGGTAACTACGAATACGACATTGTAAAAGACGATGGTACTCTCAGTGAAACACGTACTTCTAATGTCTTTACATTAGACCCAGGTATTTATAGTGTTTATGTGCGGTATACACCGAAGACAGCTACGGGCACAACTCCTAATGTGTTGTTTAAAGAAGACTTTGGTAAAGGTAAGAATACTTGCGACTCCGAGTCGGTATTTATTACTTGTAATGCCAGCGGTACTACTTTGGGCGATAACCAGTATATGATTACACGCCAAGTACCTACTACAGGAACTTATTGGGTATCTACACCACCGTCAGACGCTTCGGGAGTAACCGATGGTCGCTATTTAGCAATCAACGGAAGTAGCCCTGATAATGACAATGGTATTGTTTACAAGCGCACGATTAGAGACGTAGTAGCCGGTCAAGAAATGAGTGTATCGGTGAACTTGTTTAACTTATTACCTGTTACCTATATAGGTGGTACTAACCCTAACTTGGTAGTACGCTTGTACAATCCTGGTAACCCAGCACAATACGTTGAAAGGTCATTAGGTGAACTTCCTCGTACAGGAGCTTGGCTCAATAAGAAAGTAACCTTTGCAACTACTGATATAACTGCTAATGCTTATATATTTGAGATTAGAAATATAGCAGCTGCTTCTACTGTGGGTAGTGATTTAGCAGTGGACGATATTGTGATTACACAACCTACTAAGATATGCCAAGTGCGCGCCGAAGGACTTTCAGTGAAGATTGACAAGAACAAAGGCTTTAAAGCACGTGGTACTACCTACGACGAAAAATGTGGTAAGAATGATGGTTCTATCTTCTTAACAGTTGATAATCCACCTTCTACATTTGTAGTAGAATATCAAATAGCGGGTACTACTACTTGGACGAGTGTTACCCTTACACAGCTTAATCCTGCTCAAGGGGTGGCTACTCTCACAGGAATCCCAGCAGTAAATAATGGTACGTTATTGGTGCGCAAAGCTAATGAACACAGTTGCCAAACAGCCTTTAACTATACTATTAACAAGCCTGTACCTTTAACAGTTACGGCTACAGTTACAGCTCCGGTGTCTTGCTTCAATACCTTTGCAACAGTACGCTTTACTGCCGAAGGAGGTGCAAGACCTTATAAAACATTCCGCTTTACTCCTATAACAGGTGCTACACCATCACAATCGAAACCGGCTGTAAATAACGAAGCTGACTTTAACTTACAGGTAGGTACTTATGTAATTGAAGTAGAGGATAACAATGGTTGTACAATGACGGCTACTCTTAATGTTCCAGCGCCTAAGCCATTGCAAATAGAAGTAGTAGACTTAGAACCTTGCTTTAAAGGTGGTGCTACAGGTCGTTTGCAAGTGAAGGTAATAAATGGCAATGGTAGCTATCAGTTTAGTAAAGACGGAGGCGCAACTTTTGAGTCCAGCGCTACAAACTTTATCATTTACGAAAACCTATCGGCTGGTGTTTATAACTTTGAAGTAAAAGATGGTGCCGACTGTCGTACAAGCACTTCTTATACTATAGATAACCCATTGCGTATGCAAGTGATCTCTAAAGCAGCTTTAACTTGTGTACCTAATAGCGAAGCTGAGTATGATATTACTTACTCTGGTGGTAAAGCTGGAGGTGCTCGTCAGTTCTTGTGGAGCAATTCACCTACTGCCAACTTTACAGTAGCAGCCCCTACAGGTATTGCTATTAGCCAGTCTGGTAATACTTATACTTTCAAAACTAAGATACCAGGTGATTACTACTTCAAGATACGTTACCAAATGACTAATGGAGACTACTGTGAAGTGATTTCATCTAGACAAGAAGTGAAGAAAGGTGCTCCTGCCTTTGTAGTTACGCCTACTGTTGAAGGTATTAACTGCGCAGGCATTAATTCAGGTAAGATACTTTTCAACAATGCCAATATTTCAGGAGGAGTGGCTCCTTATACTATAGAGTTTAATAATGGTCTTACCACCGTTACACGTCCAGTAGGAGATATTACGGGATTGGCAAAAGGAATCTATACTCTTACAATTGTAGATGCTTCAAACTGTAAATCCGACCCATTAGGTCTTACTGTTACCGAAGTACCTGCAATGGTAGTCTCTGTTACCCATACTGACCTTGAGTGCTCTACTACGGGTACTCAGAAAGCTCAGGCAAGCGCTTGGGTGAATAAAGGAGGTACTGCACCATTCACTGTTACTTTAAATAAGAACGGCGTGGTGAATGCTACTCGTACTAATGTAGCTACTGGTTCAAGAGAAACCTTTATGAACTTAGACATTGGTAACTACCAAATAGTGGTAGAAGATGCTAAGTCTTGTAAGTATACTTATGACTTTGTTGTAAAATCCGATGCTAATGGCTTAGACGCACGAGGTACAGCCACCATAGGTTGTATAGCCAACTCCGGTGAAATAGCTATCTCAGTATACGATAACTCAGGAGGAACTATTGGTGCTAACCAATACATCGCCGTATATCGTGAAGGTATTACTCCTCCTTATGGAGCCACTACCAGTGTACAAGAAACAGTGGCTAACCCTCTAGGAGGAAATGATACTTGGTTCCACGGTGGTGCTGTAGTACCTACTCTCTTGTCTGATAGTAGTGTTAAAAACGCCTCTACTTATACCTTTACAGGTGTTACACCAGGGGTAACCTATACCTTTATCGTGTACGATGCAAATAGTAAGTGTACCTTTATCAAGGAAGCTAATATACCTGTACCTACACAATCGCCTTTAGAAGCTACTATCACAGGTGTTGCTTCTACTACTTGTGCTGATGCCAATGACGGTAAGGTGTTTGTTCACTTGAAGAACTGGACAAATCCAAATGTTACCTATCAAGTATTCCGTTATACACCTACTTATCCGTCATTAGGAACTGCTATAGCTAGTGGTCCTGTTACGCCACCATTAACAGCAACTCCAGCAGTGGGTCAAGATATAGTAATACCAAATGTTCCAGCAGGTAGATATTTTGTCCTCTTTACTGAGGGTGGTACTAACTGTACACAAGGTACTACCAACTTTACCATAGGTAAGTCAGCGTCTTTATTGACAATGACTGCTACGGTTACCCGTAAGGCAAACTGTCAAGCACCGCAACCACAAGGTCTCGGTAAGATAGTAGTAGATGCCACAGGTGGTACAGCCCCTTATCAGTATTACTATCACAATACAACCATATCAGCAGCACCTACCGGTACTGCCTTAGATAATGCCCTCACTACTTCTACTGATAACGAATCAAAAGACGTAGAAGCAGGTGTTTGGAAAGTATTTGTCAGAGATACTTCTGGCTGTTTGAGAGAAAATACAGTTACCGTAACCGTCGATTCTCAACCTTCTGTTGCCTCAATTACTGTCGATGACGCTTGTAGCGATAATACCGATTATCCTATTAGAGTGAAATTTAACAGCATAGGTATTGGTCAACATCAATACAAGATAGACGGTATTGTGAACTGGCAAAACATAACAGTAGCTACTGAAACTGTTTTACCAATACGCTTAGCACCAAATCCAAATCCGTACACCATCTCATTTAAAGATGCTAATGGTTGCGAAACTAGTACTACATTTAGAGTACACGAGATGATTAAGTTTGATGCAAGTCACTTACCATTGTTACCTTGTGGTGCTACTAATACAGTAACTATCAATGTAACTAATATCACAGGTGGTTCAGGTACTTATAAGTTTAGTCTCTACCGTGTGATTAACAAAGGTACTGCCAACGAACGTGCTGTACCAGTGGTTACAGGGGCTAATGTTACAGGTAATGCACACAGTGTAATAACCAATGGTGGTATAGGTAGTTACCTCATCAATATCTATGATGCAGCTACTTGGGGTACTCCTGCCGAATGTGCTAAGTCGTTAGACTTCGTAGTAAGACCTCCTGAAATACCTAGACTCGAAGTCCTTTCGGTTACTACACCTACTTGTTATGCCGAAACTGCTACCGTACGTATAAAAGCAAACCCTGTTGATGGTATTCCATATACCTTCACAATCACCGATAATGCAGGGGTAGCAGTACCAGGTGTTACTCAGGTTCTAAATGGTAATTATGTAACCTTTAATAACGTACCATCAGGTGCAGCCATCTTAGGTGGTGCTACCTACCGTATTACAGCTGTAAGTGCACAAGTTTGTTCATCAACCATTGAAGTAACGGTTACCTCTCCTGATGTAATCTCAACTACCAATGCCCTTAGCAAAAAAGAGTACACTTGCGATGCTGATACAGGTGAAGTTACTAATCCACAATTGCATTTCGATTTGAATAATGTAACAGGTGGTACTGAGTCTTATACACGTATTGAATACCGAGAGCTTGCCTCAGGCACCTTGCTCTATCAACAGCAAGTAACTCCGGGAGTAACCTCTTATAGCTACACCTTACCAAGCTATTTAACTACCGCTAATAGTTATTATGCACAGGTGTACGATACCAATGGTTGTAGTGCAACTACTACCGCAGTGACTATTTCACCTACACTTATGATGAGCAGTCTTACCGCTACTCAGTTACAAGCGAAAACTTGTAATGTAGATGAAAACATCTCTGTAACCCTCAGCACTACCACCGTATACAGTGGCGAACCTATCGAGTACTCAGTGAGCAAAGTAGGTTGGGGTACTATTACCGTAATACCTCCAGTAACGCTTAACTCACTCACTTATACATTCACCCTTACTGAACCTTACGCTTATGTGATAAGAGCTAAGAATATGATTACGGGTTGTGAGGTAAGTACCAACTATACCGTGCTCGATCCTAACACCTTATTGTTAGAAGCTAAGAACCCACAAAGGGTAACTTGCTACGGTGGTACAGGTTCTATTACCTTAGAACTTACCGATACCCGTCTCTCTGACGGCGACCAAGTGGCTAACGGATTTAGCTATACAATTTATCCATTGCCAGTAGGTACTCCTATTACAGGTAACTCTACAGGTGCTACCATAGTACACGCAGGCTTGCCAGCAAGCAAGTACAGGGTAGAAGCTATCTCGGCTATTTCAGGCTGTAAAGCCGAAACTACCTTCGAAATAGTACAAGCCGAAGCTCCTATAACTGTTTTTGCAAGAGAAACATTTAGTGTAACTTGTGATAATAATCGTGGTGAGATACTCGTAACCGTGTCAGGTGGTTGGGCTCCTTATACGGTCAATATACAAGGCGGTGCTATTACAGGTCAGAAAACCATAGCTCTCAATGGCGATAGTGTATTATTCTCAGGATTGGTCGGTACTCCTGGTGGTGTAGTAACTTACACTATTACTGTTACCGATGCGTGGGGCTGTTCAGTAGCTTCAGGTACTACTCAGGTAGGCTTAAAAGCACCTGACCCAATTACCGCTACTGTTTCCGTAACTCGTCACGTTACTTGTCAGGGAGATACTGATGGAGAGATTACTATTGATCCATTGAGCATAAGAGGAGGATCAGGACGTTATCATTATACAATTATAGATTCTCACTATAACTTTAGGACGCAATCAGATACTACATTTAGGAACTTGCCTCCTGATACTTATACAGTCGAAATAATGGATACTTGGGGCTGTTTGTTCAAAAAGGAACAACTAATAGTAAAAGAACCTAAGCCTATCGTAGTGAATGTAACCGATTCTAACTTGCTTGTATGCCACAAAGGTAACGACGCTTGGATAGAGTTCACTGTTGATGGCGGTCGTCCTAACTACGACATCGCTATAATGAAAGAAGGCTCTAACGTTCCTGCACATACCGATTATGCTACCTCGTCAGCAACCGTAATCCGCGCTTCTAACTTAACCGAAGGCAATTACGAGATTGTGGTAACCGATAGCGTAAGCAGTACAACCAACAGCTGTGTGATGTCGCCTACTTATAAGTTTAGCGTTTACTCAGCTCCTGACCTCGACCCAACTACCGAGCAAGGCTTCAGTTGTGATAATAACGAGTTCACAACCTGGATAGAAGTACGCTTCAAAGACGAAGTAGATTTCAATAAGATAACCTACAAACTCAACGGAGCTACTACACCACAAACCTTCTCGCGTAACAACGGTGTGAATGTCGGCTATATCGACCAGAACAGGTTTAATATGAGTATAGCAACACAAACCTTAGAGATTATCTATACCGATGTCCATTCAGTTACCGGAGCTGTTAAACAATGTACTCAAATGGCTACCAAATCAGTAACTGTAGTAGAGTATCGCCAGTTGAACAATATTGTGAAATCACCTACTACCGTTATCAATACACTACAAGTAGAAGGTGTAAACGGTGTGAAACCTTATCGTTATGAGTTCAATGGCGAAGATTACGATACCAATAACGTCTACGAATTGAGAATGAACGACCGTGAGTACACCGATCCAGTGAGCGGTAAGAAACTCAAAATAGTAGATGTAGTAGTACACGATGCAGCAGGCTGTACGTTCTCCAAAACGTTCTATGAAGAATACTTCGATGTATTCATACCGAACTTCTTTACTCCTGACGGCGATGGCAATTACGATACGTGGGCACCACGCAGGGTAGATAAGTATCCGTTCATCCGTACTACTATTTACGACCGCTACGGTCGTCGCCTCAAAACCCTTAGAGCAGGCGAAGAATGGGACGGTAAGTACGACGGTAGAGATATGCCAACAGGCGACTATTGGTACCTCGTAGAACTTAGCAACGAACACGATACTCGTACCTTCAACGGTAACTTTACACTATATCGTTAAGATTTGTTTGCTTCATAGGTTATACATTAATTAATATTTATTTCAAAAGGGCTATCCGCTAAGGGTAGCCCTTTTTCATTTCTTAAAAATTTTATTGCTATCCCAACTGTAATGGTCATTGTATTTTCCTTCACTTTATTTATTACCTTTTGCCTTTTGCCTTTTATTTTTATCTTATACAATCCCCATTTGCTAATTTCCTCATTCTTTCATTTTTTTACTTCTGGTATTATTGGCTTATTTTGGTATTATCAGTTTTATCCCCTATCTTATGCATCATAATTAACGTCAGTTACAATTTTTTTATTACTGTTCCGTGAAATTCCTCAGCTTTAGCTGAGTAATCCGTGAAATCTACGCGAGACTTTCAGGCTTGCTACCTATTTGTTTGATTATTTTAAGATTTGTAAAATTTCTGTAGCGTAAGCTACACTTTTTTCTTACACCAATCTCACATTAACTTAAAACACTATAAACTCAATTAAAGTTCGATTATAATTTAATTAATCGTTATTGTAGAGCCGTTGTAGAGCCGTTGTAGAGCCGTTGTAGAGCCGTTGTAGAGCCGTTGTAGAGCCGTTGTAGAGCCGTTGTAGAGCCGTTGTAGAGCCGTTGTAGAGCCGCTGTAGAGCCACTGTAGAGCCACTCTAGTTCCGTGTACATCACATTTGTCAATTGTCAATTATCAATTGAAAGACTTTCTGGGTAGCTTCCTACCTATTTGTTTGATTTTCTTTAAAGAAAACCTCGTACGTTTAACCTATACTTCTCTTATTAAACAATAATTTTACTCTAATAAAGTTCTTATAATATTATTTGATTGTCAGATGTTTAAATATAAAATGTTACAAATAACACAAAATAGTAGATAATATTATCTCTAAAAGTTTGTTTTGTATTGTAAAAATACCTATTTTTGTAGCGAAATTTAATTAAATGTATTTAGCAATGAAAACTAGACTAATGATGTTAGCTTTAGCAGTGTTGACTTCAGCAACCCTGTTCAGCTGCAAAAAAGACGATAAAGAGGGAGACTCTAATATCATATTAGAGAAAACGGCTGTCACCCTTAACTTAGGAGGGCAAACAACCGTGAAAGTAACTGCCCCCGACGGTATCCTAAAGCCCGAATCTGAAGATGTAGACGTGGCTATCGCCAATATGGGAAGAGATATTAATGTTATTATCTCTAGCAAAAAAGTAGGCGGTAAAGTAGGCGAAACCCGTGTGAAAATAGAAAGTAAAACGGGTGGAGTTGCCTATATCAATGTAACTGTAAAAGACAAAGAAACTAATGATAGAGGTTTAGTCGTTTTGGGTAAAACAGTATTTGTTGATAGAGACCAAGAAGTAGAAGTTACCAATTTGCTCAAGAAATATAACGGTACTGTAGATAAAGTAAATATCAAATCTACTTCATCTGCTTTGGCACAAGTACGCAAAGATGGAAATAGATTTTTTGTAAAAGGAATAGGCGAAGGGCAAACTGGTGAAGTATATTTCGAAGATACCGCGGGTGAGAAAGACGATAAAGGATTCCCTAAAGGAAGTTTTATCGTACACGTACGAGCTCCTTTTACTGCTGCAATTCAAAATGTAGAAATAGGGATAGGAGGAAAACCTAGACGTATTGATTTAAATAATATTTATAATAATTCATTTACTATTGGCACTTACGATAGTAGTATTGCTACTATTGAATATGCGAAAGAATTAGTTGGTGCAGATATAGAGAAAGAGAATGGTAAATATACGGGTGTTAAAATATTTGGGAAAAAAGAAGGAACTTTAACAGTAGAGCTTACTAATAGTGATGGTGATAATGGTAAGGGAAATAAACTTATACTTACTATTGCTGTTAGAAAATCAGATGACTCAAGTTATATTGTTAAAGATGGTGTACTTTTAGGAATAAAGACAGGTGTAAAATTGAAAGGAAATATTACTCTTCCACCTAATATTACTAAAGTAGCACGTAGGGCTTTTGCAGGACAAAATGAGCTTACAGGAATAGATTTTAATAATGTTACAGAGATAGAAGGTAAGTTGTTTAATGAAAATGAGACAGATCTTTATTCTTTTAATGTTAATGTTTCATATATCAAATTTCCTAAAATTAAAAAGATTGGAGATTCTTCTTTTAGAATGGCCAGAAGTTTAACGAAGGTAGAATTTCCCGCTACTTTAACCCACTTAGGACAAAATGCATTCAGTAATTGTACTGCATTACAACACGTAGCTTTTAGAGGAACAGTTCCTCCAAAAGGATTAGGAGCTTTACCAGAGGGTAAAGATGTTCCAGCTCCTGAAATAGATAACATAAGAGATGTTTTTTCAAACGGAAACGGTAAGATACAGTTGTATATTCCATTATCAAGTAAAGCTGATTATGATAGAGTTATCTCACAGTCTGATTTCCGCGCAGGAGGTATATACAACCCTAAAGATATTTTAGAATTTAAATAATAGACAAGATAGTTGGAGAAGATATACTTTTAGTAGTCTTATTCATAAGAATTAAATATTTAATAATAGGGAAAACCGTTATAAGTGTTGCAACTTATAACGGTTTTTTTATGTGCAATCTTTCAAGCACTCCAATTTTGAAATCAATTGTCCGTCGTGCTACTACTTTTTCTGAGGCATAGTTTCACTCTTTAGCCCAAATTCGCCTCAAATTGTATTTGCCTAATTAAAGTGCCTGCCGTGCTACGGTCGGCCGGCTCAAATAAAAAGAGGCTTCTAACCCCTTAGAAGCCTCTTGAATTTAATAATAAAAAAGAAAACTTAAAAATAAAAATTATGAAAAAAACTTTTTGTTTACAATTACATTCTTGTTTTTATACACAACTTGTAGTTTGTTTATTTCTTTGTTGTTGGTTATGAAAAAGTCTCTTATCTTTTTTGATGGCACAAAGATACGTTAAAAAATGTAACTACCAAAAAATATTCAAAAAAATATGCAAAAAAATATAACTATCGTCGCTGAAATTCTTATTTTACTGTTAATAATTACACACTAAATCTTTAAAAACACTGCGTTTTATCTGTTAAAAAACCGTTTTTAACAGATAAAACGCAAAGAAAATGTTAAAATCCCGAGAATAACGCAAAGAATGTTAAAGTTTTATTTTTGCCCTTTTAAGACAACATTATCTTCTTTAAAATGTCCAAAATCCTTATAAAAAAGCTATTGTGTTACCCTTTCCTTTATTCATTTTAGAACGATAAAAGGATTCAAGCATCTTCTTAATGTTAAAACAAAGGTCTTAAATATTTGTTAATGTAAAAGGAATGTTAAAAGCAAAAACTACCTTATTCCTAAGGTATAGTATTTGTATAATAAATAAAAAAGATATAATACACTTTTATTATCCAAATACTTTTCATACTTTTGCCCTCTCAAATTAAATCATTATGAGTATAACAACAAACAAAACTATTGGCGAAATCGTAGCCGACGATTTTCGCACTGCCGCTATATTTAAAAAACACGGTATTGATTTTTGCTGCAAAGGCGGTCGTACTATCGACGAAGCCTGTGAGAAAAAAGGAGTAGAGAAAAACGCGCTTATTAGCGAGTTAGAAGCGCTCCCCAAAGGCAATAGCAACGAGGTCGATGTACGCGATTGGCCTCTCGACTTGCTTGCTAACTATATTGTGCGCATTCATCACCAATACGTGCGCGACAAAACCCCTATGCTTTTGCAGTTTCTCGATAAGCTATGTCGTGTGCACGGCGAGCGTCATCCTGAACTCTTTGAAATCAATCGTATTTTTAATGAGAGTGCTCGTGACCTCGAGTCGCATTTTAAAAAAGAAGAAGGAGTGCTTTTCCCTTTTATCGAAAGCCTCGTAAAAGCACAACAATCAGGGCAACCTCTTGGTGATATACCTTTCGGTACGGTAGAGAACCCTATCGCAATGATGATGCACGAACACAGTGCAGAAGGTGAGCGTTTCGAGGAAATAGTAAAGCTTACCAATAACTATACGCCTCCTGCCGACGCTTGTAATACTTACAAGGTAACGTATCAAATGTTGCAAGAGTTTGAAACCGATTTAAATCGTCATATTCACCTCGAAAACAATATTCTTTTCCCTAAAGCTATTGCTTTGGAAAAACAACTTCGCCAAGCGTAGTTTATTATTAGGATTATCAAAAAAAAGAGTTCGGTATTCTTACCGAACTCTTTTTTTATTTCAGTTTTAAGTATTTTCCTGTATAGCTCTTTTTGTTTTTAGCGATTTCTTCGGGCTTACCCGTTGCTATGAGATTACCTCCCTTAGCACCGCCTTCTAAGCCTAAATCTATCACGTAGTCAGCCGATTTTATCATCTCTACATTGTGCTCTATAATAATTACCGAATGCCCTTTTTCTATAAGAGCTTGCAGCGAGTCTAAGAGCTTGCGAATGTCGTGAAAGTGCAAGCCGGTAGTAGGCTCATCGAAGATAAAAAGCACTTTTTCTTTACTGTCCGATTTCGATAGAAACGACGCTAATTTTATCCGTTGGGCTTCCCCGCCCGATAGGGTAGAGGAGGACTGCCCTAGTGTTACATACCCCAAACCTACATCTTGCAAAGGTTTGAGTTTTTCAGCTATTTTGGTTTGTTTGTGCTTTTGAAAAAAGGCTACGGCATCATCGATAGTAGTGTTCAGCAGGTCATCTATGTTTTTGCCTTCGTACATCACTTCAAGCACTTCTTTTTTGAAGCGTTTGCCTCCACAAGCCTCACAAGTGAGGTGCACATCAGCCATAAATTGCATTTCTATGGTTACTTCACCTTCGCCTTTACACACTTCACAACGACCACCATCAACGTTGAACGAGAAGTGTTTAGATTGGAAATTCCGCATCTTTGCCAACTTCTGACTTGCAAAGAGGGCGCGAATATCGTCATAAGCCTTAATATAGGTAATAGGATTTGAACGGGTAGATTTGCCAATAGGGTTTTGGTCTACAAACTCCACACTTTGCAAGTGCTTGTATTTGCCCTCTATCTTCGTAAACTGACCGATTTTCTCTCCGCCTAAATCCAATTCTTTCTGAATAGCAGGATAGAGTAGCTTTTTCACCAAAGTCGATTTTCCACTACCCGATACCCCTGTAACTACCGTGAGCATATCCAAAGGGAAGGTAACATCTATATTTTTAAGGTTGTTCTCACGGCAACCTACCAAAGTGATGTAGTGAGGGGAAGTGCGTCGCTTTTTGGGTACTTCAATTGTTAAGCGCCCACTGAGGTATTTCCCCGTAAGGGTGTTGGCTTTTAGAAGTTCGTTGTAAGTGCCTGTCGCTACTACTTCGCCACCGTGCGTGCCCGCTTCAGGACCTATATCGATGATGTAGTCGGCAGCTTTCATAATATCCTCGTCGTGCTCCACTACAATCACCGTATTGCCTAAGTCGCGCAAGGATTTTAGTACGCTTATCAGTCGTTCGGTATCGCGCGGGTGCAAACCTATACTGGGCTCATCGAGTATGTACATAGAGCCTACCAAACTACTTCCCAACGAGGTCGCTAAGTTAATGCGTTGGCTTTCCCCTCCTGAGAGCGTGTTCGATTTTCGGTTGAGTGTTAAGTAACCTAAGCCCACATCGGTGAGGAATTGCAAGCGGTTGTTAATTTCTAAAAGCAATCGTTTGGCTACCTCTTGCTCATAGTCGGTGAGCTTGAGTTCTTTGAAAAAGACTTGTAGTTCTTCAATAGGCAATTCTACCAAGTCCGAAATGCTTTTCCCTGCTATTTTCACGTAGTTAGCTTCTTTGCGCAAACGCTTGCCGTGGCATTCGTGACAACGCGTTTTTCCGCGATAGCGTGCCAAGAGCACTCGGTTTTGTATTTTATAACTTTTTTCTTCTAACTCTTTGAAAAAATCGGTGAGTCCTGTGAAATACTTGTTGCCGTCCCAAACCAATTGTTTCTGCTCATCGGTGAGCTCAAACCAAGGCTTGTGTATCGGGAAATCGAACTTATAGGCGTTATTCACCAATTGGTCACGAAACCAACTCATCGTCTCGCCACGCCAAGGATAGATAGCATTCTCGTAGACCGAAAGACCTGTGTTAGGTACGATAAGGTCTTCATCAAGTCCGATAGTATCACCATAACCATCGCATTTTGGGCAAGCCCCATAAGGGTTGTTAAAGCTGAACAAGTGTACGTTAGGCTCTAAAAAAGTGATACCGTCCAACTCAAACCGATTGCTGAAATGCGTTTGTACCACTCCGTCCATTTCTTGAATGTAGCATTCACCCTTCCCTTCAAAGAAAGCCGTGTCTACGGCATCGGCAAGGCGGTGCTGAAAGTCTTCGTCGTGACGCACAATCACCCTATCTACTACCAATTGGAAATTGTCGAGATTCTTAGGCAAATTGTCTTCCTCAAGACGGATGATTTCTTCTTTGTGCAGAATGCGTGCATAGCCCTGTTGTAATAGGAGTTTGAGCACTTGCTCTACGGTACGGTCTTTAGGGATACTCACAGGGGCTAAAAGCAATAGTTTTGTGCCTTCTGGATAGCGCATCACCGCATCAACCACATCGGTAACCGTATGTTTTTTCACCTCTTGTCCCGAAATTGGCGAATACGTTTTCCCGATACGAGCGAAGAGCAGTTTCAAGTAGTCGTACACCTCGGTAGAAGTGCCTACAGTAGAACGTGGGTTCGAGGTGTTTACTTTCTGCTGAATAGCAATGGCAGGGGCAATCCCTATGATGTTGTCTACTTTGGGTTTGTCTAACTTACCCAAAAACTGACGCGCGTACGACGATAGGCTCTCCACATAACGGCGCTGTCCTTCGGCGTAAAGCGTGTCAAACGCCAATGATGATTTACCCGAGCCCGAAAGTCCTGTAATCACCACTAACTTATTACGAGGAATTCCTACAGTTATATTTTTAAGGTTGTGCAATTTCGCACCCTTTATAAGTATCTCTCTGTTTTTCATTTGTTTATTTTAGCAGTTTTATATGCGCTTCTAACTCTTCTATTTCTTTTAAATCTTCTAAGTCAGCTTGCTGAGCATCATATTGTTTCCGTTTCACTTCAAACTCGTCATACACTTTTCTCACTATTGTTTTCATTTGTTCGTTGCTCACTGAACCATTGCCTTTTAGTACTTTTTTATCGTTGAATTCAATAATCCTATCGATGTTCTCACGCCAAAAATCCATAGTAATGTCTTGTCGGTTTTTAGCTCTTAATTCCGCCGATTCCAAGAATACCATTACAAAGCGATTTAAGCTATCAATCTCATCATCAGTAAGGTAATTCTTAGCTATGTAAATATCCCCTTTCCTCACTATGTTTCCCTCCCACACAGGCAGTTGTTAAGTAATTCTTAATAACTGAATTTGGATATAATTCATTATCCTTTAGTATATTAGATATGTGCATACTGATATTAGGAACAGAGGTGTCAAAAAGGTCAGCAAGCTGATTTTGATTCAACCATACCGAGCCGTCTTTGGCAAAAAGAGAGATTTTCACCTTACCGTCGTCGGTCTTATAAATGATGATTTTTTGTTGCGTGTTCATTGTTTTATCTATCGAGGGGGCAAAGGTACAAAATAATTAACAAATAGGCTAATAGGAAAAATTCTTACTATAGCAAACATACAAAATTAAAAGTTAATATCATTTCTATATATAATTCTGATTTACAGTATCCTTTTGAAGAATGTCTTTGTAAAATCTAAGCAACTTGTTACTAAAATCCGTGAATTAAATGAATCCCTCCGCTAATGCGTTTCTTGTAGCTCGTGCCTCCGAGCTTCTTCAATTAATTTCCTGTTTCATTTGCTAATTTTCTATCTCCCCGTGTGCTTTGCACGGTCTCCCTTTGAAGATAGCCAGCGAGAGAAAGGTATTGTAAGGGGGATATTTATAATCAATAGGTTAATTCAACCCTTGATTGGTATTAGTAACATTCTAAACTCAATCAGTATTCACTTAGTATTCAGTTAATCTTTGGTTAGTCTTCATTGTAGACCCACTGTAGACCCACTGTAGAGCCACTGTAGAGCCACTCTTCGTCCATCTATCCTATAAACTTTGTATAATCCTCTCCCAAATTAACCATTCACCATTAATCATTAACCATTAGCTAATTTCTAAGTTATCCGCCTGCCTGTCGTGCTACAACCTCGCACCTTTGGCATATAAATTGCATATAATAAACTAAAAACAAACATATGAAACAGTACATTTTATTATTCTCATTGGTCTCTACAATGGCAATAGCACAAACCCAAACGCCTTCAGTGCAAGTGGTCGGTGAAGGCATTGTATATGTTACCCCCGATGTCGTAAACATCTCTATCAGTATAGAAAAAGAAGGACTTGACCTTAAAAATTTGCGACAAAAAAACAGTGAAGAAGTAGCCAAAGTCTTGGAGACTTTGAGTAAAGAACTGCCAAAGGAAAACTTCCAAACCAGCTATGTTTCACTTTATAAAGACGATTATAACAAGATTAATAAATATCGCGTTTTACAAAATATTACTATCAAATTAGAAGATATTAGCAAATACGATAGTTTAATGAACGCTATTTTCGATGCAGGCGTAAACCGTATCAACAGTGTAAGTTTCGATGTGAAGAATAAAGAAAAGCATTTGCAAGACGCTCGTGTAGCTGCCATTGAAGATGCTCGTAAAAAAGCTCTGCTCTATGCGGTAAGTTTAGACCAAAATATAGGCAAAGCCATTGCTGTTAAAGAACTTTCATCAAACTTTAACGATGTACAACCTACTTTCAGATCCAGTAAAGTGAGCTTAGGTAGTAGCGGAGCGGAAGCTAACGACGACACCTTAGCAATAGGCAAAATAGCAGTAGAAGCACAAATAAATGTAGCTTTTGAATTACTCAATAAATAGATATTTCTATGAATACACAAGAAATCATCGCTTATATATTAGTTGTTATAGCAGTAGGCTATCTCGTAAAAATACTTTTTTTTAAAAAGAAAAAGAAAAGTTGTGGAGGAGGAACTGATTGTAAGTGTGGATAAAAATAACGAGATTTTTCTCGGCATTGTAATATATTTTTAAATTGCGCAGCCCCCTTTTTGGGGGCTTTTTTTATCTTTTATTCTTTTGTTTTTATCTTTTATTCTTTTGTTTTTATCTTTTTTCTATTTGTTATAGGCTATTTTTCTTTTTATTACTTTCTTAGAGCTTCTTTTTAGCCTTTGATTATGAATATCTTAAAACTCATTAGACGATTTTAAACCTTTTATAGACGATTTTAAACCTCTATTTCTTCAACTATTTTGTACTTTTGAGCCATCAAAACCATACGAAAACAAACGAACAAACAACCATTGTATGAAAAGAAATCTATTTTTATCAGTTCTGTTGTTCTTATTAGTGAGTTGGAGCTATGCGCAACAACGCACTATCCGTGGAACTGTCAGTGATGCTACTACCAAAGAGCCCCTAATGAGTGCTTCGGTAGTAATTAAAGGAACTAGTAAGGGTGTCAGTACCGATATGAGCGGTAAGTATACCATAGAGGTATCGGTAGGGCAAACCTTAGAAGTCTCATTTATGGGTTATGTAACTCAAAATGTAAAAGTAACCGCCAATACACCTTCACCTTTGAATATTGCTCTTGCCGAAGAGCAAAGAAAGTTAGACGAAGTAGTGGTCGTAGGTTATGGCGTTACCAAAGTACGTGATTTAGCAGGTGCTATTACCTCCATCAAAACCAATGATGTAAAAGCAGGGGTGGTAGCCGATATGTCACAGATGTTAAAGGGTCGTGCCTCAGGAGTACAAGTGCGCCAAAACTCACTCGAGCCTGGTGGTAATGTATCTATCCGTGTGCGTGGTGCTTCTTCAGTAAGTGCCGATAACGAACCGCTCTACGTAATCGATGGATTCCAAACAGATAATATGTCGCAAATCAGTATAGACGACATCGAATCAATCGAAATCTTAAAAGATGCCTCTACTACTGCTATTTACGGAGCTCGTGGTGCTAATGGGGTTATCCTTATTACTACTAAAAAAGGTAAAGAAGGTAGCTTTAATGTAGAGTACTCTAACCAAACTTCTTATAAGAATATGTACAATCCTTGGGATTTGCTCGATGCTGGAGAAACCATAGCACTTACCCGTCGCTTATATGAACAAACCCAAGACGCCGCTTATGGCAAATGGACAGCTCAACAAGCTACCTATCGCGGTAAAGGTACCGATTGGCTCAAAGAAACCACTCACGATGCCTTTACTGTATTGCATCAGCTTTCCGTATCAGGAGGTACTGACCGCTTATCTGCTTTTATGTCAGGTAACTACCTTACCGAACCTGGTATTCTGCTCAATACCGATTATAATCGTTATGGAGGACGCATCAATTTGCAGTACAAGATAAGTCCGAAAGTAAGAGCGGGGGCTAATATGAGTTTTTCCAAATCTAAAAAGAAATTCTTAGATATGGGTACAGTCTCTTCTGATAAAAATATTATGTATCGTATCTTTAATTTGGAACCTTGGAAAAATAAAGAAGGTTTCGATGTATTTGGAACTAAAGACCGTCGTCCTGCTGTGTTCGAAGAAATGAGCGGAGCACAACTCTATCGCCATTTTAATACAATGTATGCAACCGCTTATGCCGATATTGATTTGTTGCCTTCACTTACTATCAATGGTCGTTATACCTATGCTTATGACCATTTAAAAACTGAAAAGTATTATGACCGTTCTACTTCTATAGGTCAGTCTTACAAAGGACAAGCATTTCTCAGTCACGAAGAAAACGTAAAACACCAAATAGAAGGTGTGGCTACTTATCACCCTAAAATGGAAGGTAAACACGATGTAAAAGTAACCGCAGGTACTTCCTATATTTATCAAAGAGGTAAAGGAGATGAAGTGCAAGCCTATGGTTTTGCTTCCGATGTATTCTCTTTCAAAAATATTGGAGCTGCCCAACATTTAGATTGGATAGGTTCAGGTGAATCCTCTATCAAAAAAGCTTCTGTTTTTGGTCGTGCCGAATACATCTTCAATAACCGTTATATTATTAACGCTTCAGTTCGTGCCGATGGTTCATCAGTGTTTGGTGCTGACTATCGTTGGGGTATATTTCCTGCGGGGTCTATTGCTTGGCACTTAGGTGAAGAAGAGTTTATGGAATTTGCTAAACCTCTTTTCTCTCGTATCAAATTGCGCACTAGCTATGGACTTAGTGGTAACGATGGTATCCGCTTTGGTTTGTCACAATACCAATACTCTGTACGCGATGTGTATATTGGTAATGATGTGAACTCTAAAGGTATGTATCCTTCTAATCCCTACAATCCGAAACTCCGTTGGGAAACCACTGCACAATGGAATGCCGGTATCGATTTAGTGGTTGGTAGAGTAGAAGCCAGCTTCGATTATTATATTAAACGCACTCACGACTTGTTAAACCCTGACCCTATTCATCCTTCAGGAGGTTTCCCTAACTATACTAACGACGGTCGCCGTTTTGAGTATACCGCAATGATGGTAAACGATGGTGAGATTGAAAACCGAGGCTTTGAAATAGCAATAAAATCTACCAATATCAATAAAAACGATTTTGTGTGGACTACAGCATTTAACCTCTCTCATAACCGCAGTGAGGTTTTGAAACTCAACAATGGAAAACCACGCTTTCAGTATATACGTCCTCACGGTTCTTATGACGAAAAAGAATATATGATGCTCAAAGAAGGTGAACCTCTTAGTGCTATCTATGGTTATGAGTTCGATGGTATCCTTCAAGAAGGTGAAACTTATGCACCACAGCCTAACTCAGCACCTGGTGACCCTAAGTTTAAAGACCTTAATGGTGATGGTAAAATAGACGAAAAAGACCGTACGGTATTGGGTACTGGTATCCCTAAAACTATCATAGGTCTTAACAATAGTTTTACCTATAAAGGGTTTGACTTCTCTTTCTTCTTTGAAGCCTCATTAGGAGCCAAGATGCTTAACTTAACTCGTATTTATTTGGAAGATAATAACCGCCTTTCAGATTCAGCTGACCGTTGGACAAAAGCTCACGCTTCTAACAGTGTGCCTCGTAATGGTTATCAAAAAACAGCTAAATTGCAATACGGTTCTTATGTGAACTCTCGTTTTGTAGAAGATGCCGATTTCGTAAAATTGCGCAATGTTGAGTTAGGATATACCTTCACAGGCAGTCAATGGAATATGAAAACTCTTAAAACAATGCGTGTGTTTGTAGGAGGCCAAAACTTGCTTACCTTCACTAAATACCAAGGTTTCGACCCCGATATCAGTACCAATGGTAGTAGTGCTATTGCACAAGGTTTGGATTTGAACTCTTATCCTGCTTACAGAACCATTAACTTTGGAGTGAAATTAACTTTTTAACGCAAAAGAATAATGAAAACGAATTATAAACTATATACATTGGTAGGTCTTTTAGGACTCTCGTTTACCGCTTGTGAACTCAAAGAAGATTTAAGTTCAGTTTACAATGCCAATAACGCCTATACTACCGAAGAAAATGCACAAGAAGGTGTAAACGGAATTTACCGTTACCTTCTTGGGGCTACACACACAAGCAACTTCTATATCAACGATATGTCTACTGATGACTGTTTTAAAGATGGTATTGCTTTCGAGATATACAATGAAAATGGTCTCTCTGGCAACGTAGAACTTGCGAGATGCTACAATGGTAACTGGCAAATGATTGGTTGTGCCAATACTGCTATTGACAATATCTCAATGATTCCTGAATCTCGTTTCAAAACCGCCGATAGGAAACCAGAGCTCTTAGCCGAAGCCCACTTTTTGCGCGCTTTTGCTTTCTATCAGCTTACCAATGCTTTTTATCGAGTACCTTTGATAACAAATGGTTTCTACGAAGCTGATGCTAACCCTACTTTGGCTACTGTTGAGGAATTAGATGACCAAATAGAACAAGATTTGCTTATTGCTACTAATAACCTTCCCGATGAATGGGGTACTACAACAGAGGGAGCTTCAGGTCGTCCTACCAAAGGCGCTGCTTATGGCTATTTGATGCGTCTTAATATGCGTAAAGCAGGGCGTTTGCGTGAAGAAGGTAAAGATGCTACCGCTGCTTGGCAAGCTGCTTTAATGTATGCAGACCAAGTGATAACCTCAGGTAAATACGCCTTACAAGCTAAAGTGTTTGATGTGTTCGACCCTTCTAAGCCAGAAACCTTAAATAATAACGAGATTATCTTTGCTATACGAGCAAGTGATAAAGTGCCCTCAGGTTCTTCAGATTTAGCTTTATATTTCACTCCCTGGGAATATGATATGGGCTGGAACAATATCAATATGCCTCTGGAATTGTACTGGAAGTTTGATAGTGACGACCAACGTCTTAAAGAACTTATTGTAACTTCTTTCAACAACGTGTACGGAAAACCTATAAAGTACATATCTCCTAAACTTAATGAAGTAGGAACGCTTAGGAATGAAAAAAGTAATCCGCAAATAGTAGAGAATGATGCGGTATATACTAAAAAGTACAAATATACCAAACCAGGAACCTATAATTATAATACACCTAATAACCTCATCTTATTGCGTTATGCTGATGTATTGCTTTGCAAAGCTGAAATTCTTAATGAGCTCAATGGACCTACTCAAGAATCAGTGGATTTGATTAATAAAATTCGTGAGAGAGCTTTTGAAAATAGCAACCACAATTATACCTTGGCAAACTTTGCTTCTAAAGAAGATATGCGTAGTAAATTGTGTGATGAACGCTTGTTTGAGCTTAATATGGAGGGAGTTCGTCGTGTAGACCTTATCCGTATGGGATTATGGAAAGACCGCTTAGATGCTTATATGGATCTTGTTAAACAGAAATTGGAAACTAAAGAGGCCAATCTAAATGCCAGAAGAGACCCTAATGTAGTAAAAAATCCTTATGATTTGAGTCCTGAATGGAAAGTGTATCCTAAGTTCAGCAATCCGTTTAAACCTTATGACAAACGTAGGTATTACCCTATACCAGGGGTGTATAGTAACAAATTCCCTGACCTACAAAACAACCGTTCTTTTAGAGAACAATAATCTTAAATGTAAACTCATATGAAAACCTATACAAAACCAATACTGATGGCTGTTGCGATGCTTAGTATGATAGGCTGCGACAAGAGCGATGCAGATGGGCGTTTTAGCGATAACCCACGCAGTGAGATAGGAACTCCACAAGAAGGCAGTTTGGTTACTGCTAAGCAAGTGAAGTGGAACTTTGATAATACCAATGATTGGCTTAATGCCAGTCAAGGAGAACAGGCTAATATCTCACAAACTTCAGTGGAAAGCAATACACAAGCTGAAGATGGTAAAGTAGTGAAAATATTCACTAAAGCAGGTACCAAAGAGCGTAAAAAGCTCAAAACTAAAAAACAATACGGAGCAGGACTCTACACTTGGCGTGCCTATATCTCTGATTTAGGAACTACTGAACGTGTGAGCATAGGCTCTTGGTTGTGGAATAGCGATAAACACGAATTGGACTTCGAGGTAGGTTCTGGTACGGCTAAAGACCGTGATGCCTTAGGAGCTGCTGATGATGAAGTGATTGCTTATATTACCAGCCAGGATAACCCAGCTTTACACCAAAAAGTAAAAATCAAGAAGAATGCTTGGCATACGTTCCAAATTGACCTAAAATTAGCAGGAGGAAAGTATTTTGCTACTTGGCTTATTGATGATGTAAAGTGTGCCGCTCAGCAACTTACTTATGGGCAAGAGCATCCTTTTTATATCTTTTGTAGTACTGAGAACTTAAAGTTTGTAGGGGATAGCTGGCCTTATAAGAACAATTATGGTTTATGGGATTATGTAACCTATACACCTTACCCATATTCTATGGAACCTACAGAACCTCAAAACCAACTTAACCCACCTGACCCAGAACCGGAACCTGACGCAGGAGAAACAAAGGTATGGACATTTAATGCCTTCCCAGATGATTGGGGAAGATGGGCAAGAGCTAATGTAGAAGTTAATAATAAAATAGAAAATGGAAAATTGGTGCTTACTACTTCTCCTAATTGTGATGTTTCAAAAATATTCCATAAAACTCGAGCAGGTTATGGAAAATACACTTGTTCTATTCGTTTACCAAAGGTAGACAAATCTGCTAAGATACAATTAGGTATGAATCTTTATAATGAAACTCCGGAATATTTCTTCTTAATGATGGCTCGTTATGGAGATGATGCAGAACGCAAACGTTTGGGAGCTAAGACAGGAGAATTGTTACTCTTTGTACAATCTATATCGCCTGCTATAGAAGAGTATGTAGCAGTGTTAAAACCTAACAAAGACTACAAATTTACTATTGACCTCAAAAAAGTGGGTAATAATTATGGCGTTGAATTTTCTCTTGACCAAAATGTTGTAAAGAGTTTGGCAGTGGCTAAATTTGGAGAAGAGAAGATGAAATTTGAATGGAGTGTTTCAGCAGAATGTAATAGAGGGACTTGGCTACCAGGTGAAACGCTAGAAGAAGGACAGTATAGTGCTACTTTCAACTTTATTGAATATACTGCCTATTAGTAGTAATCGATGTTTATCTATAAATGGCAAATTGATTTTTCTGAGGCTGTCTCACCTCCAACAACGAGACAGCCTCTTTTTCTTAAAAAGAAAACTAAGAATAAAGCATACAACTTAATGATTTTAGTATGAAAAAAACATTTATTTTTTCATTGATGACCTTGTTCATCTATGTTGGTTGTAAGATAGATTCTGAGGAACCTACCCGCAACGCAACAACTACATCAAGCGATGGACAATCGCTTAATGCTGCACAACAGGCTCAAAAAGGGGTAATGTTTTGGGAGTTTGATGCTCCTTCTAACGATTGGATTGAAGCCAATCAGAACAGTAAGCCTAATTGCTATAAGATACAACATAGCCCTGGCTGTACAAACGGTGGACTTATTATTCACACAGAGGTGAATACTTTGCAACGCAACAAACTCAAAACTGTAAGACAATATGGAGCGGGAGTATATGAGTGGAGATTGTATGTTCCTAAATTGGAGAAAGGAGCCCAAACAAGTGTGAATTGCTTTCTTTACAAAGATGACAGTCACGGATTGGCTATCAAAGTCTATTCAGGAAAGAATGCGGAACGCTCTCAAATGAGACTTACTGATAATCAAGTAATAGCAGAATTGGGTGGTTATGGAATGGCAACTAAAAAGATAGCTATTACCCAACAAGATTGGCATAGGTTTAAGATAGAATTGAAGTTAGTGAATGGTAACTATCACGCTATCCTTACAGTAGATGGAAGAGAAGGAAAGGATAAATTGGAAGGAACACTTGATTATAGTCAAGACAACCTTTTCAATATCTTTTGTAGTGTAGAGAACTTACCAAAAGTAGGTGATAGACCTGCTACCACTCCTACAACAGGTGTATGGGATAATGTTAAGTATACGCCCAATGGTGGAGCTGTAGTTCCTACACCTAAGCCTACACCTAAGCCTAAGCCTGATAATCCTGTTGGAACTTACAGATGGCACTTTAGTTCTTATCCTCTTTCAGATTGGGTTTTAGCCAACCAAGAACCTAATAAGAATGTAGACCATTGTTCATCAGTTTATAAAGATGGTTGTGACGATGGTAAGGCTTTGAAGATATGGACAAAAGCAGGGACAAAAGAGCGAAAAAAATTAAAGACAAAACAAATGTTTGGTGCAGGGATTTACACTTGGCGTGTTTTCATTCCTACAATGAATATTGGTGAAAGAGTGAGCGTAGGTTCTTGGCTTTATAACGATGACCAACACGAAGTAGATTTTGAGGTTGGTTCAGGGACTATTAAAAAAAGAGAAGAAGCTCACGCAACGAAAAACAATCAGTTGATAGCTTATATTACAAGCCAAAATAATCCAGAACTACATCACGATACTGAGATTGTTACAGTTGATAGGGTAAATAAAGGATCGTGGCATACTTTTCAGATAAGATTGGAAATAAATCAAGCTATTAATGGTCAGAACTATATCATTACTTGGGCTATAGACGGAGTAGACCGTTATAAGTCAAAACTAAACTATGGACAAGAAAAATTATTTCATATATTTTGTAGTGTAGAGAACTTAGACTTTTTAGGAGAACGTCCTACTACAGAAGATGTTGTAGGCTTATGGGATTATGTAACTTATCAACCATATCCTTATTCTTATAAACCTCGCTAATAAAACGAGACTTACATATTGCTTTTATAAATGGCTGGTAAAGGGGTTGTAATTATCTACCTTTATAGAATATTAATAGAATTGCTTTGTTGTTAGTTAAAACGGTATTCATTACAACCCTCACACCAGTTTGTATAGTGAAAAGTGAAAAATTATTAGGATAAAGAGTTTTTTTGAGCTTTTCGGAAGGAAACGGAGATTTTCAAAAGGAGGAATTTAGATAAAAGGTAAAAGATGAGCTGTAAATTGGGTGGGGTTAGCTTATAGAGAGCTTATAGGAAGCTTATACGAATCTTGGACGATTGGTATAGAAAGGGTATGTAAGTAATTGATTAATACTGTAATACAACAAAGCAAAAAACGGCAAAAACGGGGTTTCGAGGCGAAAGAAAGAGGAATAGGCAATAGGTCTTAGGCCATAGGCACTAGGAGGGAGTATGACGGAAAAGGTGAAGTGTAGCGATGCAATAACGAATAATGAACAAAGAAACGGAGAAGAAATAGCGAAGAAACAATAAAGCAAAAGAGAATTTTAAATAAAGCAAAAACGAAAAAATAAAAGCATATGAAACGGGTAAATCTATTTTTAATGGTAATGTGTTGGACAGCTTTTGTAAGCTGTAGCAAACAATCGAGCGATATTCCTGAGGTGACCATTGATAAAACCAAAGTGATGCGATGGGATTTTAAAACGCTTGACGGTTGGTTATTAGGTAATCAGGACGAGGATTACCCACAAGGGAAGGACAAAGAAACTTATGCCAAAGTGGTAAGTGATTCTTACGCCGAAGATGGTTGGGCACTGAAAATATGGACGAAAGCTCATACTGAACAACGCAAAAAACAAAAAACAGTACACCGTTACGGGGCAGGTATTTACACTTGGCGCGCTTACATTCCGCCGATGGAAACAGGCGCTTGGGCAAGTATAGGCTCTTTCTTGTATAACAGTGAGGGGCACGAAATAGATTTTGAAGTGGGCTCAGGTGATGCTAAACGCAGGAAGAAGTTGGGCGCAAAAGAGGGGCAGGTAGTGGTGTTTATGACCAGCCAGAATAATCCTTGGAAGCAAAATGCTGAGGTGCTTATAGACAGCGACCAATGGCATACTTTTCAGATTAAATTAGCTATCAATCCGCAGAATAACCATTATATTGCTACGTGGCTCATCGATGGGGTGCAACACCTTCATACGGAGCTCAACTATGGGCAACAGTATCCTTTTCGTATCTTTTGCAGTGTAGAAAATATAGATTTTATAGGCGACCGTATTCCTACCAGAGACCATTATGCCTTGTGGGATTATGTGACATATGAACCTTTTAGTAATGCTATTGAGCCTGTAAATCCCGATAAAGACTAACGCTTTTTTCTTATTGAAATAATTAACATAGAGGAACGAGAAAGATTTAAAATATGAGAAAATCGATTATTATTTTGTTTTTAACCATAGGAGGATTATTAGTCTCGTGTAAAAAAGATGACTCTTTTACCCCTCCGTATCAGGGTAACCTTACCGCTTTTGAGGTGTCTTTGAGTAAGACGAATAACCTTCGCGCGGAAGTAACTGCAACTTTCAGCGGAGAAACGTCCTTCCATATAGCTTATTGGGAAGTGAACCATCCGGCACAAGTACAGCAAACCAATACCTATCAGGGCAAAGGGATAGAACGTAAAACGCTATTGTTCCTCAAACCCGATACTGAATATGCTTGCAAACTATTTTACGGCAATGGATTGGAAACCGAAGTGAAAACCTTTAAAACAAAAAATGTGGAGGCTTTCCTTCCTAATGCAACATTACTGATAGACGACCTAAAAGAAGATATAGGCGGTTATTTTTTTGCAAATGCCCGTAGGAATGGTACAAAAGCCATCTATATGACAGATACTAAAGGAGTAGTAGTATGGTATGAGCTAGTGCCCGAAGAGCCTTTGGTCGTAAATTACGATGCACAGCGTCAGCAGTTTTACATTCTTACCAATCCTACTTACCCCGTTGGAAGTCCTTATACTTTCAATGCTAAAAGTATTAAAATTATAGACCTCTTTGGTGAGGTAGTATTTCAAAAAGACTTTGCTACTGTTCCCGCACTTAACGGACGGGAAGTGCATCACGAGTGTCGCCCTATGCCCGATGGCAGTATAGGATTAGTAACCTATATTGATAAAACTTTCGACCTCACTGCACAAGGTGGTACAACCACTGATACTGTAAAGGGTGATGGTTTTGTGATTATGAATAGAAAAGGAGAAATCACCCAGCAATGGAGTTGTTTTGATTATGTAGACCCCACTACCGACCCTAATATAAAAACACAAGGGGTAAAAGAAGATTGGCTACACGCCAATTCCTTTAACTACGATAGCGAAGGTAATTACTATATGACGTTTAATCGTTATGGAGAACTTTGGAAAATTGACGGTAAAACAGGGAAGTTACTATATCGCATAGGCGAAAATGGCACCATAAAACCTGAGAAAAAATACTTTACTCACGGGATGCACTGTGCTAACCCGAAAGCACCTAACGAAGTGTTAGTGATTGACAATGCGCGTTCAGATTCCGATACGGGCTCGAGAGCTATTTTGTATAAAGTGAATGAACAAAGCAAAACAGTAACAGTTCCTATGGCAGTAGCACTTCCCAAAGATTTATCCTCATCAAACCGTAGTAATGCACAATTTATAGGTGAGGACTTACTACTAATCACGTTGAGTACCAAAAAACAAATAATCATTACCGACCGCAACGAAACACCCACCATAAAACGTTCTTTTATGTTGCCTTTTACTTTCTATCGAGCACAATATATCCCAACTATTAAATATTAAAAATCAAACCACCACCAATGAAAAAACTTATATTTAGTTTAGTAACACTATGTCTTATGGCTTGTAAAAGCACTGAGCCTGTAATTCATTACGAGGTAATTCCGCTACCACAATCCATTAGTTATACCCATCAGAAACCTTTTGAGCTCGATGCTCAAACCGTGATTACCTATCCACAAGGTGATGCCTTACTACAAAGGAATGCCCAATTCCTTGCCTCTTATCTTAAAGAAATCACAGGGCTAACCCTTACCACTGAGCCCAATGTAAATAGTGGAAAGGTTATTCGTCTTAAAACCGACCTTAAAAAACCTAACCAAGAGGCTTATCAACTTACCGTAGCAAGTGAGCAAATTACTATCAATGGAGCAAGTCCCGCAGGTGTGTTCTACGGCATACAAACCTTGCGCAAGTCGATTGACGTAACAGAACCTAAATCCTTAGCGTTCCCTACGGCTGTGATAGACGATGCGCCTCGCTTTGCCTATCGGGGAATGCATTTTGATGTGAGCAGGCATTTCTTTACAGTAGATTTTATCAAGCAGTACATTGATATACTTGCACTTCATAACCTTAATAAGTTCCATTGGCACCTCACCGATGACCAAGGGTGGCGTATAGAAATCAAAAAATATCCTCGCCTTACTGAGGTAGGTTCAACACGCAAAGAAACGCTTATTGGGCATTTGCTCAAAGATAAACCCCACCAATTTGATGGTAAACCTTATGGCGGGTTCTACACCCAAGAACAGATTAAAGAGATTGTAAAATACGCCCAAGACCGCTATATTACGATTATTCCCGAGATAGATATCCCTGGACATACCTTAGCTGTGCTCACGGGTTACCCTGAGTTGGGTTGTACAGGCAAGGACTATGCAGTAGGTACCAAATGGGGCGTGTTCGACGATGTACTTTGCGCCGGCAATGAGGCTTCTTATGAGTTCTTAGAAGGCGTATTCGACGAAATTACCGAACTTTTCCCCTCTAAATATATTCATATAGGAGGTGATGAGTGTCCTAAAACACGTTGGAAAGAGTGCCCTAAATGTCAGGCTAAAATTAAAGCATTGGGCTTAAAAGGCGACGGAGAACACACTGCCGAACAGAAACTACAAGGCTATGTGGTATCGCGCGTAGAGCAGTTCCTCAAGAAGAAAGGTAGAGAGGTAATAGGCTGGGACGAGATTTTGGAGGGAGATAACATTTCACAAGACGCGATTGTAATGTCGTGGCGAGGAACCGAAGGAGGCATCGCCGCAGCACAACGCCACAACCGCGCTATTATGACTCCGCATTACAGTTTGTATTTCGACTATAATCAAGGAGAAGACCCCAGTAAAGAACCACTGTCCATAGGCGAATACCTTCCCGTGAAAAAGGTGTACGACTACGAACCTATCGACCCTAAACTCACTCCCGAACAAGGTAAATACATCTTAGGAGCGCAAGCTAATTTGTGGACAGAGTACATCGCGAGTCCTGCGCACGCCCAGTATATGCTCTTGCCGCGTTTGGCTGCCTTAGCTGAGGTACAATGGACAGCCCCAGAGAAAAAGAACTATGCTGACTTTTTGAAGCGTTTAGACAACTTACTCAATTACTACCAAAAAGAGGGATATCATTATGCCAAACACGTCTTGGGTGTTACCCCTGTCATTCAGCCCGCTCCTAAGAAAGATGGTATTCAGGTAGAATTCCTCACCGTAGGCGATGGCAAGGTGTACTACACCACCGATGGCACTACTCCTGATGCTACCAAAACGCTTTATACCCAGCCTATCAAACTCAGCAACGAGGTGCTGTTAAAAGCAGTAGCTGTGCATAAAGATACCATAAGCGGAGTGTTTAGCTACCAGTCGTTATTTAATAAGGCTACTTACAAGCCTATACAATTACTCACTGAAACTAATCCTAAATACACTTTTGGAGGGGCTACAGCCTTAGTAGATGCCCAAATAGGTGAAGATTCTTATATCGATGGACATTGGGTGGGCTTTCCTGGTCGAGTGGGAGTAGAAGCAGTAATCGATTTAGGTAAAGAAGAAGAAATTAGCAATCTCAAAACAGGTTCTCTGTCCGATACGCCTAACTGGATATTCCCAGCCTCAGAAGTCGCTATTTACAGCTCTGCTGATGGAAAAAACTTTCAGCTCATCACTCAGCAACCTTTGAAGATAGCTCAGAAGACCGACCCTATCAAACGCGTGCCTATCAGTTTGAACTTTGCTAAAACTAAAACTCGCTATGTGAAAGTAGTGCTCAAAGGTACTGTAATCCCTGAATGGCACGAGGGTAAAGGCACACCAGCCTTATTGTTTGTAGATGAAATCCAACTGATGTAAAAATATATATTTTTCATATGTAATATTGCTTTTATTTAAAATTTGTGTACTTTTGCACATCGTAAAGACGCGACTACAAAACGCGTCTTTACTTTTTAGTATGCAAAAACCTTTAATATTAGTAACAAACGACGACGGTATTACCGCTCCTGGTATCCGTTATCTGATAGACATAATGAAAGAATTAGGCGAAGTAGTGGTAGTAGCCCCTGATTCGCCACAGAGTGGTAAAGGGCACGCCGTTACCCTCGATACTACTATGTACTGCGACCCTATGCCCTCACATAACGGAGCTACTCGCGAATACGCTTGTAGTGGTACACCTGCCGACTGTGTGAAAATAGCCAAACACGAAGTGTTGAACGGTCGTCTGCCCGATCTCTGTGTGAGTGGTATCAATCACGGTTCCAATGCTTCTATCAACGTGATATATTCAGGAACGATGAGTGCTGCTATCGAGGCGGGTACTGAGGGTATTCCTGCTATTGGTTTTTCATTATTAGACTCCAGTTGGAATGCCGACTTTTCGCAAGCGCGCTCTTATATCAAAAGTATTGCTGAAAAAGTACTCGCTAATGGGTTGCCCAAAGGGACAGTGCTGAATGTGAATATACCTAATATCAAGAA
Source organism: Capnocytophaga sp. oral taxon 336 str. F0502 (assembly GCF_000411575.1). Classification (NCBI taxonomy): domain Bacteria; kingdom Pseudomonadati; phylum Bacteroidota; class Flavobacteriia; order Flavobacteriales; family Flavobacteriaceae; genus Capnocytophaga; species Capnocytophaga sp. oral taxon 336. Next base: position 107,596 of record NZ_KE150492.1, on the reverse strand, counting down.
GGAAGAAATAAAAGGCGTAAAAGTATGCCGTCAAGCACGTTCGCGCTGGATAGAAAGTTTTGACAAACGTGTGAACCCGCAAGGGAGAGTGTACTACTGGATGACAGGTACTTTTGTGAATGAAGACCAAGGTACTGATACTGACCAATGGGCTCTCGAAAACGGCTACATTTCAGTAGTGCCTATTCAATTTGACCTTACGGCTCACCAAAATATTCAAGAGTTAAAGCAATGGGATTTTTAAATATAAATCAAAAACGCAAAGACCAAATCATTGGTTTTATAGCAGGTATTGTTGTAAACGTAATAGGGGTGATAGCCTATGTGCTTATTTTCTCTAAATTTAGTATTGCTACTACCTTGCAAGATGCCTATTACAAGAGATATTTAGGTAAACTCATACTCTTAGGAGCCCTATTAGACCTTGCTATCTTCTTCTTTTTTATCAATCGTTATGAAAACGAACGCGCACGTGGTGTACTTATCGCTTCGTGTGTATTAGCCTTTATAATTCTGCTATTACAATTCACTTAAAATTAAATACAATGAGAATCAGAGAATATGTAGTTTTCTTATACCGTATCTTCTTGGTATACTTATTTTATGCTATTGCACGTGGTTTGTTTATCTATATGAATCGCGGACTGATGGGTGATTATAACACATCCGACCTTTTCTATTATGGATTGGCGTTTGATAACTGTGCTATAATGTACACTAATTTGCTGTTCATACTGCTCAGTTTACTACCTTTGTGGGTAAATACCCATAAGAAGTTTCAGAAAGTAGTTTTTTGGTCGTACTTTATACCTAATACGATTGCTTATGCCACCAATTTTATTGATATGGCATACTACCCTTTTAGCAAGTCTCGCCTTACTTCGGCATCGTTTGCAGTTATAGAACACGAAAACAACAAAATGAAAATATTCAGTAGCTTTTTAGGAGGCTATTGGTATATGTTCGTAGGCTTCTTTTTACTGATAGCTCTTTGGGTTTTCCTTTATAAACGCGTGAAAAACGTCGAAGTGCCTATTGCTCAAAAGAAATCTTATTTTGGTTGGTCTGCTGTATTTTTCTTAGGCTTCGGTACTCTGATAATGATGGCTATACGAGGAGGTGGTTTTACTTCGGATACACGCCCTATCAATATGCTCGATGCTAGCCGACACGTAAATACAGCTCCTCAGGCTGATGCGATACTAAACACGCCTTTTTGTCTCATTCGCAGTATGGGTAAGAACAAAGGATTTAAAGAATATCACTTTGTAGATGAAGCCTACATCAATGAGAGTTTAAAACCTATTAAGCAGTACAACCGCGAAGTAGCTACCAAGCCCAATGTCGTCCTCTTTATTTTAGAAAGTTTCGGTAAAGAGTATTGGGGCTGTATGAATACTAAAACCCATATTCCTGACTTTAAGTCGTATACACCCTTCTTAGACTCGTTAGCACAACATTCACTTGTGCTCGACAATGCTTATTGTACAGGACGTCAGTCTATACACGGAATGTCGTCAATGTTGGCAGGAATCCCCTCTTTTCAAGTCGCTTACACCTCATCACCTTATGTAAAACAACCCACACAATCTTTGGTGTCTATTGCCAAAGAAATGGGCTACGATACCTCTTTCTTCCATTCAGCACCCAATGGTTCTATGGGATTCTTAGGTTTTTCTAATATCTTAGGCTTCGACCATTACTATGGTAAGAATGAGTACAATAACGATGCTGATGACGATGGACACTGGGGAATTTGGGACGAACCTTTTTTCCAATATATGTGCAGGACTTATTCTCAAAAGAAACAACCTTTCTTAGGCACTATTTTCACACTCTCCTCCCACCACCCTTTTCAAATTCCTAAGCAATATGAGGGCAAATTCCCTAAAGGCAACTTAGAAATTCACCAATGTATTGGCTATACCGATTACGCTCTCAAACAATTCTTTGAGTGTGCTAAAAAACAACCTTGGTATAACAATACTATCTTTGCTTTTGTCAATGACCACCCTAACCAAACTTATTACGACCTTTACAAAGAGCCTATTACAGGCAAAGGAGCGGCAATTATGTTCTACAGCCCTAACCCTAATTTAGTGCCAAAGGGTGTAAATTCAGATATTGCCCAGCAAATAGATATTTATCCTTCGTTAGTAGACCTAATGGGTTACCATAAGCCTTTCCGCTCTTGGGGGCGCAGTGTGTTTGCCAATCTTCCTGATGAAACGCCCCGCGCTTTTATCTCCGATGCGCTTATGTACCAAATGAAGCAAGGTAATTACATCTATATCATCGACGAAACAGGCAAGGTAAACGGAGTGTACAAGAAAGAAGACGGTGCTCTCAAAAACAATCTCTTGGGCAAGGAAGACAATGCCGAAATACAAAAAGGTATCAAAGATTTAAAAGCCTTTATGCAAGACTATATGGATAGAATTATCAACCATAAATTGAATAATTAGCAAATTAGTCAATTAGCAAATGAGAAAGCGCGATGTTTAGAATAATAAACATCGCGCTTTTTTACCTTTTACCTTTTATCTTTTACCTCTTACCTATTCAAGAGTAAGAAGGTATTTCTCTGCGTCCAACGCTGCCATACAGCCCGAGCCTGCTGCGGTAATAGCTTGGCGGTAGCGCGTGTCGGCAGCATCACCAGCTACAAACACCCCTGCTACATTGGTGAGCGAAGTGCCCGCTACATTCTTAATATAGCCCACCTCATCAGTGTCGATATAAGGTTTAAACACATCGGTATTAGGTTTGTGACCGATAGCTACAAAGAAACCTGTGATAGCTATTTCGCTTATCTCCCCTGTCTTGTTGTTGCGCACTTTAATGCCGGTAACTACTTGCCCGTCACCTAATATCTCTTCAGTTTCAGTATTGAAAAGCACTTCTATTTTTGGCGAATTGAGCACGCGTTCCTTCATAATTTGTGAAGCGCGGAACTCATCGCGACGCACGAGCATTGTTACTTTCGAGCAAATGTTCGCTAAGTAAAGCGCTTCCTCACAAGCCGAGTCGCCTGCCCCTACAATAGCCACGTGTTGATTGCGGTAGAAAAAACCGTCGCACACAGCACAAGCCGATACGCCTCCTCCTGTTTGCAAATAGTGCTGTTCTGAGGGTAAACCTAAGTATTTAGCCGAAGCACCCGTAGCGATAATCACAGCATCAGCGTGGAGCTCTTGGTCATCTACCCATACTTTGTGGGGGTGAGCCAAAAAATCTACCTTAGTCACCCAGCCGTTGCGAATATCAGCCCCAAAGCGTTTAGCTTGTTGCTCTAACTGCATCATCATTTCGCTACCCATTACTCCCTCAGGATATCCCGGAAAATTCTCTACTTCGTTAGTAGTAGTGAGCTGTCCACCAGGTTGTTCTCCTTGGTAAAGCACAGGGCTTAGGTTCGCGCGCGAAGCGTAAATAGCGGCAGTATAGCCCGCAGGACCTGAGCCTATAATTAGGCATTTTATCTTTTCAATGTTTGCCATAGCAATTTTTTCTTTCTTTTAATTAGGGTGCAAAACTACAAAAATAATACCAATCTACAAACCTGCCAATTTGTTAACTCCTTAATAGGGTAATGTTTCTACAACTGATTCTTTATAAAAACTCTCAGCAGAATATAATCTATCTCCGATACTGATGAACAAGCTGTTAGACGTATTTTCTTGCAAAAAATGTTGTAAAAAGTAGCTCAGTATATCTTGGGCTTCATTCAAAAAGATGTAGTATTGGTATAGGTAGATAGTTTTTACCTCAAAGGGGATTTGTACCAACCATTCTTTGGTAAATGTTCTTCTTAAACGGTTGTATTTAGAGAAACACACCCATTGATAGCCGTATTTATTGGAATATACTTGCGTATAATTCACCGAACCCGTTACTTTGTAAGGAATATCTTTCAAATAATCGGTAATAGTTACTTTATCGTCGGCAAAAAACAAGCAAACTTGCTCTGTAGCCACCAGAGGAGGTAATATAAAATCAGATTGCGCTAATTTTTCTTTCCATTTGCGCAAAATTTTTAGTATTAACTCACGGTTCTTCTTGCTTTTTACAAAAGTAGGGAGCTTCGCTACCATTGTCATTCCCTCACGTTCGCGTAGGTCAGAGGCAATATAGTCTTCCATTATTTGCAAATGGCTCATATTTCTCGCCCAAAACAAGTTACCACGCACGTTTTCTTGAAAAAAGTACGGCAACCCAAAAGTGCTATCACATTTCAGTCCGTTAGGTGCTATAGGGTTAGGTTTGTGGTACAACTTGTACTGAGGTTTCACGAGGTACTCTTCGCCACACTCAGGACATTTCACTTGGCAAAGGTCTTTCTTTTCTTTGAGTCCGCCTTGTCGTTGTTCAATTGGGGTGCCACAATTGGGGCAGTGTAGTTTTACTGTAGCTACAAACAACTCCAAATTTTCACTTGTTTTCTCAAATCCACAATGCTCGCAACGCACTTTACTGCCACCTTTATCTGTTACCACGGCAATTTTTTGACACTCGGGACAGGTTACCCAAGTGTCGTCTTTCCATAGAATAAGGTGTTTTTCGGTATATCGTTGCTTCGTCATTTTTACTTTTTAGTTATAAGTAATCGCTCATTAAAGAGCATCTTTTGTATAACAATCGTATAAGGTTTTTATAAGGTTTTTATAAGTTTCCTATAAGCTACCCCTCATTTTTACTGAGGTTTCGAGCCCCCACATTTTCAATTTCTGAAAGCAAAAGTACAAAAAATATACTAATAAACAAAAAATTAAACCTCTCATTTACTTTTGCAACAAACCTTAGTGAAGCTCCTCCCTCCGCTGGCGTGTTTCTTGTAACTCGCACTTCCGAGTCTCTCCGAGATTCTCCGAGAACTCTCATTAACCACACCTCCCATATGCTAATTCCTAAATTTGCTAATCTGCTAATTTTCTTTCAATTTCTCCACCCTAATTATTACTTATTTTTATGTCCGACAAGTCTAGCCAGTAGAACCAGTGATATGGGCAGATAGTAGCACTATAAGTCCAATCAGTATTCAGTTAGTATTCCATTAATCTTCGGTTAGTCTTTATTGTAGACCTACTGTAGAGCCACTGTAGACCTACTGTAGAGCCACTGTAGAGCCACTATAAGACTACTGTAGTTCCGTTTAAGGTTTATTAAAAGTCCGTCAGATGTCTCACAGAGCAACCACAAGGTACTTCTCGCTCCCTCCTCACAAGCACCTTTCATCTACCCACTTTTCACAAATCACCCCCGATAACTTATAATTCTTTATAAAAATAAATATACTTATATCGTGTTAATAATCAATGATATATAAAGAATTTTAACAGCTAATTAAAAAATCCAAAATAAAAAAATAGGAAATAATAAATGTTATTTCATATAAAACACGTATATTTGCGCCTTGCATAGAATAGCGTATGTACAGATTTATACACATTACATTGATACTATTGGCGATGCATATGGCATCGGCACAGCAACACGAAATCGGTGTTTTCTTAGGTGGAAGCAACCCCATTTCAGATGTTGGTAGAACCTATTATTTATATCCTAACAAAATCGCTTTTGGTGGGATATATAAATGGAATTTCCACGAACGTATGGCAGTTCGTGTGCAGGTTACTAAGTCCGAACTTAGAGCTAACGACGTCCAGTCCGATATCCCTGGTAAACGCAATCGAGGGTTCGCTTATTCAAGTGATATTACCGATTTGGCAGTAGGCACCGAGTTCAATTTCTTTAGCTACAGAATCGGCAATTTGCTCGATATGCCTATGACCCCCTATGTGTTCGTAGGTATAGCTGGGCTTTGGCACGACGATTTGTACTTCGACCCCTCCTCTCCCAAACCCGTTGAAGCTACCGATACTACACGTCGCGACTTCGATGTGGCTGTGCCCGTAGCTTTCGGTTTTAAAGCTAAAATCACTCGAAGGCTTGTTTTAGGAGGTGAAGTAGCTTTCCGTTTTGCCCTTACTAACAACGTCGATGGTAGTGCGCCCGAAAGAAAATCCTTTACATTCGGTAACATAGGAAGAAGTTACGACTGGTATGCCTTCTCAGGTCTTACCCTTACCTACACCTTCGGCGAATGGCCTTGCTATTGTAGATAATTTCACTTAAAACCAATGGAGATTACGAACTATCCAAAGCATCTGGCTATTATAATGGACGGTAATGGGCGCTGGGCAAAAAAACAAGGTTTGCTCAGAGCCTATGGTCACGAAAAAGGAGTGCAAACTGTGCGACAAGTAGTGGAATATTGTGTGGAACACGGTATTCCATACCTCACCCTTTTTGCCTTTTCTACCGAAAATTGGAAACGACCCGCCTTAGAAGTAAAAGCCCTAATGGAGCTATTGGTAAAGTTCCTAAAAAAGGAAGTTGATAATTTGCACAAGAATAATGTAAGACTCAAAACCATTGGCAATTTAGACCGTTTCCCTCCTAAACCACGCGAAGCCCTACTTGCTTCTATCGATAAACTCAAAAACAATACAGGGCTTACCCTTACCTTAGCCCTCAACTATGGAGCACGTGAAGAAATCCTAACTGCTATAAAAGAAATTGCAGCAAAAGTAAAAGAAGGCACACTTATTGCTAATACAATTACCGAAACAACACTACAAAAACACCTATACACCTACGACTTACCCGATGTAGACTTACTTATCCGCACCAGCGGTGAGGAGCGCATCAGCAATTTTTTATTATGGCAAATAGCCTATGCCGAACTCTATTTTACTGAAGTATTATGGCCTGATTTCACAAAAAAACACTTAGAAGAAGCCTTATCAAACTATCAAAATAGAGAAAGACGATTTGGAAAAACAAGCGAACAACTTACGTAAAACTATGCTGAAAAAATTTTTATTGCTTGCTTTCTTGGCTTTTGTAAGCCTTGTAAGTGCACAAGAAGAAGATAGAATATCATTAGGAAAAGGAAGAAAATATACAATTGGTGGCATTGAAGTTACTGGCGCAAAACGTTATAACGAACAAACTATCCTCACTACTTCGGGTTTGAAAGTAGGTGATGTAATCGAAATCCCCAGTGAAAAATTCAGCTCCATCATTCATAAGCTATGGGGCTATAAGTTGTTTAGCGATATTAATATTTATATCAAGCGCGTAGAAGGTGATACCGTATTCTTAGAGTTAGCTATCAAAGAAACACCTTCATTAGTCGATGTAAAAGTAACAGGTATCGGACAGAAAAAAGCAGAAACCCTCCTTAAAGATGCCGAAATTAAAAAAGGAGTAAAGGTAAACGAAAGCCTTATTGCTAATACTAAAAACTATATCACTAATAAATATCGAAAAGATGGTTATCTCAATACCAAAGTAACCATCGATACCAAAATAGATACTACCGATGCCAATGGTGTAGATATGCTCATTCACATCGATAGAGGTAATAAGGTAAAAATCGATAAAATTACTTTTGAAGGCAATCAGCAATTTACCTCAGCCAAGTTGCGCAAGAAGCTCAAAAAGACAAAACAAGTGCGTTTCGGTCGTTTCTGGAAACGCTCCAAATATGTTAAGAAAGACTACGACGAAGATTTAACAAACCTCGTAGATTTCTATAAAGAAAAAGGCTATCGCGATGCTCGTGTGGTAAACGATACGCTTATTAAAAATAAGGACGGTAACGTAAGTCTTAAAATAGCAGTAGAAGAAGGGAAGCGTTATTATTTCGGTGATATCCGCTTCTTAGGAAACTCAGTCTATAACGACCGTGTGCTCAATCAAGTATTGGGTATCAAAAAAGGCGATGTATATAACGGAGTATTGCTCAAAAAACGCATTCAAGACAATACCAAACCCGATGCCGAAGATATAACCAATTTATATCAAAATAGTGGTTATCTCTTCTCGCAAATACACCCTGTAGAAACCTCAGTAGTAAATGATACTATCAATTTCGAAATACGCGTGGTAGAAGGGAAGCCTGCTTATTTTAATAAAATATCAGTAACAGGTAACGAAAAGACTAACGACTATGTAATTTATCGCGAGTTGCGCACACGTCCTGGTTATCTATATAGCAAAGATGCCGTAGTGCGTACTGTTCGTGAGTTAGGACAGTTGCAACTATTCGATGCTCAAAACATCAATCCAGAGTTTAAAAATGCTGACCCTAATGCAGGAACCGTAGATATAGAATATAAACTCACCGAAACAGGTTCAAGCCAAGTGCAGTTGCAAGGAGGGTACGGTGGAGGCTCATTCATAGGTACACTTGCCCTTTCATTCAATAACTTTTCTATTCGCAACTTGTTCAACCCCAAAGCCTATCGCCCAGTGCCTATGGGCGACGGTCAAGCACTATCACTCAGTTTCCAAATAAGTAGGTACTACCGTACTTATGGGTTTTCATTCACCGAGCCTTGGATGGGAGGTAAACAGCCTGTGCAGTTCTCAGTGTCATTCAGTAGAACCGAACAGTTCGGGTATAGTTACAGGAGCTATGATGTAGATAAGAGTAAGCGTGTGTATATCACGGGAATAAGCGTAGGTTTAGCCAAACGTTTAAGAGTCCCCGATGATTATTTCCAAATCGCTCATACTTTAAGCTATCAGCATTATGATTTGAAGAATTATCCTAATTTAGGACTCTTTACTTTTAAAAACGGTAACTCTAATTCATTAGCTTATACTATTTCGCTATCGCGTAATTCAAGTGGGCCTAACCCTATCTATCCAATGTCAGGAAGTAGCTTTACCATTAGTGCGAAGCTTACCCCTCCTTACTCATTGTTCAATAAGGTAGATTATGGCAAACTACTTGAAGAACGTGAAACAGCATCTACCAATAAAGATTCTGAAAGAATAGCACAAATAGACCAAGAGCGTTTCCACTGGTTAGAGTTTTATAAGCTCAAGTTTACCTCAGCTTGGTATACCAATATTTACAGTAAATTTGTATTAAAGTTTGGTGCTGATTTTGGTTATTTGGGAGCTTATAACAGCAAACGCGGTATAGTACCTTTTGAACGTTTCTTTATGGGAGGCGATGGCTTAGGCTATTACTCGATGGACGGACGTGAAAACATACAAATGCGCGGGTATGAAAACTATGCCCTTTCCGCCGATGATGGCGAGACTGTGTTTAACAAGTTCTCTCTGGAATTGCGTTATCCTATTACTCTTAAACCAATGGCTTCTATCTATGGCTTAGTATTTGCCGAAGGAGGTAATGTACACAATGGATTAGAGAACTTTAATCCTTTCCAGATTAAGCGTTCAGCAGGTTTAGGATTGCGACTCTTTATGCCACAGTTCGGTATGCTGGGTATTGACTTTGGGTATGGTTTCGATAACCCTGCCAATAGCAATAACCGCAGTGGCTGGCAAACACACTTTATTTTTGGACAACAATTCTAATTTTTGGCACGATATTTTCTTTTACGAAAAGAAAAGGCTAAAAAGTAGTATATACATTTGATAAATGTTATGAACAAACTACAAGCGTTATTTATAGTACTATTGTGTAGTGCCTGTTTTACCTATGCACAAAAGCCATCTCGTATTGGCTATGTGGATATGAATTACATACTATCACACCTCGAAGATTATAAAGTAGCAAGCCAGCAGTTTGCCTTACAAGTAGAGCAATGGGAGGCTGAAATAGCCAAACGCCAAGAAAAGATAAAGGCTGAAAAAGATAAGTTAGAAGCTGAGAAAGCTTTACTTACTCCCGAGCTTATCAAAGATAAAGAAGAAGAAATAGCTCTGTTAGAATACAACCTGAATGCCTATAAACAGCAGAAGTTTGATGCTAAGGAAGGAGAGTATATCACCCAAAAGTTTATGCTAGCTAAGCCTATCCAAGACCAAGTGTTTAATATAGTGCAAGAGATAGGCAAGATGCGTAAATACGACTTTATCTTTGAGAAGAGTGATGCCACTATGTTATTCTCTAATGAGCAACATAACTTGAGTAAAGTAGTGCTTCGTGCCTTGAAGAAGAAAGACAATGCCGAAGATAGGAACAAAGATATGGCTCAGCTCTTAAAAGAAAGCTATGATTTTGAGTTTGTAGAAGAACGCGTTAAGAAACGTAAAGAAGCTGAAAAAGCACGTGAGCAACGCCGAGTACAATACGAACAAGAACGTTTGCGCAAAACTGAAGAAATGAAACAACAGCGCGAACAGCTCAAAGCGAAACGCGAGAAAGAGCAAGCTGAGCGCCAGCAGAAATTCCAACAAGAACGAGACGCCCTTAAAGCGCAACGTGAGAAAGAACAAGCTGAACGTGTACAGAAATTCCAACAAGAGCGCGATGCTCTTAAAGCACAACGCGAGAAAGAGCAAGATGAGCGTCAGCAGAAGTTCCAACAACAGCGCGATTCTATAAAGGCACAACGCGACAAAGAGCAAGCCGAACGCCAACAGAAGTTACAAGAACAGAAAGAACAGCGTGAGAAGGAAATAGCTGAACGCCAAAAGAAACTTGAAGAGCAAAGGGTGCAACGTGAAAAAGAACAAGCCGAGCGCCTTAAAAAACAACAAGAGGCAAGAACACAAACGCCTACAACAAATCAGTAAAAATTTTTAAATAACTAATATTACAAACAGATGATGAGAAACATTAGAACGTTGATGATTGCATTGGCTCTATTCTTAGGAGCTACTACAATGCTTACTGCACAAGTGAAAATCGCTCATATTGATGTGCAAAAACTTTTAGAAGAAATGCCTGAAAGAAAATCAATAGAGTCACAATTAAAGAAAATGGAGCAAGGATATATGAACGATATTCAAGCAGCTATTAAAGAATTGCAAGCTAAGGCTCAAAAGTATCAGAATGAAGCTGCTGCTCTTACAGAGGCACAACTTAAAGCTCGTGAAGCAGAATTCCTCAAAAAATCAGAGGAAATTAAAACTATGGAAGAAAATATCCGTAAAACACAACAAACTGCTGCTGAGAATTTACAGAAAAAGCAACAAGAATTGGTAGAGCCATTGCTTAAAAAGGTAAAAAGCTCTATTGAGAAAATTGCTAAGCAAAGAGGACTTCAGTACGTATTGGATTCAAGTGCAGGCTCAAGCGTGATTGTAGCTACAGGAGATGACCTTTACAGTACAGTTAAAAAGGACTTAGGATTTTAGTTCGTAGGTTTTTAAAATTATTAGATATTTTTTCTTATGAAAAGTGTTCGCTAAGTGAACACTTTTTTTTATTTTTGCAACTGAAAAGAACCTTATTTTAAAATGACTCACTCAACATCGCGCACAGCACCTATTGGTTTGTTTGACTCTGGAGTAGGGGGGACTACTATCTGGAAAGAAGTAAACGCACTAATGCCTAATGAGAATACCCTGTTTATAGCAGATAATAAAAATGCTCCTTATGGTGAGAAGACTAAGGAGGAAATCATTGCATTATGCGATGCCAATACGCGTTTTCTGTTAGAAAATAATGCAAAAATTATAGTAGTAGCGTGCAATACGGGTACTACCAATGCTATATCGTATTTGAGGAATAAATATAAAGAAGTACCTTTTATAGGAATAGAACCTGCTATAAAACCTGCGAGTTTGCAGAGTGTTACTAAGAAAATAGGGGTATTAGCAACCCGCAGTACACTTGCCAGCGACCTTTTTGCTAAAACCAGTGAGCACCTTAAACAGGAAGAGCAAGTGGAAATTATAGAGCAAGTAGGGGAGGGGCTAGTAGATCTTATAGAAGCGGGACGTATAAAGAGCCCTGAAATGACGCTATTATTACGCAAATACCTCTTACCTATGGTTGCCGAAGGGATTGATTATTTGGTGTTAGGTTGCACTCATTACCCTTATTTGTTACCACAAATACAAGAGCTCATTCCTCCACACATAAAGGTAATAGATTCGGGGTATGCGGTAGCTAAACAAACGCGCAATATACTTTCTCAACATCATTTACTGAACGATGATGCTACTGCAGAGGCACAACACCTTTGGCTTGCTAATGGCAAGGTAGAAGTATTGCAACAGTTTGCACCCAAGAATGTCGAACACTTGAAAATTTCTACTTTCTAATATTTATTCTTAAAAACTATTTCTTGGGAATCCTGATATAATACGCTTTACCATCTATATTATCTAGCCTTTTATCGCGTAGCCAAGGATTATATAGTTTTAGGTCTTTATAAGTAATGTTCTGGCTCTTGGCGAATTGGGTGAGATTTTCAATGGTAGAATCTACCATTACATTGTAAGTGGGCAGTTCGTTATACAAATGTTTCTTCTCGAAGATGAAGCCGTACTTCTTAGGGTGCTTCATTATCTCTTTTAGGGCTAAAATACGAAATACATAGCGTGAAGTTTCGGGGCTTAGCCATAAATCATAATAATTATTAGTTTCTTGAAAAGAAGTTTGCTTATTCATTCCTGAGATACCGGCATTATAAGCAGCGGCAGCCATCGTCCACGAACCTGTACTGCGCTTGGCTTTGTTTAAATAATCGCAGGCAGCTTGGGTAGCTTTTTCTATGTGATAACGCTCATCTACTTGGTCGGTTACTTCTAAGCCGTATTCTTGAGCGGCGGGTTTCATAAGTTGCCAAAAGCCACTTGCACCGGAGGGTGATACCGCATTGGTGAGTCCGCTTTCTATGATGGCTAGATATTTGAAATCATCGGGGATATTATTGCGTTTGAGAATAGGTTCGATGATAGGGAAGTACTTATTAGCACGCTTGAGCACCAACAAAGTATTGGATTGCCAATAGGTATTTACGATAAGCTCTCGGTCTAAGCGCTCGTGTACATCGGGGTCTTCCAAAGGTACTCTTTCGCCAGCAAAGTCTAATTTTTCGGGTAAATCGATGGCAAAAACTCTGTAATCATTAGAGAAATCGCTTTTATGATGAGTTTCTTGAGCTGAAAGAGGGTTCTGGGCTACTTCGGCTTCTGCTTGTTCGTAGATATTGTTTTCTTCTTTTTTAACTGACATTGCATTGACCAAAAAACCAGAGAGCAAAACTACTCCTCCACCTGTGAGCAAATATTGTATCGTTCTTTTCATCATTTTTTCTTTTGTATAGATTGGGGCAAAGATAGTAAATAATTCTTTAATACCAAATAGTGTTAGAAATGAGAAAATTAGAGAATTAGAAAATTAGCAAATGAGGAAATGAGGCGTGAGCTTGAGTTAGAGGAATGAGGCTGTGCCTCAGAAATTAAACAAATTTTAAACAAAATCAAGGTTGCGCCTTGTGAAATGGGGAGAGAGATTCGTCGGAGTTTTTGGAGAATCTTAAAGAGGTTCTGAACTTTCGGAAGATATCGGAGAGATTCGGAAGAAGGTTAAGAGGGTTTTTGGTGAAAAAAGGGTGTAAGATGGGTGGGGTTAGCTTATAGAGAGCTTATAGGAAGCTTATACGAATCTTGGACGATTGGTATAGAAAGGGTATGTAAATAGTTGGTTCATAATATAATACAACAAGGCTAAAAACGGTAAAAATGGGGTTTCGAGGCGAAAGAAAGAGGAAGAGGCACTAGGCCTTAGGCCATAGGCACTAGGGGATAACCTCCCCCTAGCCCCCTCGGGGAGGGGGAATGTAGCGACGGAAAAAGGGAGAATGTAGCGAAGGAAAAGAGGAGAAATGACGAATGATGAGGGACAAAGGACGAATGTGAAACTTTGTTAAAGTAAAACAATAAAATAAGTTAATTCTTTTTGCGGAGTGTGTTTTTTATTTTACATTTGCACCATTATTCACCATAAACAATATTTTAATGAAAAGTTTTATTTTCTTTCTTGCTCTTTTTTGTGAGCTTACCCTTTCTGCTCAAGCACAATACACTGTAAAAGGCTTCGTCCATAACGCTTCGCTTGAGGGAATTCCCAAAGTAGCTATTAAAGTATTAGATGCTGATACGAACCTTATTGTAAGCGAACCTCTTACGGGAGCTAACGGACTCTTTAGCTTTACTTCTCCTCCTCGTAAGTTGCGCATTTATATTGAAAGTATGGGTGATTATTTGTCGTATACGGGAGAGCCTTTTCTGTTAGACAAGAATATTGATATGCTTGCTATTGCCCTGAGCACTGCGGTAGATTTGGAAGAAGTAGTACTTACAGCTCCTCAGAAGAAAGCAGCTGTGTATATGGAGCAAGGCAAGATAGTGTTTTCACCTAAAAACAGCCTAACGCACTCTTCGGGTACGGCACTTGATGCACTGAAAAGTACGCCCAATGTGGTGGTAGACAGCCAAAATCACTTGAGTATTGGCGGGAAAAGCAATGTGTTGGTGCTCATTAATGGGAAGCCTACTTATATGCAACCCGACGATTTGGCGAACTACCTGAAATCTATTCCAATGGCTCAAATTAAGAAAACGGAATTATTACTTAATCCGCCAGCCGAATATGAGGCACAGGGAGGAGCAGGAGCGGTGAATATAGTATTAGACAAAAAGACGGTGGAAGGCACGTTCTTCTCTTTAAATAACGGGGTGTCGTATTGGTGGAATCTGCGACAGAACACAGAACTCCAATTGCAACACAGCGTGAAGAAGGGTATTTTGCGTTTGGGTTATAATCATCAGTTGGGGCATTACGCAATGGATTACGGCAGTGAGCGCCTACAAAATGGCTTGCGCTATGAAAGTCCTACCGATGATACCGAAAAGCGCAAAACGATTGCAGGGCATATTGGTTATGACTATTTGCCCGATGAACAACATACCTTAGGGGTGCAACTTTCTGCCAACACGTTATTTGGCAAAGGAACTACCAGCACGACTACCCGCTTTTTCAATGCTGCTAATGTATTGGAAAAGACGCTATCGGGCTATAACGATTACTTTATGCAAAAAGCCAATCGATACAGTGCCAATGCTTACTACACGTTTACTCCTTCGGATAACGAACGCTATCAGTTGGACATAGATTACGCTTTCTTTGATGGGGGCTCGGGCAATTGGCAACCCAACACTTACCGTTCGCCTGAGGGTACTATACTTTCTCACGAGATGTACCTCTCCGAAAACGACCGTAAGATACATATCTTTGCTACTTCTTTTCGTTCGGAGCTACCGTTATGGGGAGGAAGTCTTACAGCAGGTGCTAAATATTCACAAGTATTTTCGGATAATAGTTTTCATTTCTTCAAGCACTTGCCTATCCACAATATCATAGATGTAAACCGCTCCAATGCTTTCGACTTCAAAGAACGTATTTTTGCCGTATATGCCCAGTATCACTACCCTATTACCGAACGCTTGAATGCTGAGGTGGGTGTGCGTAACGAGACCACTTTTTCTAAGGGAGTACTATTGCCCGTTGTGGGCAGTGCAAATAGCCAACAAGAACACAAAAAGCACTATACCAATTTCTTTCCTACCCTGAGTTTGCAATACCAATGCAACGATGACCTACAACTATTTGCAGGTTATAGCACGCGTATCAACCGACCTGAATACCAGAATCTCAATCCGTTTGAATACCTATTAGACGAATTATCGTATTGGAAAGGGAATCCGTTTTTAGCCCCTGAGAAGATACAAAAACTCACTTTTTCGGCTTCGTATAAAAAGACATCTTTTACAATGGCTTACAGCTATTCTACTGATTTTTTTAGCAGTATCAGTGAACCTTTTCAGCATAATAAGATTATTTCTATCCCTCAGAACATAGGTAGCCAGCACCATTTACTTTTTTCGCTTTATCAAGAACTCAACTGGGGCAAAGGCTATCAGACGACTATTACCCCTAACCTCAGTTATATGGAGAACAAAGGCACTGTGTTGGAAGGCACTGAGTTACATCTCAATCGTTGGCAGTACAGCCTAACGATGCAAAATTACTTTCGCTTGCCTTGGCAACTGAAAGGCGAACTCACGGCGGTTTACAATTCACGCAGATTAGCAGGCATCAACGAGATAGCTAAATCGTCAGGAGGTATAGACCTCGGTTTGCAACGCCTTTTCTTAAATAATCGTCTTACGGCTACCTTTAGTTTTACCGATATTTTCCACACCCAACGTTGGGACAGCGAGAGCCATTTGCCTAACTTAGACCTTTATGCTTACGGCAATAGCGAAAGCCGACAGCTTAAACTGAACTTCACTTACCAATTTGGAAAAGCTAAAGAGGCACACGTAAATGAACTGGAAGAAGTACAACGTTTGTGATTTTTTGGTGTTTTATTTCGCTATAATGGCAAAAAGCTATATCTTTGCATTTGAAATTATCCCTTGGAAATATATTTTTCAAGGCAATAAAATAAGCTAATGAAAAAAACACTTTTTACTATTATTGCCCTGTTACTTTCGGGCTACACTTTTGCACAGACGGATACTTCGGGGCGAAGCCTCTATCGTGCTACTCCTGAGAAGAAAACTGCCTTAAAGCACACGAAATTGAAGGTAGATTTTAACTTCACTAACCAAACACTCAATGGCGAAGAATGGCTTACTGCTTCTCCTTATTTCTATGCTACCGATAGCCTTATCCTCGATGCAAAGGCTATGCTTATCCACAAGGTGGCTTTGGAACAGAACGGCAAGCAACAGCCTCTTTCTTATAGCTATAAGAACGATATGTTGAGAATAAAACTCAACAAAACTTACCAAAAAGGAGAGACCTATACCGTGTACATTCGCTATACGGCACAGCCTGAAAAGGTAACCGATAAGGGCAGTCGTGCGATTACCGATGCCAAAGGGCTTTACTTTATCAACCCTAACGGAGAAGCCGACAAGCCTATGCGCCAAGTATGGACGCAGGGTGAAACGGAAGGCTCTTCGTGCTGGTTTCCTACCATCGACAAGCCCAACCAAAAGACTACTCAAGAAATAGAAATGACAGTGCCCGATAGCTTTGTTACCCTCTCTAACGGGGTGCTAAAAAGCAGTGATAAGAAAGGCAATATGCGCACCGACTATTGGGTGATGGACAAGCCTCACGCACCTTATCTTTTCTTTATGGGGGCAGGAGAGTTTGCCGTAGTAAAAGATACGCCTTGGCGCGGTAAGGTGCCTATTGAATACTATGTAGAAAAGGAATACGAGCCTGTTGCAAAACAGATATTTGGAAATACTTCCGAGATGATTACGTTCTTCTCTGAGCGTTTTGGCTATGACTATCCGTGGGCTAAATACGCCCAAATGGTAGTGCGCGACTTTGTGAGTGGAGCAATGGAAAACACTACGGCTGTAAGCCACGCCGAGAGTGCTTATCAGAGCGCAGAAGCTTTGGCTGACCAAAACTATTGGGAGCCTATTATCGCACACGAATTGGCACACCACTGGTTTGGCGATTTGGTAACTACCGAAAGCTGGTCGAATCTCACCGTAAACGAGTCGTTTGCCAACTACAGCGAATACTTGTGGTTGCTACACAAATACGGCAAAGATGCCGCAGAATACCACCTTAGCAATAACACCCTTCAATACCAACACCGCGCCAATGATTTTGCAAAAGATTTGGTGCGCTTTGGCTATGATTCACGTGAGGATATGTTCGATTTGGTATCTTACAACAAAGGCGGGGCTATCTTGCATATGTTGCGCAATTATCTTGGTGATGAGGCTTTCTTTGCAGGGCTTACCGATTACCTCAAAACGAATGAATACGGCACGGGGGAAGCTCACCAATTACGTCTTTCGTTAGAAAAAGTGAGCGGTAAAGACTTGAACTGGTTCTTCAACCAATGGTACTTTGGCAATGGTAATCCTACTGTGAATGTAGAAAAGACGTTTAGCAATGGTAAATTGACCTTAAAAATCATTCAAACACAAAGCGAAGACCTCTTGTTTCAGTTTCCGTTGGATATAGATATTTACAGAAATGGCAAGGCAGAGCGTCATAGTGTTTGGGTAGATGCTCGTAAAGAAAATACTTTTACTTTCGCAATGAAGAAAGCCCCAGAGTTGATAGATATCAACCCCGAAGGTGTGGTGCTGATAGATGAGCAATACCATAAAACGTGGGCAGAGTATTTGTACCAAATGCAACGCGCTAAATCGCTCAAGAGCAGAATGCAAGCGGTAAGTGCCCCAATGGCTCCTGACGGCAAAGATATTTTGCTCGCTGCTCTTAAAGACCCCTTTTTCCAAGTACGCATACAAGCATTGCAAAAACTCGCTAGTTATGAACTGAATGCCAAAGAAATGGCAATGGTAGAAAAGATTGCGTCTTCTGACCCTGAGAACTTAGCTAAATCGGCAGCGATATGGGTATTAGCTACCTCAAAAGACAAAAACAAATACGTTTCTTTATTTGAAAAATACCTTGGAACTCCTTCGGGGGCTATCAAGAATGCTGCTATCAACGGGATAGCTCGCACTGAGCCCGCACGCGCTAAGAGTATACTTGAAAAAGGAAGTGTTAAAGACTTTGATACCGACCAATTAGCGGGATTATCAGGAGTAATTGTAGACAACCAAATGGAGCAGTATCTCCCTGCGATACTTCCTTATTTTATATACTATCCTTTCTTTGAAAAAGACAATCCTGAAACAGCTGTCAACTTCAAAAAAGGCTATGAGTGGGCAATGCACTTAGACAATACTTCACACGTGGAGCTATTAGCTGAATCACTCAAAGAAATCGCTAAAGATATGGAGAACCCTGCTGCTAAAGAGATGCTCAAAAACGTATTGGACGAAGGTATTACTATCAAACGCGGCTTAAACCAAACTGAATCGGTAAAGAAACAGATTAAGATGTTGGAAGAGATTAAAGAAATGTTTAAGTAGTGGTTAGTGGTTAATGATTAGTGGTTAATGGTTAATGATAAACTTTGCCAAGTTATTTGCCCGTGCGGCTCGCACCTTTGGCAAAGTCTATTTATAAAATATTTAAGTTTATGGAAGCACTTCACACAATGCGTCTTTTGCTTCGTCCTTGGGAAATTACCGATGCCGAAGCCTTATACGCACAAGCGCACAATCCTATTATAGGCAAGAGGTGCGGTTGGAACCCTCACAAAAGTGTGGAGGAGAGCCGAGAGATTATTGAGGTTGTCCTTAGCAAGTCTCATAGTTTTGCTATTTGTTTAGCAAACAACATTCCCATAGGAAGTATAGGCTTGCTTTTACAAGGAGAGAGCAATCTTCCTGTAAGCGAAAATGAAGCTGAAATAGGCTATTGGCTTGGAGAAGACTTTTGGGGTAAGGGCTATGTTACTGAAGCTACCCTAAGAGTACTGCAATATGCTTTTGAAGAGTTGCACCTTACCCAGCTATGGGCAGGCGCATACGAGGAAAATATTGCCTCACAGCGAGTACTTGAAAAATGTGGCTTCCGTTATCATTATACCCTTGAAGATTTCTTGTTTCCACTTATAGGAGAAAGACATACAAGTTTGATATATACATTAAACAGAGAAAATTGAAGATGAATACTCAAGAAATCGACGCGCAAAGTTTACAAAATGCCTATCGTCTTTTTGAGAGTGGGACTATAGAGCAGATAGAAGTAGGTACCACTAAAGGATTATGCGAGATACATCGCTATCTTTTTGAGGGGCTTTACGATTTTGCAGGTGAGATACGTCGGCTAAACATCAGCAAGGGTGGTTTTAAGTTTGCCAATGCGATGTTTTTGCACGCTATCCTACCCGTAATAGACCAAATGCCTGAAAATACTTTTGAAGAAATTGTAGCCAAATATGTAGAGATGAATATAGCCCACCCTTTTATGGAAGGCAATGGACGTGCTACTCGTATATGGCTCGACTTGATACTCAAAAAACGCTTAGGCAAAGTAGTGAATTGGCAACTAATAGATAAAGCTCCTTACCTCCAAGCAATGGAGCGTAGCCCTATCAACGATTTGGAATTGCGCTTTTTGTTGCAACCTGCCCTTACTGATAAAGTAAACGACCGTGAAGTAATTTTTAAAGGTATAGAGCAATCATATTATTATGAAAGTAATGACTAAAACAATGAAAAGACTTCTATTGATAACTATTCTTTCTTTGGTAGCAATTTCTTGCCAGCAGAAGAAAGCAACAACTGAAAAAACAGCAGTTACTCTCACTTATTCTAATTTAGTAGATGCCGCTACCCAAGATGAAGTGCAAAAAGCCCTTACAGCAGCGGGGGTCTCTTCACAAAATGTAGCCTCTTTTTTGGAGAGTGTAGCCCTTTTCAACCAAACCGTAGGCGATAAAGCAGGCTTAGTACCCAAAGGATTTGTTACTATTGACAGCTTGCTACCTAAGTATGATGAGGTTGCTATACAAAACATTTGGACGGCTAAATACCCTATGTTTCAAGGCTATAATTGTCGTCTTACCTCTTTCACCCTCTTGCGTGATTTAATTTCTTTCCCTACGGATAAAAAGTTTGCTAGCAAAGAGGAAGATGAGGTGCTTTTTATAGACCGTGAGTCCTTGCACAATACCCCTAAGAAGTTCTTTATCCCTGAGGAAGAAAATAACTTTTTTACCCTCTTTACTGAGGTGCCCACTACTAATACCAAAGATATAAATACCCATTTGCAGGTGATGCAACAAGCGTGGAAAGAGCGCGGTATCAATTTCCGTTATAAAAACGACCCGACTAAGGCATCGCTTATCTCAGCAGTCTTCCATTCCCAAATCACCCCAGAGGAGAACACTCTTTTTGTAGGACACGTAGGGGTACTAGTACCTTTTGACGGCAAGCTACTCTTTATAGAAAAACTCGCTTTTCAAGAACCCTATCAGGCAATAAAATTAGAGAATCGCACCCAGCTCAGTGATTACTTAATGAACCGATATGATGTAGAATGGGAGCAACCCAATGCCATTCCGTTTATAATGGAAAACGATGCTTTAATGGACGGCTATCGCCCCAATCCATATAAAAAAGAACAGCGATTGTAAGAAGATAATTGCCATTTGTCAATTAATTTTTATCTTTGCAAAAAATAAGTAGGTGTATTATGAGTGCTATAGTAGCCATTGTGGGACGACCGAATGTAGGTAAATCCACTTTTTTTAACCGTTTGATAAAACGCCGTGAGGCTATCGTGGACGCTGTAAGTGGCGTAACACGCGATCGCCATTATGGTAAAACCGACTGGAACGGGGTCTCTTTTTCTGTTATTGATACAGGTGGTTACTTAGCGGGAGGCGACGATTCTTTCGAGAAAGAAATCAACAAACAAGTTGCCTTAGCCATAGACGAAGCCGATGCGATTATCTTTATGGTAAACGTAGAAGAAGGGCTTACTGGTATGGACGAATCAGTGGCTGAGTTGTTGCGTAAATGCCGTAAACCGATATTAGTAGCGGTAAACAAAGTAGATAGCAACAACCGTCGCAACGATATGCACGAGTTTTATGCCTTAGGTTTTGAACATCTCTACGCCCTATCAAGTGTAAATGGTAGTGGTACAGGAGAGCTACTCGACGATTTGGTCGCTCTCTTGCCCGAAAAAGAAAAACAAGAAGAAAATCCCTTGCCTCGCTTTGCTGTAGTAGGGAGACCTAATGCAGGTAAATCATCATTTATCAATGCTCTTATAGGTGAAGACCGCTATATTGTTACTGATATTGCAGGCACTACACGCGATGCGATTGACACTAAATATAACCGCTTTGGATTTGAATTTAATTTAGTTGATACAGCAGGTATCCGTCGTAAAGCCAAAGTGAAAGAGGACTTAGAGTTTTACTCGGTAATGCGTTCTATTCGCGCCATTGAACACTCCGATGTGTGTATTTTGATGCTCGATGCTACACGTGGTTTTGAAAGCCAAGATGCTAATATCTTCTGGTTGGCACAACGCAATCGCAAAGGCATAGTGATATTAGTAAACAAATGGGATTTGGTAGAGAAGGAAAACAATACTGCTAAACAGTACGAAGCAGCTATCCGCAAAGAAATAGAACCTTTCACCGATGTGCCCATCTTGTTTGTATCGGCATTGAATAAGCAACGCATCTACAAAGCCATAGAAACTGCGGTAGCAGTGTATAACAACCGCACCAAGCGTATCCCTACTCGCAAACTCAATGAGGTGATGTTGCCTATCATTGAGAACTATCCCCCTCCCGCTATCAAAGGAAAATACATCAAGATAAAATTTTGTACCCAGTTGCCTACACCTATGCCACAGTTTGCTTTCTTTGCTAATTTGCCTCAGTATGTAAAAGACCCTTATAGACGTTTTATCGAGAACAAACTCCGTGAGAACTTTGATTTTAACGGTGTGCCTATTGACGTGTATTTCAGACAGAAATGATACTATTGAAAAAAATGAAAAAGAATATAGCAATCATAATGGGAGGTTACTCTAATGAAGCTCCCGTTTCTTTAAAGAGTGCTGCAGTAGTAGCCAAACACCTCAACCAAGATAAATATGTACCCTACCCAGTGCGTATCGACCGTGATAAATGGGTGTATGTAGATACTCAAAACAACGAACATCCTATTGATAAAAACGACTTCTCGGTAACAGTAAACGGACGTAAAATTACTTTTGATGCTGTTTTCAATGCCATTCACGGTACCCCAGGTGAAGACGGTTATTTACAAGCCTATTTCAATTTGATTGGCTTACCGCTCACAGGATGCAGTATGTATGCTTCGGCTCTTACGTTCAACAAACGCGATATGCTATCAGTACTCAAACCTTTTGGCATTCTTTCAGCCCCTTCTTACTATCTCAACAAAGGTGAAGACTACAACACTGCTGATATTGTAGCCAAAGTAGGCTTGCCTTGCTTTGTGAAGGCTAATAAATCAGGGAGTAGTTTTGGAGTGTATAAAGTATATGAAGAGGAACAACTGCCTATGTATATAGACAAAGCATTTGAAGTAGACGACGAAATCCTCATCGAAAGTTTCTTGAAAGGTACTGAAATCTCTATCGGGGTAATCAACTATCGCGGGAAAATAAAAGTTCTTCCAATGACTGAGATTGTATCCGAGAATGATTTCTTCGATTATGATGCCAAGTATAACGGCAAGTCGCAAGAAATTACCCCTGCGCGTCTTTCTGCCGAAATGACGGCTAAAATCAATGCTTTGGCAGAACGTGTATACCGATTGTTAAAAATGGAAGGCTTCAGCCGAAGTGAGTTCATCATCGTAGATGATACACCTTATTTGCTCGAAATGAATACCACTCCAGGGCTTTCAGAAGCTAGTTTATTGCCTCAACAAGCTAAAGTAGCAGGCATCAGCCTTGAAGAACTATTCGAAAGCGAAATAGAACGAGTATTGAATCACTAACCATTAATCGTTAATCATTGAAAAGAGCTTTATTTCCAGGGTCGTTTGACCCCATTACCTTAGGTCATTACGATATTATCAAACGCGCTTTAGACCTATTCGATGAAATTGTGGTTGCCATAGGTGTTAATGGCGACAAGAACTATATGTTTACGGTAGAACAACGCAAAGAGTTTATCGAAAAAGCCTTTGCCGATGAACCCAAAGTAAAAGTTACTACTTACCAAGGACTTACGGTAGACTTCTGCAAAGAAATCGATGCTCAGTTCATCCTCAGAGGTTTGCGCAACCCAGCCGACTTTGAGTTTGAGAAAGCTATTGCACACACTAATCGTAAATTATCTCAAATAGAAACTGTCTTTTTACTTACGGCAGCACGAACTTCTTTTATATCATCGTCTATTGTGCGCGATGTTATTCGCAATCACGGTGATTATACCGTATTAGTGCCCGAAAGTGTAAGAGTTTAGAGATTAAGTCCTATAACTCAAATAATAATAAAACTTAAAAATATGTGTGGAATTGTAGGTTATTTAGGCAAACGTGCCGCTTTTCCCATCGTGATTGATGGGTTAAAACGCTTAGAATACCGTGGATACGACAGCGCAGGTTTTATCTTAAACGCTGAGAGTTTTTACGGAGAAAAAACCAAAGGCAAAGTATCCGATTTGCTAGCCAAGGCAGGAGAAAATGTTCCTACTTATGGCTGCGGTATGGGGCATACCCGTTGGGCTACTCACGGAGTGCCTAACGATATTAATTCACACCCTCACCGTTCTAACTCTGGCAAGATTGCTATTGTACACAACGGTATTATTGAGAATTATGAAAGTATCAAGCAAAACCTTATCAAAGAGGGGTTTGTATTTCATTCTGATACTGATACCGAAGTATTAGTAAACTTCATCGAATACTTCAAAGAAAAAGAAAACGTCAATTTAGAGACTGCGGTGCGCTATGCGCTCAACGAGGTGGTTGGTGCTTTTGCCATTGCTGTAATGGAGGAAAGTAAACCTGAGGAAATAGTAGTAGCCCGCTTGGGTAGTCCGTTGGTAATAGGGGTAGGTGATGGTGAGTTTTTCATCGCTTCCGATGCCTCTCCTTTTATAGAGTATACCCAAGACGCTGTGTATTTAGAAGATGGCGAAATGGCTACCATTCACCTCAACAAACCGTTGAAAGTGATTAAAATAGGCAGTAATGAGCAGGTGAGTCCGTTTGTACAACAACTCAAACTCAACCTCGAAGCCATTGAAAAAGGCGGATACGACCATTTTATGCTCAAAGAAATCTACGAGCAGCCTAAGTCTATCCAAGACACGATGCGCGGTCGCCTCTTGCCCAACCATACTACCAAACTATCAGGAATAGATAATCATTTAGAGACCTTCCTCAATGCCAAACGCATTGTTATTGTAGCGTGTGGCACTTCGTGGCACGCAGGCTTGGTAGGTGAATATCTGTTAGAAGAATACGCTCGCATTCCTGTGGAGGTAGAGTACGCCTCAGAGTTCCGTTATCGCAACCCTATTATCAATAAAGGGGATATCGTCATTGCTATTTCACAATCAGGCGAGACTGCCGATACCTTAGCAGCCCTCAAATTAGCGAAAGAAAAAGGAGCTTTTATCTATGGCATTTGCAATGTCGTAGGTTCATCAATTGCGCGTATCACCCATTCAGGTACTTACACTCACGCAGGTCCTGAAATAGGGGTAGCTTCTACCAAAGCCTTTACTACCCAACTCACGGTGCTTACTCTTATCGCTTTGCATTTAGGACATAAAAAGGGTACCCTCAGTACGGAAACCTATCACCGCCTTTGCAAGGAATTAGAACGTGTGCCCCAGTTGCTCGAAACCACTATCGAAACAGTCGATCACAAGATAGCCGAGATAGCCGAAAGCTATAAAACAGCTACCAATTGCTTGTATTTGGGTCGTGGTTTTAACTTCCCTACCGCTTTGGAAGGGGCTTTAAAACTCAAAGAAATATCCTATATTCACGCCGAAGGCTATCCAGCTGCCGAGATGAAACACGGACCTATCGCCCTTATCGATGAGAATATGCCGGTGATATTCATCGCACCGTCTAAAGGACATTATGATAAGGTAGTTTCCAATGCGCAAGAGATAAAGGCGCGCAAAGGTAAAATTATAGCCGTAGTAACCGAAGGCGATACCCAAATGGCGGGCTTAGCAAACCACGTGATTGAAATACCCGAAATCAGTGAGGCGCTTACCCCTATTTTAGCCTCAGTTCCTTTGCAGTTGCTGTCCTATTATATCGCTATTAAGCGCGGTTGCAATGTCGATCAACCTCGTAATTTAGCCAAATCAGTAACCGTAGAATAATTTGGTAATTTCCCAATTTCTCAATTAGAAAAAGAGTCAATTTGTATACTTACAAATTGACTCTTTTTTTGTTTGAAGTGAGCTCGATATAACAAAATTCTCTTTTTTATTTGCTTTTGTACTATATACCTTGCCAAAGTTTCTAACCGCTTTTTGCGCTACGCCCCTTACCAAAATAGAAATCCCTTAACTACCTTCTTTTTAGTTTTATCTTAGCTTTAACTTACTTCCTATTTAGGTTCGTCTTTTGTTCGTTGTAGACCCACTGTAGACCCACTGTAGACCCACTGTAGAGCCACTGTAGAGCCACTGTAGAGCCACTGTAGAGCCACTGTAGAGCCACTGTAGAGCCACTGTAGAGCCACTGTAGAGCCACTGTAGAGCCACTCTTCGTTCATCTTACTGCCGTTATACCTTGCTAAAGTTTCCGTTCCCCGTATAGCTCACGCCCTGTTGTGCTATGGCTTTTTCAAAGTTGGAATCATTGATAGTCAATCTCATTGGTATCACATTTATAGGGGCGCTTGTAAATGCCCCTATAAAAATAAAACTTTTTGAACAGCTTCTTTTTTGTGTTTTACTATTCAGTAAATTCGATTACGTCAGCTGAAACAGTTACTGTGTATTGGATTCCTACCCATATAAAAATCCAATGTGACTCAACGGTTTCATTGATAACGGCTCTTGAAGAGCCTACCAAATTGGCTTTTTGAAGCATTTTAGCTCTTGCTTTTTCCACCAAAGCACGTTTTCCACCTCCTATAATCAATAGAAAATATTGATTAGAAGCTTCTCCTTTAACGTGTTCTATTACTTTAAAGTTATTTTTAGCCAGTACCACTTGAGTAGTATGGTTGTTTACATTGTGTGATAACTCTCTTGTTACACCACAACTTGCTAACAGTAGTGCTAAAACACTGAATAATACGATTTTTTTCATTTGTTATTGATTTAATTTTGATGTTACGATATGAGTAAGGGCAACTTTTAGAGCATAAAAAAAGCGTGAATGTTTTGTTCACACTTTAAAAAGGCTCTGGTATGCCCGAAACAGGTATGTAACAAAAACAGTTCACGCCCTTATGAGGCGAGAAACCATTTGTTAAATTACCTCTGTTTCTATTGAATTTACCAGATTCTTTTTAAAAGGAATATTAACAACTTTCTCTTTAAATCTTATGTGTATTTTTCTATTCTTCTATATCTCAATTGTTTTTATTTGGTGCAAAAGTATGAATTAATTGTAAATTACAAATGATAAAAGACAATTTTTTTGCAGAAAAATAAAGTTTTTCCCTTTTTTCCTCATTCGTATTTCGTATTTCGTAATTATTTATTACTTTTGCCCTCTGTAACAAAAATTTAAACCAATGAATACCATAAATCGTTTATTCGATATACCTTATTATCAACAATCTAAACACCCTTTAGAGGTCGCTTTTGCTACCAAATACAACGGAGAGTGGGCAAAAACCTCTACCGCTGAATATATCCAAAAAGTGAATACCGTAAGCCGAGGCTTATTGCGCTTAGGTATTGAAAAAAATGATAAAATAGCAGTCATTTCAAGCACTAACCGCACCGAATGGCACGTGCTCGACATCGGGATTTTACAAGTAGGCGCACAGAATGTACCTATCTATCCCACTATCAACTTAGAGGATTTCGAGTATATCCTCAACCATTCGGAATGTAAATACTGTGTCGTTTCCGATAAAGAACTATGGGAGAAAATCTCTTCTATCCAAGATAAATTGCCTCATCTAAAAACTATTTTTACCTTCAACGATGTACCTTATGCCCACCATTGGCAAGAAATCCTCGATTTAGGTGCCGATGAGAGCAATCAAACAGAAGTGGAAGCGCGCAAAGATAGCATACAGAAAGACGATTTAGCGACTATCATCTACACTTCGGGCACTACCAGCCGCCCGAAAGGGGTAATGCTCTCCCACTGGAATATCATCTCTAACATACTGAACTGCCAAGACCGTTTGCCTATTACCGAAGGCTCTACAGCACTCAGTTTTTTGCCTGTGTGTCACGTGTTTGAGCGTATGCTTACCTATTTGTATCAGTACGATTGTCTAAGCATTTATTTTGCCGAATCTCTCGATAAAATCAGTGATAACTTACGCGAAGTAAAACCGCATATCATTACAGTAGTACCCCGACTTATAGAGAAGATTTACGACAAAATCTTCGCAAAAGGGGCAGAACTTAAAGGCATTAAACGCAAACTCTTCTTTTGGGCACTCAATTTGGGCTTTCAGTACGAACCTTATGGTGCTAATGGTGCTTGGTATCAGTTCAAACTGAAAATTGCACGCAAACTCATTTTTAGTAAATGGCGTGAAGCCTTAGGCGGACGCATACAGATGATTGTCTCAGGTAGTGCTGCCCTCTCATCGCGTTTGGCTAAGGTGTTCTCTGCCGCAGGACTCAAAATAATGGAAGGTTATGGTCTTACCGAAACCGCTCCCGTAATTGCTGTGAACCGTGAATCGGGTAGATTTTGGAAAATAGGTACCGTAGGGAAACCTATTGTCAATATAGAAGTGAAAATTGCCGAAGACGGTGAAATACTTGTGAAAGGCGAGAACGTAATGTTAGGCTACTATAAAGACCCCGAGCAAACGGATCAAAACATCACCGATGGTTTCTTCCACACAGGCGATATAGGTGAGCTTGACGCTGATGGCTTCCTTAAAATCACCGACCGCAAGAAGGAAATCTTCAAAACTTCAGGCGGTAAGTACGTATCGCCTCAGCTGATAGAAAACCAGTTGAAACTCTCTCGTTTTATTGAGAATGCGATGGTAGTAGGCGAAGGTGAAAAGATGCCAGCGGCTATTATTCAGCTGAACTTCCCGTTTGTAAAAGAATGGGCGCGCCGTCATAAAGTAAAATTAGGAAAGACCAACGAAGAGATTATACAAAACCAAGCCGTTCACGATCGTATTGCCAAAGAGGTAGAAAAGGTAAACAATCATTTAGGCAAGTGGGAACAAGTAAAACTTTTTGATTTCACCCCCGATGAATGGACGATAGACGGCGGTCATCTCACTCCTACTCTCAAACTCAAACGACGTGTGATTAAAGAAAAGTATATAGATATTTACAATAAGTTCTACAATAAGTGAGAGAAATAACCGATATTACTACTTTTACTACCCAACAACCTACGGTGCTCACCATAGGCACATTCGATGGTGTGCATTTGGGACATCAGGAAATCATTGAAAGGGTAGTAACAACAGCTCGCCAAGAAGGACTTTTAGCAACAATATTCACTTTCTTTCCGCATCCGCGAATGGTAGTGCAGCACGACAAAAGTTTGAAACTTATTCACACTTTGGAAGAGAAAAAGCAACTACTCCAGCAATTAGGCGTCGATTTGCTCGTGGTGCAACCTTTTAATGAGGCTTTTGCTCAACTTACTGCCGAGGAGTTCGTAAGTACTATTTTGGTACAGCATCTCAATGTGAAAAAGGTGATTATTGGTTACGACCACCGTTTTGGGCGCAATCGTACCGCAAATATAAGCGATATGCGTTTATTTGGTGAAAAGTATGGCTTTGCTGTAGAAGAAATATCGGTGCAAGAAGTAGATGAAGTATCGGTGAGTTCCACCAAGATAAGAGAGGCGTTGAATAAAGGCGATGTTACCACTGCTGAGCATTATCTCGGGGCTCCTTACAGCCTTACAGGCATTGTGGTACACGGACTCAAATTGGGGCGTACCTTAGGCTACCCTACTGCTAATATACAAGTAACTGAGGACTATAAGCTCATTCCCAAAGATGGCGTATATGCCGTGTATAGCTACATTGGCGCACAAAAAGTTTATGGAATGATGAGCATTGGCAAAAACCCTACTATCGAAGGTAAAGGAGCGTCTATCGAGGTGTATTTCTTTGACTTCAACGGCGACCTTTACGACCGTGAACTCACAATATATTTTGTAAAATATCTACGTGAAGAACGAAAGTTCTCTTCGGTAGCACTTCTTAAAAAACAATTACAAGATGACGAAACAACAGCGAGAAAAGCAATTGCGTTATGACAAAGCTTATATGCGTATGGCGATGGAATGGGCAAAATTGTCTTATTCACAGCGAAAGCAAGTAGGAGCTATAATAGTAAAAGACCGTATGATTATTTCTGACGGTTATAATGGTACACCCACTGGTTTTGATAACTGTTGTGAAGATGAGGAAGGCAATACTCATTGGTACGTGCTTCACGCCGAAGCTAATGCGATAATGAAAGTTGCTTCGTCTACACAATCGTCGGAAGGAGCGACGCTCTATATCACAATGTCACCTTGCAAAGAGTGCAGTAAGCTCATCTACCAATCGGGGATTAAGCGGGTGGTGTATAAGGAAGGCTATCGCGACAACGAAGGGTTAGCTTTTCTCGAAAAAGCAGGTGTAGAAGTCGTCCATTTAGAAGAGGTAAGTCAATAATCTTCTTTACTTAAATTTAATATTTACTCCAAGTAGCTGATATCCTTCCCAAGTGTTGGAGGTACAGAATTCCCAACTATATTTTACTTTATTAACTAAAAAAGTTTCTTCTTTTCTTATTTTGGTGATGCGTCTGTTAGCAATCGTTTTACCGGTGATATAGCCCACAAATAGGGCAATAGGGTAATCGGAAGCCCAGTGTACTTTACTTTGCATCATCTCGTAGCACATCAAACCTAAAGCTGTGTAACCTACGGGCTTTATCCATTTGTAGTCGGGGTAGTTTTCGGCAATCACTGTGAGTGCCGACATTGCAGTAGTGAGGTGTCCAGAGGGCATAGCGTCATACATAGGGGTATCCTCTTGGTAAGCTTTAAAGCTGGGAGCAAACGTCCACTGACTGTGCCAACGCCCATCGCCTGCGGTTATAAACGGACTCTCGCGCCCTGTAAGTCGCTTGATGGGTTGTACAAATGCCCCCGATACAATGATGCTTTCTAATATCTGCATAGCAGTACTTTTGGCACGATAATCACCTGTGATAAGACCATAAGTAGCCATTCCCCCACTGATGATGATAAAAGTCGTACCATTGCCAATAAAGTACATTGCTGAGTTTACATCGGCGGGAATAATCTTCAAAAAACCTAATTTTTTATAGGTATGTGCTTCATTTAGACCTAAATTCTCTCCCAAATTTCTACTCTCTCTAATGAGCCAAGGGTCAGCGGGTATAAGAGCAGCAGTTGCTCCAATAGCTGCCAATCCGTAAGGATAATTCGGTTTAGACACCATCTCCACTGCCGATTTACCTATGTTGCGTGGTATTTTGTTGAAGATATCCACAAAACGCGGTTTTTGGTATACATAGGTTAGATTATCATTGATTTTGTATTGTTTGCCTGATAAATCTGCTTCAGATGGGTGTGAGCCTTGCAAAGCATTTGCAATGCTATCCAATGTAGTTTGTGGAATAGAGTCGTTTTCCTGCGCTGTAACAGGATATAGGGAGAAAAGGAGAAAGGATAGTAAAAAGTATTTCATCGAATGAGTTCTGTTAAAAAGCTATCGGTGTTTTTGTTGTTATAGAAGGCTTTGATTTCTTCGGCGTTTTCTTTGAGCAATTGGCGAATGAAAGCATCGTAGGTAGTTTTACGGTCTTCTAAAAAGCCGTTGAAATAGCGTTCACTTACTTCCAAACCATTGGCTTTTTCTATCTTTAAAAGACGTTCGTACAAAGGGATTATATGCTCGCTGATGAGAGTTTTAGGCAATGCTTTGCGGTGTGAAACAAAGGCAGTAATTTCATCTTGCTCATTGCGTACTATTTCAAAATTAGTAATCACCCAATAATAGCGCCCGCCTTTAGAGAGGTTCTTGATGATAGCGTGGAAATTATTATGCCCTTTGAGGTTTTCCCACAGTATTTTGAAAACTACTTTGGGCATATCGGGGTGGCGGATAAGGCTATGAGGCTGGTCGTATAACTCAGCCTCAGTATAGCCTGATACTTCTTGAAATGCCTTATTGGTTTCCATTATATGTCCGTGCTTGTTGGTACGACTCATCAGGGTAGTGGTTTTATCCCACAACACTTCTTCGTCTATGGGCACGGGACGTTTGATTGTTGGATTTTCAGTCATTGTTACCTATTACTTGTTACTTAGTTTGTGAAGCCAATTGCGCATATCCACTTCTTTGGCAATAGTGTTGCGCAATTCGGGAATGGCAATGCGCACTTGCTCCATAGTGTCGCGGTGGCGCAAAGTAACGGTGTTGTCTTCCAAAGTTTGGTGATCGACGGTTACGCAGAAAGGTGTGCCTACGGCATCTTGGCGGCGATAACGGCGACCTACGGCATCTTTTTCGTCGTAAGCTACATTGAAATCGTATTTTAGCTCGTTCACGATTTGTTCGGCAACTTCTGGAAGTCCGTCTTTTTTGAGCAATGGCAATACAGCTACTTTGGTAGGTGCCAACACAAAAGGTAAACGCAATACGGTGCGAGTGTCACCTCCTTCTAAGGCTTCTTCTTGCAATGAGTTCGAGAATACCGCAAGGAACATACGGTCGAGCCCGATAGAGGTTTCGAGTACGTAAGGAGTATAGCTCTTATTTTCTTCGGGGTCGAAGTATTGCATTTTTTTGCCTGAATACTTTTCGTGGTTACCGAGGTCGAAATTGGTACGAGAGTGGATACCTTCTAATTCTTTGAAACCAAATGGAAAACGGAACTCAATATCGCAAGCAGCATCGGCGTAGTGAGCGAGCTTTTCGTGTGGGTGGTAGCGATAGTTTTCTTCACCCATTCCTAAGGATAAGTGCCATTTGAGGCGGGTTTCTTTCCAGTACTCATACCATTGCTGTTGGGTACCTGGTTTGATGAAGAATTGCATTTCCATTTGTTCGAACTCGCGCATACGGAAAATAAACTGACGCGCCACAATCTCGTTGCGGAAGGCTTTACCCGTTTGGGCGATACCAAAAGGAATTTTCATACGTCCGGATTTTTGCACGTTTAGGAAATTAACGAAAATACCCTGAGCGGTTTCGGGACGTAGGTATAAATCCATAGAGGCATCGGCAGAGGCGCCGATTTTGGTGCCGAACATTAGGTTGAACTGCTTTACATCTGTCCAGTTGCGTGAACCTGTTTCGGGGTCGGCAATTTCGAGTTCTTCAATAAGGGCTTTTACATCGGCGAGGTCTTCTTTCTCAAGTGATTTACCCAAGCGGTGTAATATTTCTTCGCCACGTTTTTTGTATTCTAACACACGAGGATTGGTAGTTATAAACTGCTCGCGGTCAAAAGCATCGCCGAAGCGTTTTTGAGCTTTAGCGATTTCTTTTTCAATCTTATCGTCGAGTTTGGCTACGTAATCTTCTACGAGCACATCGGCGCGGTAGCGTTTTTTAGAGTCTTTGTTATCAATCAGTGGGTCGTTGAAAGCATCGACGTGCCCAGAAGCCTTCCACGTAGTAGGGTGCATAAAGATAGCAGCATCGATACCCACAATGTTCTCGTTCATTTGCACCATTGCGCGCCACCAATATTCGCGGATATTCTTTTTTAGTTCAACGCCATTTTGCCCATAATCGTATACGGCACCGAGTCCGTCGTAGATTTCACTTGAAGGGAAAATAAAGCCATATTCTTTGGCGTGAGCAACAACTTTTTTGAATTGATCGTCTGTATTTGCCATATATTCAATTGATTTTCAGTTATAAAATATAGATTAAAGTTTGTTTGAGATTGAAAATAATTTGACAAAGATACTATTATTTTTTGGAAAAAGGAGTATATTTGCCGAAAAAAATTAGATTAATGGTTAGAGGTTAATGATTAATGGTTAATAGTGAAATTGGGAGAGGATTATACAAAGCTTATAGGATAGATGGACAAAGAGTGGGTCTACAGTGGGTCTACAGTGGGTCTACAACGAACAAAAGACGAACGATGAACGAAGGAACAACGAACCTAAGTAGAAGGAAAGTTGAAGCTAAGGCAGAGATAAAAAGAAGGTAATTAATCGATTTCAACTTTGCCAAAGATTCAAACTTTGGCAAAGTTCATACATATAAACCAATAAACAACGGTGCGAGCCACACGGGCAGGTGCGAGCCGCACGGGCAGATAATGAACAAAAGACGAATAAAAAATCCTCTCCTCAATCACATAGTTTCCTATTCGGAGACTACTCCCAAGGAGAGGGAGTGTAGTAACGGAAAAATAAGACGAACAATGAACGAACAATGAACGAGGAACGGAAGGAGAGAAGGTGGATTTAAGAGGAAGATATTAACGACCTATTAGCTAAAAGAATTATGATTTTATCGGATATACTTTCGGTGTTATCACCTGCTTATTGCAGGGGTTGTGGAAAATTATTGGTTACAGGCGAGCATTTTTTGTGTGTAAATTGTAGAGAAAAGTTGGAAGAAACGAACTTTCATTTGCAGGCGGAAAATTTGTTTACCCAGCGATTGACAGAAGAGTGCGAAGTGTTTGCGGCTACTGCATTATTTTACTTTAAAAAGGACAATATGGCACAACATTTGATACATTCTTTAAAGTATAAAGGAGAAGAGCAGATAGGGGAGTGGTTAGGACAATGGCTCGGTGAAAAGATAAAGAATGCGCCCCTATTTCAGCAGGCTGAGGTGGTGTTGCCTGTGCCTTTGCACAAAAGCAAAGAACGCAAGCGAGGATACAACCAAGTAGCCTTGTTTGGCAAGACATTGGCTTCGGTATTACACCTTAATTATATAGATGATGTATTGGTGAAAATTGAAGCTAATACTACGCAAACCCGAAAGGTAGTGTGGCGACGTTTGAAGGAGAGTGAACATATATTTTCTCTTCAAAACACTCATAGAATAGAAGGCAAGAAGGTGCTTTTGGTAGATGATGTGGTGACCACAGGAGCTACGCTCACAAACTGTTATGAGCTACTGAAAACCGTACCCAATGTGGAAATAGGCGTTGCTACAATGGGGTATGCGATGTTGGGATAAGAATGGAAATATATTGATAAATAGAAAATTAATAACTAAATATAAAATTGTATGAAGAACACTTTTAAATTAATTGTTGCAGCATTTGTAATGTTTGCATTTAGTACTAATGTAGGGGCTATGACCCTTAATGTAAATCAAATCGCTAAAAGCCTTATCGTAGACCAAGATGGTAACGGAGGAGTGAAAGTGAAGAAATCTTGCGATAAAGACGGCGAGAAAAAAGAGTGCAATAAAGATGGCAAAAAGAAATCTTGTTGCAAAAAAGACGGTAAGAAAGATGCTAAAAAGTCTTGCCACGAAAAAGGTGGTGAGAAAAAAGAAGTGAAAGCAGAAGAAAAACCTGTAGAATAATTTTTCACCCATTATAAAAACTTTTTTACACTGAAAAACCTTAGCATAAGTGGCTGAGGTTTTTTGGTATTAGTGTGATGTATGAAAAAACTTATTTATAGTCTGTTGAGTAGCGTAGTGCTATTGTTAGTAGCTTGTGGTACTGATATATTGCCTAAGCCTAAGGGAGTATTGCGATTGGAATACCCGCAAGCATCGTATCAGAAAGTAACCGAATTGCCTAATTGTCCGTTTACTTTTGAGGTAAATACGCTATCGGAATTGAAATACAAACCCCATTCGTGTGATGTTAATATAGAATATCCTGCGATGAAGGCTACGGTTTATCTCACTTATAAAAATGTGAATGGCAATATTCGTCAGTTGCTGAGTGATGCACAGAAGTTTACTTATGACCATACGATTAAGGCAGATAATATTGCTTCGACAGTATTTATGAACGATACGACCAAAGTGTACGGTATGTTTTACCAAGTGTATGGCAATGCGGCTTCGCAAGCACAGTTTTACGCTACCGATAGTGTGCGTCATTTTATATCAGGTTCGGTGTATTTTAGGGTAGTTCCTAATTACGATTCGGTACAACCTGCGAGTAATTATTTAGAAAAAGATGTGAGGAGGATAATGGAAAGCCTCCGTTGGAAATAAAAAACAGGGGTAAAAGTTGGCAGTTTACAAATATAGCATTACTTTTGCCCCACAAAACACTGGAAAATTATGAGTTTACAAACTAAAGTAATGGAGGCTCTCAAAGAAGCGATGAAAGCCAAGGACACAGTGGCATTAGAATCGTTGAGAGCTATTAAATCGGCTATTTTGTTAGCCAAAACAGAAGCAGGGGCTGCCGAAGAACTTTCGGAAGCTGATGAACTTAAACTGTTGCAAAAATTAGTAAAACAGCGCAAGGACAGTGCGGCTTTGTACACACAGCAAGGTAGGAATGACTTAGCTGAGCCTGAATTAGCCCAAATGGCGGTGATAGAGAAGTTCTTACCGGCTCAACTCAGTGAAGCAGAAGTAGAAACTGCTCTGAGAGGGATTATTAACCAAGTGGGCGCTACTACGCCTAAGGATATGGGCAAGGTAATGGGTGTAGCCACCAAACAATTGGCAGGTAAAGCTGATGGCAAGCTCATTTCGGAGATTGTAAAGAGATTATTGTCTTAGTAATATATAGTTTAAAAGAGGCCGCATAGTTCAACTGGATAGAATATCAGATTCCGGTTCTGAAGGTTGGAGGTTCGACTCCTCTTGCGGTCACGGAAAAAAAGCAGGTTGCTATATAGCAACCTGCTTTTTTATATACCTTATAAATATACTCTATAAAATGAAATCGGTGTTGATGAAGTTAGAAGCGCCAGTGCGGAGGAGGTTCTCTACTATCCTATCGTTGTAGTCGTTGTTTTGGAACGATACAAAGGTGCGGATAGAGAACGAGCGTAAGGCATCGTGTACGCTTAGGGTACCCACAGCTGAGTCTTTTCTACCAGTGAAAGGGAATACATCGGGGCCTCGCTGACATAAGCTGTTGAGGTTCACACGGCAGAGCATATTTACCAACATATCGATGAGAGGAGAGAGCTCGTGTGGGTCTTCGCCAAACAGGCTGATTTGCTGTCCGTATTTAGAATCGGAAATCTCATCTATAATCTCGTTGATATTGGAGAACGGTTTTACTGGAATAAGAGGCCCAAACTGCTCTTCGTTATACACTCGCATTTCCTTGGTAACGGGATAAAGTACCGCAGGGAAAATGAAGTTATCAGTGCGCTGACCACCTTTTTTATTCTGAATAGTAGCGCCTTTGGCAAGAGCATCATCTATGAGTTCTTGTAAGAAAGCAGGTTTATCGACCTCGGGTAGGGGAGTGAGAGCTACTTTTTCGTCCCACGGATTACCGAACTTCAGCGCATCGACCTTTTCGGCAAAACGCTTGAGAAACTCATCTTTTATCTTGGCGTGTACGTAGAGGATTTTTAGTGCTGTACAACGCTGTCCGTTGAAAGACAAGGCTCCTTTCACGCATTCGTTTACTGCCAAATCAAGATTGGCGTCAGGAAGTATTACCCCAGGGTTTTTAGCTTCCAACCCAAAGACAAGGCGCAAGCGGTTCTTCTTAGGGTGCTGGTCTTGCAGTGCAATAGCTGTCTTGCTGTTGCCTATGAGTGCCAATACATCTACCTTGCCACTCTCCATAATGGGTGGTGCAACGGTGCGACCGCGTCCGTAAAGAATATTAATCACCCCACGAGGGAAGGAGTTTTGGAAGGCTTCCAATAGAGGCGTGAAGAGTAATACCCCGTGTTTAGCAGGCTTAAAAATCACTGTATTGCCCATAATAAGCGCAGGGATAATCAGTGCAAAGGTTTCATTCAGTGGGTAGTTATAAGGACCTAAACAGAGTACAACCCCTAAGGGACCACGACGAATGAGGGCATAGACTCCATCGCGTTGTACGAATTTAGACGACTCGTTATCGAGTTCTTTATAAGCATTGATAGTGTCGTAGATGTACTCTACGGTACGGTCAAATTCCTTACGCGAGTCGTCCAGGTTTTTGCCGATTTCCCACATCATCAGTTTTACGACCTCATCGCGTTGCTTTTCCATTTGTTTTACAAACTTGAGCATTGCGGAGATGCGGTCTTTTACTTTCATTGTAGGCCACAAACCTTTACCTTTGTTATAAGCCTCGGTAGCCGAATGAAGGGCTTCTAAAGCATCAGCTTTGCCTAACGAAGGCACGCTACCCAAGAGGGTGCGTTCATACTTTTCAGTAGAAGAAATAGTGGAGTAGATATTGGTGAACTCACCTTTCCACTCACGGAGTTCGCCATCGATAAGGTAAGTATCTTGGCGAAAGGGTTTTACTTGAAATTGTTCTGGTATATTCATAATTTTTTAATTAGTAAATTAGTAAATTGGCAAATTGGCAAATGAGTAGGGTATGTACATTTGCTAATTATCACATTAACAAATTAGCAAATTGTCATACTCTTCCTTTGAGGGCGTTGAATACCCAAGCAATAGCAAAAAAGCCAATGCCTACTGCTCCGAATCCAAAGCCTGCTACTTCGTTGTATTTGAAGGCTCCTAAAGCGATAAGCCCTAAGCCTACTACTATCATTATGAGGGTTGCCCACCCTAATACAGCATTTTTATTCATTATTATGATTACAAGTATCGGTTATCAGTAGGCAAAAGTAGAAAATAATTAGCAAATGAACAAATTTTTGAATTAATGGTCAATGATTAATGGTTGGTGGTTAGTGGTTAATGGTGGAATTGGGAGAGGATTGTACAAAGCTTATAGAATAATTGAATAATGAGTGGGTCTACAGTGGGTCTACAGTGGGTCTACAATGAATAAAAGACAGTGTGAGTTACGCGGACAGATATAGAAAAGACAAAGGTAACCTCCCCCTTACACATACCCAGCTTTCGCGGTACACATACCCAGCTATCGCTGGCTACCTCCAAAGGGGGAATTGTAGCGATGCAAAGATGAAGAATGGACGAAGACTAATGATATTGCTGTAGGAAAATGGGTGCAAATTATCTTTACATATAAAGACTCTTTCCTTAAACTCTACATCAATGGCAAACTCATTAAAAACTACCAGCGTCCTAGTTTAAAAGTATCTCCTGGTATACGTATTAATATCGAAAATACCCAAACCTCTTACTCTGCTAATCGTTATTTCCGAGAGTTTAGAGTATGGAACAGAGTACTTACCGATGCCGAAATCGCAGATGGTCTATATCTACCTGTCGACCCTGATACTAAAGGTTTAGTAGCCTACTTGTCTATCACAAAAAAAGACGGCTTTAAAGATATGAGCAAGTACAATAATACCACTATCTATAGAAAAGGTACTTCTTCCTATAATACAGGAGAACAAGATGGTGATTCGTATGTAAAAGATATTGATGAAGCTACCTTTACTCCTACGGTAGAATGGAAAGAGAATGTAAAATTCCCATCTGAAATCTTAGATACAGAAGATTAGTAATAACAATGAGGCTATACTGTAAAGAAATAGCCTCTAAAAAATAAACACAATGAAAAAAATAATATTCAATAGTTTAACAGTCGCTTTCTGTTTTTCACTATTAGTATCTTGTAAAAAAGACGAGATTACTGTCGAAAAAAACGATAGCACTACTTGGGAAATTGATAAAAAATAGAAGACAACGATATTCGTACCCAATTAGGGTATGACCCTCGTCTTAACTATATTTATCTCAGACCCACTGTTGCCGATCTGCCAATGCTCTCTTTTGGTAATGTAACTATTAATAGAAACTATACCAAAGAAGTAGAAGTGAGATTGCTTGATAAACCCTATGACAAGGATATACAAGTGTCATTTGTTTATGATGCTTCTGCTTATGATAAAGTGAAAGCTGATTATTCAGGCTTTGAATTAGGGGAAGCAAACCTTGCTCAGTTAAGTGAAGCTACCAAAACCCTTAGTACAAGGTGAAACCTCTGTTACTTTTACACTTATTATTAGCAATAACTCTAATTTTAACAAAAAAGTTATTTTGCCTTATGTTTTGAAAGTAACTGATAATGGACTTACCCTTCCTAAAGGGAAAGATGTATTTGTACTAAAAGTCTTTCCAGAAGAGATAAAAATTAGTGTAGAATCTCAAAATGTATCTAAATTACTAGGTTTCTATAACGGTACAACCTACATAGGGAATAGAGATAAAGCAGTTACTTTTAACCTAAAAAGTTCTTATGAATTACCCTCTGGGTTTACAGTTGCGTTGGTACGTGATGAGAATCCTTCTTTAGGAAGCAAAAAAATAGCTCCTAATGGAGTAGAAGTTATACTGCCCGAAGAAAGTTTCGATGCTACTATGAAAGACCTTACGTTTGTTTTAGATGAATCAACTATTACTGATCAAGGAGAGTATGTATTACCACTTAAATACATAGTGAAAGATGCTTCAGGTGTTGAACAGCAATTGTCAAACAACAAAGTTTTTGTAAATTTAAATGTAAAAGAGTTAGTAGCTTCTAACAATAATGCAGAAGCAGGTACTCAACTATTAGGTACAAAAATAGATAGGAAAGGTATTAGAGCAACTGTTACTGGAGATCATTATTATGAACCTTCTTATTTATTAGATGGTGATGAAAGTAGCTATTCTTATGCTGCTGAGGGTGCTTATTATAATTTTACTTTCCCTAAAGTAAAACTTGTAAAATCAATAGTATTAAAACTTGTATCAGGCTATCCCCAAAAAAAAAGCAGTTGTATATGCTGCTATGGAACAAAATAATAAACAAATCCAAGGAACTGTAAACTATAGTGGCAGTGGAGATTTTGTGATAACTTTCAAAAAAGCTGTGCCTCTTTTACATTTATCATTAGGCGACTTTACAGATAGTAGTAGTGATTGGGTGGGATTCTCTGAAATTAATTTCTACGAGAAGTAGTAAAAATTAAATAAAATACTATTTTATTTTTAATAGAGTAGTTTCTTTTATAATAAAAAGGAATGTTTACTAAACATTCCTTTTTTTGTTTATCTATTTTTTCTCTAATTCCAACAAAAAAGCGTATTCTTTTGCAGTTTCTTTTAGGGCTTCGAAGCGTCCTGAGGCACCGCCGTGACCAGCTTCCATATTGGTATCTAAATACAGCGAATGGTCGTCGGTTTTGAGTTCTCGCAGTTTAGCTACCCATTTGGCGGGCTCCCAATACTGAACTTGTGAGTCGTGCAAACCGGTACTCACGTACATTGCTGGATAGGCTTGGGCTCGCACTTGGTCGTAAGGCGAATAGGAGAGCATATAATTGTAATATTCCTCGTTATTAGGATTTCCCCACTCGTCGTATTCGCCAGTAGTGAGTGGAATACTCTTGTCGAGCATTGTAGTTACTACATCCACAAAAGGTACAGAGGCGATAATGCCTTTATACAATTGCGGTGCCATATTCACCACGGCACCCATTAGCAAACCTCCAGCCGAGCCACCTTCGGCAAATAGATGTTCGGGAGAGGTGTAGCCTTCGGCGATGAGAAACTGAGAACAAGCGATAAAATCGGTAAATGTGTTTTTCTTTTTGAGGAGTTTGCCATCTTCATACCATTGGCGACCTAAATACTCTCCTCCGCGGATATGTGCAATAGCATAGATAAAACCGCGGTCTAACAAGCTCAAACGAGTGGTAGAAAAATAAGGATTGATGGTTACTCCGTACGAGCCATAACCGTAGAGTAACAAAGGATTTTGTCCATTTTTCACTATATCTTTGCGATATACGAGAGAGATAGGGACTTTTATTCCATCGGGGGCAGTTGCCCAAAGGCGTTCTTCTATATAATTATCTTTGTTGAAGTTCCCGCCTAATACCTCTTGTTCTTTTAGCAGATGCTCTTCGCCAGTGCGCATATTGTATTCTATAATAGAAGCAGGAGTTGCCAATGATTGGTAGTTGTAGCGGAGCCATTCGGTGTTGAAATCTATATTTTGAGTAGTATAAGCAGTATAAGTTTCGCTATCAAAGGGGAGGTAATGCACTTTTGAGCCGTCCCACGAGCGTATTTGTATACGTTCTAAGCCGTTGTACACTTCTTCGACTACTAAGAAATCTTTAAAAATCTCGATATCGTTGAGGCGTACTTCGGGACGATGAGCTATTACCTCTTCCCAATGTTCGGAAGTTGTAGCACTTTCGGGGGTACGCATCAGTTTGAAGTTGGTCGCACCGTCTTTATTGGTGAGAATATAAAAATACTCCTCATAATGAGCTATATCGTATTCCAAGCCTCGTGTGCGGGGTTGGAATACTTTGAAAGCCTCGAGAGGGGTATTGGCGTTTAAGATTTGATATTCGGATGTAAGGGTACTCTCGCTGCCTATCACAAGGTATTTGCGAGATTTTTCGCGGTAGACGAATACATCGAAAGTATCGTCTTTTTCGTGGAAAATCAATACATCGCCTTTGGGGTCAGTACCTAAAATATGGCGGTATACTTTGAAAGAACGCATGGTTTGGATATTGTTCTTCACGTAGAAAATGGTACG
Organism: Capnocytophaga sp. oral taxon 336 str. F0502; assembly: GCF_000411575.1. Lineage (NCBI taxonomy): Bacteria > Pseudomonadati > Bacteroidota > Flavobacteriia > Flavobacteriales > Flavobacteriaceae > Capnocytophaga > Capnocytophaga sp. oral taxon 336. The sequence goes on along the minus strand of NZ_KE150492.1, from coordinate 65,675 downwards.
ACTATCGGCTGCCCAAATTGCTTGTCCATTAGTATTCTTGATTTTATAGGGCAGTATTTCACCTGTGCTGAGGTTCTTGATTTGCAACGTATATTGCCGGCGAGATACCGTATCCACCCCAAAAACCGCCCACTGGTTGTCGTCGCTTATGGCAAAGCTATCGAGGTGAAAGTAGGCTTTGCCTTTAGCCATCGCATTACAATCGAAAAGCACTTCTTCTGGAGCATCGAGCGTTTCCTTGTAGCGCACATAAATAGGATAATCCTTACCTTCTTCATAACGAGTTTGATACCAATAACCGTTGTAAAAGTAAGGCACAGAACTGTCGTTTTCTTTGATGCGACTTTTCATTTCGGCAAAGAGCGTTTCTTGCAAAGGTTTGGTGTGTGCTGTTTGCGCCTGATAATAGGCGTTTTCAGCTTCTAAATAAGCAATAACTTCAGGGTTTTCGCGCTCGCGCAGCCAATAGTAATTATCGGTGCGCTTGTTGCCAAATTCGGTGAATATATGAGGTATTTGTTTAGCTTTAGGAGGGTGTGATTGAGGTTTATTCATTTGATATGATATATGTTTTTTTGTCAATTCCGATACCTTTTAAAGTGATTTTTTTCCAATGTGTGGGCATTACAGTTTTCAGTTGTTGTATGCCTTTTTCTTCGGATATATCTAAGCCTCCAAAGCCCATCATCACCGTTTGTAGTACGCCTCCTGCTCCGGTGAGGAAATAAGAAGTCTTACCATTTTTGGTTTCAGCCATTACTCTAAAAGGAGGTAAGAGGTTAGGGTGATAGGCTTCAGTGAAGTACTTATAAGCCTTTTCACGGTCGCCTAATCGGCTGTATAAGAGAGAGAATATAGCCTGAGTCATCGCAGGAGTATCGTTGTAAGGCACTTTGTCTTTGTAATACTCTAAATCTTTGTGTATTTGGTTTTTGTCGGTAATTACTTTTAACGGATAAGCTAATAGGTTTACATCGGCTTGCTTGATTGCTTGCCCCGTATAGCTATCGTGTTCACGGGTTACGCCATTATCCATTGTGCTGAAAACGAGCTGTTCGGCTATGGTTTTCCATTGAGGGTTAGCTTTTATCCCTAATACTTTAGCAGCAGCAGTAGCGTAGAGCAAATTCAGTTTAGCAGCTGCATTGGTATAGGCGTTGTTATCTACATTTTCAGCCCATTCATCGGCACATACTACGTTTTTAATTTGATAGGGAGCTTGTTCACTCACTCGGCTTTGCCAAAAGGTAGCGGTACTTTCTAAAATGGGATAGCCAATGCGGCGCAACCACTCTTTATCTTTAGTTACACAATAGTAATTCCATACAGCTATAGCTACATCGGCAGTGATGTGATGCTCGTAAGTACCTGTTAGTGCCCATACGGGGGTATCTTCTTCTCCTGATGTGGCACTTTCCCAAGGGAACATCGACCCTTGATAACCGTGTAGAGCAGCGTTGTGTTGGGCGCGTTCTAACCTTTGATAGCGATAGTTGAGGAGGTTTTTAGCTATTTCGGGGTGCAATAATAACAAAGGGGGATACATCCACATTTCGGTATCCCAAAATATGTGTCCCATATACCCTGTGTGGCTTAACCCATAAGGAGAAAGAGAAAAGGAATGGAGCTCACTTACCGAAGCGTATAAGTGGTATAACATATTGTGAATATCCTGATTAGCCTGTGCATCTCCCTCAATCTCAATGTTGCTTTCCCAGAGTTTTGCCCACTGTTTGTTATGTCCTGCAAGCAGCGCCTCGTGTCCCTGCAAGAAAGCATAAGTACAGAGTCTTTCGGCTTGATTATAAGGGTCGGCAGAGTGCTGAGAGGTTATTAGGTTGCCAATTAGTGAGAAAGAATAGGTTTCGCCTGCTTTTAGTTTATGAGTGAATTGCATTAGGTGACTATTGTAGTCTCTCATTTCGTGCAATATTTGGGGAGCGTTACCGTATTTTTTATCGAAAAGAAAAGCGTTACTCACTGCTACTTTGGCATTTTCTGCTGGTGTTTGAGCCACCGTAGTGAGCAATGGGATATGAGCGTGAGGCGGATTGATTTCATTGAAGTAGTTTTGAGGGTTGCGGAAGCCATCGGGGGTGGTTAGAATGTTCTCTGCCAGAAGTGTAATATCGCGCAAAGGGGTAATGCTGATGTCTAACAGCAAGGTGTGAGGCAAGTGCCTCAAGGCATAATAAGTGTAGGTAACTTTAGCTTTGTCTTTAAAATTGAAGTGACCTGAGAACGCCCCATTGCGCAATTCTAACTCTTGAGTGAAATCACTAACAGAATGAGTGTTGATATCCTCGTGATCAATAGCCATTCGCAGTTGTAATGGATTGATATTAGGCATAGCCGAAACTACCCTACTTTTGCCGTAATCGTACAACCCTGCTATAATTACTTGGTCTATTTGTAGGGGTGTAGCAGAAGAACGCATCCCTATCATTCCATTGCCTATTGTAACCCCGTAATAGTTAGTGGGGTTGATGGTCTCTGCTTTGAGCAGCCACGGGTCTTGGGCATTCAGTGAAGCACAGCAAATGAAGCCTATAATGAAAAAGAATTGTTTCATAATCACTTGATACTTATAGCCAAGCCACCACTGGGGGCAAGGCGTTGTTTGAGTTTGGTTTTTTGAGTTACTTTCATTGTTTTGATGGAGTAACTATTGGGATTGGTACGCCAATCGGCATTTTTACCGTCGGTGTAGAGGGTAGCGGTATAGGTTTTTCCTTTGGGTAGAAAACTGAAATCAACGAGAGCTTCACGGGCGTTTTCATCGGTAATAGCACCTACGAACCACTCGTTTTTACCTTTGGCTTTACGGGCAATGGTGATGTAATCGCCGGGTTCGGCTTCTAAAATGTAAGTATTATCCCAGTCGGCTGCCACATCTTTGATAAATTGGAAAGCATCGAGGTGTTTTTCGTAGTTCTCGGGCAAGTCGGCTGCCATTTGCAACGGACTGTACATTGTTACGTAAAGCGCCAACTGCTTCACAAGAGTAGTACTACGTTTGGCTTTGTTGTTGCCATATCGGCTCAAATCGCCTTCAAAAATACCAGGGGTATAGTCCATAGCGCCACCCATTAAGCGGGTGAAGGGGAGGATAGTAGTATGTTCGGGGTGATTGCCGTTGAACGATTCAAATTCGGTACCGCGTGCACTCTCTTGGGCTACCCAGTTAGGGTAAGTACGGCTCATACCGGTAGGTCGCACCGCCTCGTGTGAATTGACCATTATGCGGTACTTAGCAGCGGTTTCGGCTACATAGTTGTAGTGGTTTACCATCCATTGTCCGTCGTGGTATTCGCTACGCGGGATGATAGGTCCAACATAACCTGTTTTCACGGCGTCGTAACCATTGTCGTTCATAAAGCGGAAAGCCTCGTGCAGGTGGCGTTCGTAATCAACTACTGAGGAGGTAGTTTCGTGGTGCATAATCAGTTTTACTCCTTTGGCAGCGGCGTATTGGTGTAGTGCTTGCACATCAAAATCGGGGTAGGCTTTGGTAAAGCTGTAGATGCGCTCTTTGTTGTAAGCATAATTATCTTCCCAACCCTCGTTCCAACCTTCCACAAGAACGGCATCAAAACCGTGCTGAGAGGCAAAGTTGATGTATTTCTTCACGTGCTCGGTATTAGCACCGTGATGTCCGTTAGGTTTTAGTTTTGTATAATCGGTAACGCCAATGGTAATATCGCGGTCATCGGAGTAAGCCCACGTACTACCACCTCCTATAAAATACTCCCACCAAACGCCTATGTATTTGGTAGGGTGAATCCAAGAAGTATCGGTGATTTTGCAGGGGTCGTTGAGGTTGAGGATAAGGTTAGAAGCCAAAATATCGCGAGCATCATCGCTCACTACTATTGTGCGCCAAGGTGTTACGCTACCCGTTTGAATGTAGCCTTTTACCCCATTCTTATCGGGGACTAAATGAGCTGATAACTGATGTTTGGTAGCATTGACGTTGAGCATCATCGCAGGGTAATTCACCAAAGCAGCCTCGTGCAGATTAATGTACAATCCATCGCTCGATTTGAGCATCAAGGGAGTTTGTACGGCTACATTGGGAGTAGGTGCTTTGGCAGCCAAAGGCTCTTCGCGCACTTTATCTATAAGTTTTGGAATTTCCGAAATAGCAGAAGTGGTAATAGGAAACTCGTTCGTGTCGTAGTCAGCCGGAATCCAAAAAGCCTTGTGGTTACCCGAGAGTTGGAAAACAGTAAGCTCTTCTTGAATTCTAAAGTGACGGAAGTTGTCTTGCAAGGGGAACTCATAGCGGAAACCTAAACCATCGTTGAACAAGCGAAAACGCAAGAGCAATTGTCGTCCGCTGTTTTTCTGAGAGAGGTGCACTAACATTTCTTTGTGATGGTCGCGTATTTCTTTGTTTTCACCCAATACGGGTTGCCATACACTATTAGCTTCAGCAAACTGAACATCTGTGATTTCAAAATTACTGTTGAAATCCTCCTTTTGGTTGATTACAAAACCTAGTGCACTCTCGCTGATGACTGTTTTACCTTTGAAAGTTAAAGCATAAGTAGGTGTACCTTTTTCAGTGAGCCGAAATGAGAGTTTGAGGTTCTCGTTAGGAGATAAAAGGGTTTGTGCAAAAAGAAGAGGCGCAGCACACAACATACATACAATAGTGATAATAAACTTTTTCATTGGTTAAATATTTTTGCTGTCATTTTATCTTTTACTTGACTACTCATTGGCTCTCCCTGAAAGAAATTCCTGTAAGATAATTGTAGCACTAATTTCATCTATCAACGCTTTGTTCTGACGTTGTTTCTTTTTTAGTCCGCTATCAATCATTGTTTGGAAAGCAAGTTTGGAAGTAAACCGCTCGTCTTGACGGTGGATAGGTGTCTCTGGAAACTCCTGTTGTAACTTACTGATAAACTTTTGTATCTCAGCCTCTACGCAGGAATCCTCACTGTTCATTCGTTTAGGTTGCCCAATCACAAAGGCTTCTACGGCTTCCTCGGAAGTGTATTGTTTTAGGAAAGCGAGTAGGGTAGGGGTTTCTACTGTGCAAAGCCCCGAAGCGATGATTTGCAGAGGGTCGGTTACAGCAATTCCTGTGCGTTTGGTTCCGTAGTCTATAGCTAAGAGTCGCATAATTATTCTTCCTCTATGATTTCCTTAAATGTTTTCCAAGTAGATGAAGAAATAACAGACTTGTAGTTAGTTCGCTGTTTACCGATATTTTGTAGCAAATACTCTTTCCTATCCTTTGGGAAAGGATGAGTGCTTACCCATTTAAATGCCGAAGGCGGAGTATTTTTATCATCTATCACCCCTATAAACTCAGCAAAAGGTTTAGGGTCTATCTTCGCATTTTGTATATAGGTAAGTCCCACAAGGTCGGCTTCTTTTTCCATATTTCGGTTAAAAGCACTCGAAGACACGATTCTGCCTACTTCTGTAATCATCGAAAGGTCTGACCGCCCCGAAATAATAGCAAACAAAGTGCCTATCCCTAATTCTCTTACAAGCGACTGCATTACGTGATCTTTTTCAATATGCGCCAGCTCGTGCCCAATCACCCCACAAAGGGCTTCTGGGCTTGAGGTCTTTTTTACAAGTCCTGTATAAATCATCAGCTGGTGATTAGGCAAAGCAAAAGCATTTATCTCTTCACTATCTAATAAGTACACTTTCAGCTCCTTCTGGTCGATGTTATTAGCATCACATATTTTGGTCACCATACTGTCGATAGTCGCTACCGCAAGGCTATCGTCTACTACTGAGTTTCTGCTGGTGAAGTCCTCAAACATCATTTCACCCAGCTTTACCTCTATTTTCTTCACATATTCATTCCTTATCAGCGGGTTAATCTTAAAAATACCCAACCAGTTTACTTGTTGCAGTAAAAACCAACCGCCAAAGAAAATACACAGTAAAATAGTGCCTCTTGATATTACTTTATTCATTATTTTTTCACTATTAAATCTACAATATCACCGTAAAACCACCACGATAAATGTTCGCCCTTGCGTATCTTTATGGCAGAATAAAACGTGCCTATAATTTCATAGATATTAAAGATAAAGGCAATAATCAGCCAAGCAATATAAGCATTAGTTACTAAATTGCTCCCCAATACTATTGATACAGTCCACCAGAAAGTAGTGGTGTTTACAAAAAATAAGAAGAGTTGTGAAACGAAGGCTTGATAACAATGCCAACGCACAAAAAAAGAGCCTTTGCGATGTGCCACCAGAAAGAATATGGTAGCCAGTAGATTGATGATAGGCAAAGGCATTCCCGCCATAATAGCCACTATCGACATTATATAGCTATTGGCAGCGCGCTCCTTGTCACCATCGCTGATGCGTTCGTTTAATTGTTTAGTTTCTATCATAAACCTTTATAAATATTCCAAATCCAGTTCAGTGCTATGAGAATAAAAAAGGGAATATACACGTAAGGGTGTTTAAAGAATTGTTCAAACTTTATGTAAGCTCCCTGCAAAGTAGTTTTCTTTCTGCATAAATCATAAAGTAACCATAACGGAGTAATGATAAGTAATACCGATGCCAATACCCCAAGCGGATTGGTCAGTAACGCCTCTCCCCAGTGTCCTTCAAAAAAAGCCTCAACCGACCGCGTGGTACCACACGACGGACAGGGGTACCCCGTAACATTCTTTATTGCACAAACAGTAACCCCTATGTCCTGCCCGTGAAAAACATAGTGGCTAAGTAGCCACCCCCAACAGGCAAGACATAGGAGTGTGATGAAAGTATAGAACTTTTTAGTCGTCAATTAGTAACTAAGTGATGAAGCTAATAATTCGGCATTTTTGTCTCTTGTAGCGTCCATAATTAGGAACCAGTCCACAATACTCCAAATACCCAAACCTCCACAAGTAATCAATTTACCAACTCCCATACCTACATCACCGATGTAGAAACGGTCGATACCCAAACCACCTCCCAGGAGAGAGATGATAAGAGAAGTAGTAGGGTCTTTAAACTGTATCGTTTGTAGCATTACCCATTTTGATTCGTCCAAAGAAAGAAGCTTTTCACGAATTTGAGGAACGATTTCAGGTCTGAAAAATTTACCATTAGTTACGATAAACATATCCACTTTTTGTGCATCCATAGTGTGTAAAATTATGATATTAAAATTATGGCGCAATATTACAGCATTTTTTTGATATTGCCTAATATTTTAACAAAAAAAGTTATACTTCTCATTCAAATTCACAGATAGTGTCTTTAACAAGGTGTTTTTCTACAAAATTGCAACACTCGGACTTTTCTTTTCCCTTATCTTACCATTGCCTTGCCTTCGTCACTCTCCTCTCGTCATTAGTCATTTGTTCCCCGTTTGTGTAGCTTGTATCTGTCCGTCGTGCTATATCCTCACATTATCTTCGTTATTCATCACTCGTCATTTCTTCTCTTTTCCGTCATCACATTCCCCTTTTTCCGTCATACTCCCCCCCTAGTGCCTATGGCCTAAGGCCTAGTGCCTTTTCCCTTTCTTTCGCCTCGAAATCCTGTTTTTGGCGTTTTTGGCATTGTTGTATTATATTATTAATCAATTATTTATATACCCTTTCTATACCAATCGTCCAAGATTCGTATAAGCTTCCTATAAGCTCTCTATAAGCTAACCTCACCCAAATTACAGCTCATTTTTTATCTTCTACTTAAATTTGTCCTTCCGTTCTTTTCCGATATCTTTCTATCTTCTCAGTCTCTTCAATAAAGCCCTTAATCTCATCTGAATCGTCTGACTTGCCAGACCTCTCAAAAAACTATTTTCATCACTACTCATTTTCTCATTTCCAAATTTCCAAATTCTCTCATTTGCTAATTTCCAAATTTCCTACCCGCCTGGCTCGTGCTTATTTTATCAACTGAATCGCTAATACAGCTTCTATGGTTGTAAAATAAAAAGAAGGCAATAAGATGAAGAGCATTTCGTGTAAAGGGGAAGGACTTACAGTTTTTACCAGCGGAAGTGAGAGAATTACTACGGCTACAAAGCGCAATACAAAGCCCGCCATAAAAGCAAAGGCAGTGTGCTGTTTGCGTCTTTTGTTTACAATGAAGATAATACTAAATAAGAAGAAAGATAAACCACAATGGAAGATGAGCAAGGTATTTAGCGAATAGTACAAACTAACACCCTCTGTGTTTACGCAATAATCATATGGCCAAAAGAGTCCTACCCCTCCGGCAATAAGCAATAATAAATATTTTACAAACAGGAGTATGTTACTCTTCATCGCTCATCTGTTGGGCTTTCTTAATTACTGAATACATAGCTCCAAATACCCCAAAAAGCGAACATACCACTGTCCATAGAGAGTACTCATTAGGAAATTTACCGTCTAACCAAACACCAAAAAAGCTACAAATGGCTATGGTAATAGCCATTTGTAGCCCTATTTGTGAAAAGGTAATCCACTTATTTAGGTGGTTGTTTTTCGGCTGTAACTGGTGCTTGTGGTTTTTCATTGATGGTAAAGCTGTTTTTGCCTCCTTTCATCGAGCAAGAAACGTTAAATACCGCTCCTGGTTCTATAGAAAGCTTATCTACGTACACTTCGCCTTCTACAACTGCAGTAGATTTTAAACTTAAAATACTACTCACTTTGAGGGTACCTGTTATTTTACCTTCAATATCGGCGTTTTCGCAAATCACAGTGCCTTTTATTACACCGGTTCTGCCTACTACTAATTTACCTGAAGTTTGGAAAGTTCCTTCCACTTCACCATCAATTCTAAAATCAGATTTTGAATTGATTTCTCCTTTGAATTTTGTTTCAGTAACAATACGGTTGCTACTTCCTGTGGGATTTTCTGCTGCCATAATAATCTTTTTATTATCTCTCTCTTTATTAAATATAGCCATTTGTATTTCTATTTAAAATACAGCCCCAAAAGTACAATAAATATTTTTAAACTGCAATTTTTTTAATGATTCTTTTTTTATTATTTTTCTTAATAAATTGTTTCTTAATAGTTTAAGCTAATTAGTATATAAGAAAAAACTCTGGTAAAATTCAAGAATTACCAGAGTTTACTTCTTTTTATATTTGTTCTTTAATTAAATGCGTAGGCAGTCCCATTACGTTGTTATAAGAGCCTTCAATAGTGGTAACTCCTATATGTCCTATCCACTCCTGTATACCATAAGCTCCTGCTTTGTCAAATGGCTGATAGTGACTGATGTAATAGGTTATTTCGTCATCGGAAAGTTCTTTAAAGGTTACTTTCGTAATGCAGTGTTCCGTTATTTGCTTTTCATTAGTAGTAAAACATATAGAGGTAATTACCTCGTGAGTCTTCCCCGAGAGCGAACGCAACATTGCAAAGGCTTCGGTAGTGTCTTTGGGTTTACCAAGGGCTTTACCTTCGTGCCACACAATAGTATCAGAGGTGAGAAGCACACAATCCGTAGGTATTTCACCCGCAAAGGGCGTAGCTTTCAGCTGGGCGAGATAGTCGGTGATTTGCTCTCGCTTTAAGTGTTTAGGGTAGGTTTCGTCTATGGGTTTGAGAACTACCTCATAAGGGATATCTAATTCTTTCAAGAACTGCTGACGGCGCGGTGAGCCTGAGGCTAATATAATCTTTTTCATTATCGGTTGATGGTAAAAGGCAATCCGCTATAAGGCTTCATATATTCGTCTTCAAGACTCTTTTCGAGCATTTGCTTTTCGAGGTCGCAGCGGTATACTTCCCCTTTCAGGTATTTTTCAATCATTAGTGAGGCGATGGGAGCAGCTACTCGTGCTCCGTAATATCCGTTTTCCACAAATACGGCAATAGCAATCTTAGGGTCTTCTATGGGGGCAAAAGCTACAAATATAGAGTGGTCAGTAAGTTGCATACGCTTGCCATTCACTTTTATAAAGTTTTCGGCGGTACCTGTTTTAGCAGCGATATTAATACCTTCAATTTGGGTACGGCGTGCAGTACCTTGCTCATATGCCATATTCATACCTCTAATCACAGGTTCAAAGTTCTTAGGGGCTATTGTAGTGTGTTTAGCAACGGTATACTCTTGAAATGGAGTAATTTTATTATCTATTTTTTTTACGATATGAGGGGTATAGTAATAACCTCTATTAGCGATGGCTGCCATCACATTAGCAAGCTGTATAGGAGTGGTGAGCAATTCTCCTTGCCCAATAGCATTAGAAATATTGGTTGTGCCGTTCCAGCGACCACCATATTGTTTGTCATACAAAGCAGTATTAGGCACTTTCCCTGCACGTCCTGTCGGTAAGTCTGCACCTAAAAAGCTTCCCAATCCAAAACTTCGTACGTGAGCATTCCACTTGTCCATACCCACTGCCGAAGTGGTTTTCATATCAATAGCACGCTTATAGGTATTTGCAAAATAAGAGTTACAAGAAAAAGCTATCCCGTGTAATAAGTCATTAGAACTGCGCCCGCAGTGGCAACGCATTATACGCCCTCCAAAACGATAACCTCCTCCACAGCTGAACACACTACCTGGTGTTATCACACCTTCCTGTAAGCCTATGAGTGCGTTTATTACTTTAAATGGCGACCCTGGTGGGTATTCTGCTAATAGTGTGCGGTCGTAAAGAGGTTTAGCAATCGAATCGTTATAAAGGGCTGTGTAGTTCTTAGAGCGTTCACGTCCTACCAACAGAGCAGGGTCAAAAGTAGGCGCTGATATCAATGCGAGAATCTCACCTGTTTTAGGTTCTATAGCTACAATTCCGCCGTGTTTGTGTTGCATCAGCATTTCGCCATAGGCTTGCAAATTGATGTCTATGGTTAGTTGCAAAGGTTGTCCAGTGATAGGCAAAGTATCCATTGCGCCATTTTTATAGCGTTCAATGGCAGCGTTGTGTTTGTCCTTTTGGAAGAATTGTACACCTTTTTTACCTCGTAAGAATTCCTCGTATTGTTTTTCTACCCCACTGCGCCCTATCAGTTCACCAGCTAAGTAATAAGGGTTCTTTTTTAGTTCCCATTCATTTACCTCGCTGATATATCCCAATACATTCCCCGCATTGTGGGTGAGGTAACTGCGGAGCATTCGCTTCTGTATATAAAATCCTTGAAACTTGCGCAATTTTTCTTGTAGTACGGCATAATCGTCTTTGGAGAGCTGGTGTACGATTACCGAAGGTTTTTTGCGTGAGTAATCACTTGCTTTTATGAGTCGTTCCCTAAACTCTTCTTTACTGATTTCAAGGAGTCCACAAAGCTCTAAAGTATCGAGAGTTTTCACCTCACTGGGCACAACCATCACGTCATAGGCAGGTTGGTTCGATACCAATAGTTCTCCATTACGGTCGTAAATATACCCGCGTTCGGGGTAATCGTATACCGTTTCAATAGCAATGTTGTCAATTCCTGTATTTTCCTCGTGAAATATTACTTGTAAGAAGAATAACCGTACTAAGAACACCACTGCCACAAAAAGAATAATAATGGGCAACAGATATTTTCTCATTTCTTATTTTTACTAAACAGATAGATGAATAGCAAACAAACGATGATAGTGAAGATAGATGCTCCTACAATCTTTGCTAATGTAAGAAACAAGTGATTGAAGTTAAAGACTTCTAAGAAATAAAACAGTGTGTGATGCACTACCACCATCAAGGTTGTATAGCTAAAAATCTTAGAAAACGGATAAGCGAGCAAATCCAATTCTTGATACTCAAAATTCTTGCCAAATACTGTTAGTAGTATCGGATTACGCAAATAAGCTATGAGTACACTACTGGCAGCGTGCAACCCTCCCGTATTAGAAAAAATGTCTATACACAACCCTATTAAAAATGCTGCTACCAATGAAGGCATTCTGTTTTCACGATAGGGTAATAACAGTATAAACACTATGTAAACCATCGGATTTACATAGCCCCAATACTCCACATTGTTGAAGATGAGTACCTGCAACAACACTAAGAATACAAATAAGTATACATTTCTTACTACGGGGTGACTCATTTTGGATTCTGTTTTTCTAAGTCAGAAACGGCTGCTCTATCTCTATCTTCAATAATATACACATATTCAAGGTTTGACATATCAGCAAATAGCTTTACATCAATGATATACGTATTATCCTTTTTGCTCTTTTCAAAATGAACTATCCTGCCAATAGGAATTCCCTTGGGGAATATGTTCGACATACCCCCTGTTACAATCGTATCTCCATTCTGTATAGGGGCTATATTAGGTACTTCTAACAGCTGTACTTTATTCACCTCTCTAGTATCCCAACGCAATGAACCAAAGTGTTGTGTGCGCTTCACCATTGCATTCAGTGCCGATCTAGTATTCAGTACACTTTGTACAGTAGCAAACCTCTCCGAAGTATTCTCTATTATTCCCACAACTCCCTGTGGCGAGAGCACTCCCATATCTTGCTTTACACCGTCTTTCGTACCTTTGTCGATAGTGAGGTAGTTGTTTTTTAAACGGAAACTATTTTTTATCACATTTGCTTTAAGTACCTTGTATTTCAGTGAATCGGTAGTGGGGAATGACACCGAATCTACAAGAGATATATTGCGGATTTGCTGTTCCATCCGTAAGAGTTGTGAGCGCAGAGCTCGATTCTCCTCAGTAAGGGTTTCGTTCTGACCGCGTAAGCTAAAATATTGTGCCCAGTAGTCTGTGAAACTGTAAAGCCTACCCGATACTGCATTCGCTGAGTTTATGTAAGCACTCTGAGGATAATAATTGCTGTTAAAAACCAAACCAATAGCGCATAAGAACAGTGCGAGGAACACAAAAAAATCCCTCGACCTCATAAAGAATTGAATGATTTGGTTCATACCTCTTGTTTCTTATCTCTTACCTCTATCTATTTTTACTTTAATAAAATACTTCTGAATTTGTTAATGTTTTTTAGAGTGATACCTGTTCCACGTACTACGGCACGCAAAGGGTCTTCGGCTACGTATACAGGGAGGTCAGTTTTCATAGAAATACGTTTGTCTAATCCCCGCAACATCGACCCACCACCTGCCATATAGATACCTGTATTATAGATATCGGCAGCCAATTCAGGAGGCGTTTGCGAAAGTGTCTCCATTATAGCATCTTCTATACGAAGAATAGACTTATCCAGTGCTTTCACCATTTCGCGGTAGGATACTTGCACTTGCTTAGGTTTACCGGTGAGCAGGTCACGCCCTTGTACCATAATATCATCTGGTGGGGCATCAAGGTCTTCAGTAGCAGCTCCTACGGTCATCTTAATGTTTTCTGCAGTACTTTCCCCTACGTAAAGGTTGTGTTGCGTACGCATATAGTGCACAATATCCGAGTTGAAAATATCCCCTGCAATTTTTACCGACTTGTCGCATACAATACCCCCTAAGGCAATCACCGCAATCTCGGTAGTACCCCCACCTATGTCGATAATCATATTACCCTTAGGTTGCATAATGTCAAGCCCTATACCAATAGCCGCTGCCATCGGTTCGTGTACGAGGTAAATATCCTTACCGTTCACACGTTCGCACGACTCGCGTACCGCACGCGTTTCCACCTCGGTAATTCCTGAGGGAATACAAACTACCATACGCAACGAAGGCGAGAAAAAGCGTTTGCGCAACGCAGGTATACTCTTAATGAGCATTCCTATCATCTGTTCCGAAGCGTCAAAGTCGGCAATTACCCCGTCTTTTAGCGGACGAACAGTCGTGATATTAGGGTGTGTTTTCCCTTGCATTAGCCGTGCTTCTCTACCTACGGCTATAATTCTTCTGGTTGTCCTATCTATTGCTACAATCGATGGACTATCAATCACTACCCTGTCATTGTGAATAATGAGGGTGTTCGCAGTACCCAAATCAATGGCTATTTCTTCTGTCAAGAAATCAAAAAAACCCATATTATTTTTCTTTCTATTATATATTTACCTTATAAATCAGTTATTTAAGTGTTTTGTAGACACTACTTTTTGCGGGTGCAATTTTACGATTTTTTTTTGACCTACACAAATATTCTTGTACTTTTTCTCAAAACTTTATGGCTAACCTCCTCTTATCTCACTGTTTATCAGTTCATATGAATTTCTATTAAATAATGTCTATTCGATATAATATAACATCTTTTGGGTATACGTAAAACTAATTTCTAATCTCGTATAGCGTTCTACAATAGCTCACCTACTTTTGAGTAAGCCCCGAGTTCCTATCCTTATCCATTACTCATTCCCTTTTCTTTCGCCTCGAAACCCTGTTTTTAACATTTTTAGCGCTGTTGTATTATATTATTAATCAATTATTTATATACCCTTTCTATACCAATCGTCCAAGATTCGTATAAGCTTCCTATAAGCTCTCTATAAGCTAACCCCACCCAAATTACAGCTCATTTTTTACCTTTCATCTGAATTGCCTCTTCCGTTTCTCTCCGATACCTTCCGAATCCCTCAACCCTCTCCCATTTGCTAATTTCCTAATTCTCCAATTTTTCCACCTGTCCGTCGCTTTTCCGTCACTACATTCCCCCTTTGAAGGGGGCTAGGGGGATGTTTATACAACAATAACTACTGTCGCTTCTCCACCCTATCGTCTGTGACCTAAGGACTCATACCTCCTCATTTGCTCATTTTCTAATTTACTAATTAATCTGCCCGTACGACTCGCACCCGCCTGTCGTGCTACGACCTTTGGCAAAGTTAATCCCCTCCGCTAGCACGTTTCTTGTAACTCCACCTCATTTCCTCATTTCCTAATTTTCAAATTTTCTTATCTCATTGTTTTTAAGTATTTATCATTAGGTAGTCGTACTTTTTTAAGATAAAAACGCATCAGGGCATTGCAGTTTGCATTTTGTTTTATATCTTTGTAGCGTTAAAAAGAGATAAAAATGAACGATTTTCTTAACACTCAGGAAACCCGAAAGAACAAACGCACTAAAAACATTATGGCACTAATAGTGGGTGTGGTGTCTTTTGTTGTGGTATTTTTAGCGGCATTTTTTACGACGCGCTATCTCACAAATTCCTTCTTTTCAAAAGGTAAACACAATTTAGTTACCGATGAAATGAAGAATCAAGTAGCCGAAATGAACCAGCAGTTACCACAAATAATAGAAGAGGGGGTACGCTTAGATAGTGTTGCCCTAAAAGGAGAAAAAACTATGGGGTATTATGTAACCCTCTTTAATTTCGATTCCGAAGGAGTAGAGTTTGACGCATCGGTAGCTAAGGAAGCTATTGTACAAAAACTAAAAAGCAATCGCGGAAAGATGCGCTTTTTCATTGATAACAATATAACGCTGTACTATTATTACTACGATAAAAACAAAAAAGTTGTAACCGAAATAGAAATAGCTCCATCACTCTACAAATAACTAACGATTAAAAACTAATAACTAAACACTAATGAATATTATCATTGCCATTGATGGCTATTCCTCAACAGGAAAGAGTACTACTGCCAAAGCCGTAGCCAAAGCGTTGGGCTACGTCTATATCGATACAGGTGCGATGTACCGCGCCGTTACTTATTTAGCCTTAGAAAAAGGCTATGTTTCTACCTCGGGCATCGAAGTAAAACCGCTGATGAAAGCCCTGCGAAAGTCGGAAATAAAGTTCGTATACAACCCTGAGTTAGGATTTTCTGAAATTTATTTAGACGGTAAGAATATCGAAAACGAAATACGCGGTATTGAAATAGCCAATTGGGTGAGCGAAGTTGCCAAACAACCCGAGGTGCGCACTTACTTAGTAGACCTTCAACGCAAAATGGGTAAAGACAAAGGTATTGTAATGGATGGACGCGATATAGGTACAACGGTATTCCCGAATGCTGAACTTAAAATATTTATGACCGCTAGCGAACAGGTGCGCGCCCAGCGCCGTTATAAAGAGTTACAAGCCAAAGGCGATAAAGCATCGTTCGACGAAGTGCTTGCCAATATCCAGCACCGCGACCATATCGATACTACCCGCAAAGAGTCACCTCTCAAAAAAGCCAATGATGCCATAGTTATCGATAATACCAATCTTACGATAGAGGAACAAGTACAAAAAATCTTAGCATTTGTTAATTGTTAATTGTCAATTGTTTTGTATCTTTGCCCCCGAAATAAAGAAAAGAACTATGTGCGAAAATCAACATACGTGTGGCTGTAGCAATGCCGAAACTCGTCATAATTGGACGAAAGAAGAAATAATGGCTATTTACAATAAACCCCTAATGGAGTTGCTCTACGAAGCCGCTACCGTGCACCGTAAATATCACGACCCTAACTCGGTACAAGTCTCTACACTTCTCTCTATTAAAACCGGAGGTTGCTCCGAAGACTGTGCTTACTGTCCGCAATCGGCGCGTTACGAAACCGAAGTAAAAATAGAAAACGCCGATATGATGAGTGTTACTCACGTAAAAGCCCAAGCCCTTCGTGCTAAATCAGCAGGAGCTTCACGTGTGTGTATGGGGGCAGCGTGGCGTAACGTAAAAGATGGTCCCGAATTTGAACAGGTGCTCGAAATGGTGCGCACTATCAATAAGCTGGATATGGAAGTGTGCTGTACACTCGGTATGCTTACCGAAAACCAAGCCAAACGTTTGGCGGAAGCAGGCTTGTATGCTTACAATCACAACCTCGATACGTCAGAAGAATACTACAAAGAAATCATTTCTACCCGTAGTTATGACGACCGCCTTAAAACGATTGACAACGTGCGCAAAACCAATATCACTGTGTGCAGTGGAGGGATTATTGGTATGGGTGAATCACTCGAAGACCGCGCCGGAATGCTCGTAGCACTCTCTACGCTCAATCCACAACCCGAGTCGGTGCCTATCAATGCCTTAGTGCCCGTAGAAGGAACACCTTTGGAAGACTGTGAGCCCGTAGATATCTTCGAGATGGTGCGTATGGTAGCCACCGCGCGTATCGTGATGCCACAATCGCAAGTGCGCCTTTCCGCAGGTCGTACCCAAATGAGCCAAGAAGGACAAGCTCTCTGTTTCTTTGCGGGAGCCAACTCTATCTTCGCAGGCGATAAGCTCCTCACCACTCCTAACCCCGATATCAATGAGGATATGCAAATGCTCGGTGTACTCGGTATGCGTATTCAGAAACCTTTTGAAACGCATCCACAGCCTAAAACGGTAGAAGCAGCCGATTCTCAATATCATTCCTTAGGTGAAAACCCTAAATGGACGCGCCCTAACCATAAAATAGAGCGCAACGAAGGAAAAAGAGTACGAGCTACACACTAATATCACAATTGCTTTGCGAATTTACGCCCTACACTTTGCCAAAGTTTCTTGCCAGTGTGGCTCTTACCTTTGACGAAGTTGAAAAATCGCCTAATTAATTCACAGATTTGTTAATTTACAAAGAAATAGACAACTTTTAATTGTTAAACTATGGATACAACCACATTAAAAATAACTTTTAATCCCACAGAATTATCCATATTTCAACCATTGTTTGATAAGTTTAAACTAAAAACAACAGTTGTAGAAAGAGCAGATGATTTTAGTGAGCTTACTGAAGAAGACCTTAGAAGTTTAGCTCTTTCAGAAGAACAATCAAGATTAGGAATGTTAGTGGATAGTTCTGAAGTACACAGAAGGGCTACAGAACGAAGAAGACAACGTTATGAAAGTAAAGTGGACTCAAGAAGCTGAAAGAAATTATAACGATACACTTGATTATTGGGACGAAAGAAATGGTAGTTTTTCTTATTCCGATAAAATTACTAAGGCTTTGATAGATTTAGAAAAGGAGATTTCAATAGATCCGTATGCATTATCGTATTATAACAAAGACCTAAATATTTATAGGCGAACTATTCTAAAAGGAAAATTTCTTGTTTATTACAAAGTTGATAAAGAAAAAAATATAATAGAAATACGCCATTTTAGAAGTTCTAAACAGAAACCTTTGTTCTAAATTGCCTGATTAATTCAAAAATTTCCTAATCTGCTAATTTTCTAATTTTCTCTATGAACTCTGAAATTCTCAAAGAAATCATCACAACCCCAATGCCTTATGGCAAGTACAAGGGTACTATGATTGCTGATTTGCCTTCCTATTACCTCGAGTGGTTTAGCACCCAAGGATTTCCCAAAGGAAAATTAGGAATGCTATTGGCTACTACTTTCGAGATAAAAACTAATGGTCTACAAGAGATAATCGATAAACTAAAAGAATATGTTAGTCAAGAAAGTTAACGGAAAGCAACCTACCTTTGGGGAAGGTTGCTTTTTTGCTGAAAATGCTACTCTTACCGGTGATGTGCACTTAGGCGACCACTGTACGGTGTGGTATAATGCGGTTATTCGTGGCGATGTAAACACTATTTGCATAGGTGATGACACCAATATCCAAGATGGTGTAGTGATTCACGCTACCTATCAAACACACCCCACAACCATTGGCAATCGCGTGTCTATAGGGCATAATGCTATTGTACACGGCTGTACTATCGAAGATGATGTGCTTATAGGTATGGGAAGCATCGTAATGGACGGATGTGTGGTAGAAAGCCATAGCATTGTAGCTGCTGGAGCCGTAGTACCTCCTAATACTCATATAGAAAAAGGGAGCCTCTATGCTGGCGTTCCTGCTAAAAAACTCAAAAATATTACCGATGAACAGAGGACTCTCATCGAGCGAACTGCCCTAAACTATCCCAAATATGCAAGTTGGATAGAAAAATAGAGAATATGCTACGTGTTGATTATCAGTATTAAATATATGTTATTTAAAATTATTCTACTATTTATTTGGATGTATTCAAAATAATATATACCTTTGCCCCACTATTAGTAAAGGAATATAATAGTAGTAAAGTCTTTATATTTCGTTTGCGATTCCTTGTGAAGTCTGTATTCTTTTTTAGTGTTTTTAATAGTTGTTACCTTTTCTTCACAAGTGAATTAGTTAGTTTTACATATAAAAGTCCAGTGTGCTACACACTGGACTTTTTTGATTTTATAGTATTATTTTTGTGTATTAGCATAAAAGTAGTATCTTTGCCATTATTTTTAAACTAAGAAAACCGATGAAAAAAATTATTGTAGCTGTAATGCTTATGTTTTTCTCAGCAAAAACATTTGCCCAAAGTGATTTCCACCAACATCAAGTAAACTTGAATATCTTGAATGTTATATGGTTAGCTTCTGTAGAGTTAGGTTATGAATATTACATAGCTCCTAATCAGTCTATCGAAGGAACTATTTTCTTTAACGACCGCTTTTCTGTATTCCCTAAAAAGAGTGGAGAAAAGTATAAAGCTACTAGTATTCAAATAGGATATAACTACTATTTTGAAGAAGATGGAGGCACAGGGCTCTATGTAAATCCTTTTATTAAACAACGTTTTGGAACATTCTCTGAAGATGGAGTAAAAACGCGTTTAGATAGTTTTATCTTAGGTGTAGGAGCAGGTTATCAATGGAACCTCGACGATACCTTTATCATTGCTCCTTTTGCAAATATTGCACGAAACTTTGGTAAACAAGTTAATGAAAATAAGAAGTTCTGGGCTATCGAACCTAACTTTGGTATTAAGATAGGATATAAATTCTAAATCTATTATCTATTAAAAAGGCTACCTTTTGGGTAGCCTTTTCTATTTTATATCCTCATCACTTTTCTTATACAGAAACTCCATATTCTCTTAGAGCATCATTTAGTGAAGTTTTCTTATCGGTTGAGGCTTTACGCTGCCCGATGATAAGGGCACAAGGCACTTGATAATCGCCAGCAGGGAAGTGCTTGGTGTAACTACCAGGGATCACTACTGAGCGTTCGGGAACATAGCCTTTCAGTTCTTTAGGTTCACTGCCCGTTACATCAATGATTTTAGTAGAGGCTGTAAGTACTACATTAGCACCAAGTACCGCTTCTTTGCCTACGCGCACTCCTTCTACCAAGATACAACGCGACCCGATGAAAGCCCCGTCTTCTACTATCACAGGGGCTGCTTGCAAGGGTTCTAATACGCCTCCTACACCTACGCCACCACTCAAGTGCACGTGCTTGCCTATTTGGGCACAACTACCCACAGTAGCCCACGTATCTACCATTGTACCTTCATCTACATACGCCCCTATATTCACATAGCTGGGCATCAGTATAGCTCCTTTGGCAATAAAAGCACCACGACGTGCTACAGCAGGTGGTACTACGCGCACTCCTTTCTCGTCGTAGTTGTGTTTGAGCGGAATCTTATCGTGAAACTCAAAGATACCCACTTCTACGGGTTTCATATTTTGGATAGGGAAGTAAAGCACTACAGCTTTTTTCACCCATTCGTTTACTTTCCAGCCATCGGCAGTAGGCTCTGCCACTCGCAATTTACCTAAATCCAAGAGGTGAATCACCTCACGGATAGTCTGTTGTACAATTTCCTCACGAAGCAGTGAGCGATTCTCCCACGCCTCATCTATCATTTGTTTTAAGTGTTCCATTTATCTAATTATCAATTGTTAATTGCTTTTATCGCTTTTTCAAGTGTTTCAATTTTCGCTAATGCATCAGCTTCTTTTTTACGCTCGTTATCTACTACTTGAGCAGGTGCTGAGTTTACAAACTTCTCATTAGAAAGTTTCTTGCGTACCGATGCTAAAAAGCCTTGTGTATAGGTGAGTTCCTCTTGTAGTTTTTTAAGTTCCTCTTCTACATTTACAGCCCCCCCGATAGGAATAAAGTATTCATTAGCTTTTACGCGGAAAGACATTGCGCCTTCTATGGCTGTACTTACTTCGGTAATAGCATCAAGTCCGCCCATTTTGCTAAGTACCACATCAAAACGATTGCTCACTTGCTCTTTGTTTAATACTGAAAGGCTAAGCGGTGTTTTGAAAGGTATATTCTTCTCTTTGCGCACCGTGCGGATACCTGCTATTACTTCGGCAGCAAAGTCAAATTCAGCCAATAGTTTTTCGTCGTACGGCTGTACGGTGGGGTAAGTAGCCACGATAAGGGCTTGTTCAGGGGTACGAGGTGCTAAACTTTGCCATATTTCCTCGGTAAGGAAAGGCATAAAGGGGTGGAGGAGTTTTAGTAAATTCTCAAAAGCGGCTACCACGCCCTCGTAAGTTGCTTTGTCCATCGGTTTGCCGTATTCGGGTTTTACCATTTCCAAAAGCCACGCACAGAAGTCGTCCCAGGCGAGTTTATAAATTGCCATTAGAGCATCGGAGATGCGATATTTCTCAAAATGGTCTTCTACTTCGGTGAGCACTGCGTTGAACTTAGCTTCAAACCATTGCAAAGCGAGCTGAGCAGCTGCAGGTTGTGCTACCGAGTTATCCACTTGCCAGCTTTTTACCAATTGGAAGGCATTCCACAATTTGTTGCCAAATCCTTTTCCTTGTTGACAAAGGGCTTCGTCAAACAGCAAGTCATTACCTGCTGCTGATGAGAGCAAGAGCCCCACGCGCACGCCATCAGCACCGTAATTGGCGATGAGTTTGAGTGCATCGGGTGAGTTGCCTAAAGATTTAGACATCTTGCGGCGTTGTTTGTCGCGTACCAATCCGGTGAGGTACACATTGCTAAACGGACGCTCGCCTTTGTACTCAAAGCCTGCTACAATCATTCGGGTTACCCAGAAGAAAAGGATATCAGGTCCTGTTACCAAATCGTTGGTTGGGTAATAATACTCAATTTCAGGATTATTAGGCTCTAAAATACCGTTGAAAACGCTCATTGGCCATAACCAAGACGAGAACCAAGTATCGAGAGCATCTTCATCTTGTCGCAAATCGGCTTCAGTAAGATGTGCATTGCCGCTCTTTTCTTTAGCCAAAGCGAGGGCTTCTGCCTTAGTTTCGGCTACTACAAATTGGTCTTTACCTTCGCCGTAGTAGTAAGCAGGAATTTGTTGCCCCCACCACAATTGGCGTGAGATATTCCAATCGCGTACGTTTTCTACCCAATGGCGATAAGTATTTTCGAATTTCTTAGGATATAGTTTAATGCTTTCGTCTTCCAATACCGCCTTGATAGCTGGCTGGATAAGGGTGTCCATTTTTAGAAACCACTGGTCAGAAAGACGGGGTTCTATCACAGCTTTGGTACGCTCTGACGTCCCCACTTTGTTAGTATAAGTCTCTTTTTTAGCGAGTAAGTTTTTTTCTTCTAATTCGGTTACTATTTCTTTGCGCACTAAAAAGCGGTCTTTGCCAGCATAGTGCAAACCGTAGTGATTAAGGGTTGCATCATCATTGAAAATGTCAATTACTTCCAACTGATGTTTGTCACCCAACACCTTGTCGTTAGGGTCGTGGGCAGGGGTTACTTTCAGGCAACCTGTACCAAATTCCATATCTACGTACTCATCTTCAATAATCGGAATCACGCGGTTGCAGATAGGCACAATAGCTTTTTTGCCTTTGAGGTGTTGCCAACGCTCATCGTTAGGGTTGATGCAGATAGCCGTATCACCAAAAATCGTTTCAGGGCGCGTTGTAGCGATTATAAGGTACTCATTCGTCCCTTCAATTTGATATTTCAAATGATATAAAAATCCTTGTCGTTCTTCATAAATCACCTCTTCATCAGAAAGGGTGGTTTTAGCCTCTGGATCCCAGTTCACCATACGGTGACCGCGGTATATTTGTCCTTTGTTGTACAAATCCACAAACACTTTGATAACCGAAGCCGAAAGCTCCTCGTCCATAGTGAATTTAGTGCGTTCCCAGTCGCAAGAGCAACCTAATTTTTTGAGTTGTTCGAGGATTACCCCACCGTATTGGTGTGTCCATTCCCACGCGTGTACGAGGAACTCTTCGCGAGTGAGGTCAGATTTCTTAATGCCTTGTTCTTTGAGTTTTGCCACCACTTTGGCTTCTGTTGCAATAGAAGCGTGGTCAGTACCTGGTACCCAGCAAGCATTGAAGCCTTTGAGGCGGGCACGACGAATAAGTACATCTTGAATGGTGTTGTTGAGCATATGCCCCATATGGAGCACCCCTGTAACGTTAGGAGGCGGAATCACAATGGTATAGGGCGTACGCTCATCGGGGGTTGAGTGAAAATAGTTGTGGGCAAGCCAATAGGCATACCATTTTTCTTCTAAATCAGTAGGGTTGTATTTTTTGGGTTCTGTCATATGTGCTAATTTGCCAATTTCTATTCTGACTGCAAAAGTAGTAAAAAAATACCAATTACCAATTTTTAAACTACTTTTGCTCTGTCTTACTTTCTTTTTCCCTCTGTCTTACTTTGGTTTGTTTAACTCTTTTTAACAATTCACTTTTAGCTTTTAATCATTAATAATCAACTCTTTGTATATTCTTTCTATACCAATCGTCCAACATTCGTATAAGCTTCCTATAAGCTTTCTATAAGCTAAGTATACTCTCCTACTACCTTCGACTATCTCCGATATTCTCCGAATCCGTACGAATTTTTACTGTATGCTCAGAAAACTACAATTTCCGCATTTCTGGTATTATTGGCATTATTGGCATTTTGGGTATTAAAAAATTATCCCTATTTTTGCACCTTAATCAGCAGTTCGAAGAGTCGGCAAAATGAAAAAACTCTTACTTCTTACTTTTTACCTCCTGCTCACCTCTTGCGGTATTTTCTACAAGAAAATCACTCCGCCTGAGGTAACCTATCCGTACCAGAAACCTCAAATTACTGCACTAAATGATACGTTGCAGTATTTTCAGGATAACTATATTGCAAAAAATCAACAAGGCTTGTGGGAGCTCTACCTTTCAGGAAATCCCTATCAGTTAGGGCTCAATTCGGGTGCACTTACTGAGCCTTTGTATCACCGTCAGGACAGTCTGCTCTTTGTCAAACTCAATCAGTTTGTGCCTTCAGAGCGCAAACAGCGTTTTTTGCGCAAGTTCGTCAAGTGGTTCAATCGAGATATCAATAATTGTGTGATCCCCCCCTTCCGGCAAGAACTCTGGGGACAAGCGCAGTACTCCGATACGATTTTTAACTACATAGCCCCTGCTTATCAGCGTACCCTTTACCTGCATTCGGCTCACGATTTAGGGCACGCTTTGCAAGATTTGATGCTCGTAGGCTGTTCTTCATTAGCGGTTTGGGGCGATAAAACCGAAGATGGTCAGCTCCTCATAGGGCGCAATTTCGATTTCTATCTCTCCGATGACTTTGCTACTGAAAAAGTAGTGCGATTTGTGCGCCCTGAGGAAGGCATTCCTTTTATGAGTTACGCTTGGGGCGGAATGATAGGTGTGCTCTCGGGTATGAATCTCGAAGGTCTTACGGTTACTATCAATGCGGGAAAGTCGTCTATTCCGCTGAAAGCTCGCACCCCTATTTCGCTCCTCTGCCGTGAAATCTTGCAGTATGCCAAAAATATCGATGAGGCGATTGCCATTGCTAAAAAGCGAAAGGTATTCGTGTCCGAAGCTATAATGGTGGGGAGTGCTACCGACGGCAAAGCAGTAATCATCGAGGTATCACCCAAAAAGTTTGGGGTGTACGAAGCTCCTAATGCAGTGCTTTGCACCAATCATTTCCAAAGTGAAGTGTACAAGAAAGATAAGAAGAATCTCAAACAGATACGCACTTCGCATTCAGCGTATAGATATGCCAAAATGCAGGAGTTCCTAACAGAAGAACCTAAGCTGAACCCCTCTAAAATAGCTACACTCCTCCGCAGTACCGAAGGCTTACACGCCGATTCCATAGGCTATGGCAATGAGAAAGCGCTCAACCAGCTATTGGCACATCACGCAGTAATTTTTAAACCTCAAGAACGCTTGGTATGGGTATCGACAGCTCCTTATCAGTTGGGCACTTTTGTAGCCTATGATTTGAAGCAGATATTTGCTACCAAAGCTTATCCGTCGCACAGCCCTTATCCTCAAACTTCCTTAAATATTCCGCCCGACCCTTTTATGTACACCCAAGCGTTTAAGGATTACGAAGCGTATAGGGTATTAGAGCAACAGATAGAAACACATTTGCGCGAACATACCCCTATTGTAATAGACGAAGTAAAGCCCATAACAAGTCTCAACCCGCATTATTGGAAAGCCTATTACTTATTAGGGCGAGCTTATCAAACACAAGGTAACAAAGAAACCGCACACCAACTCTTCCAAAAAGCCCTCCAATGCGAAATACCGTATAGTGAAGAACGAGAAAAGATTCAAAAGTTAGTCAATAAAAATTAATAACTCGTATTAAACTTGCTTTTGCAGAAATCCAAAAAGAATTATCTTACTAAAATTAGCATTAGTCTGATATATATATATAACACTGATTTACGATTGTGTTTACGTTATAATCAGTGAAATTTAAGCAACTCGTTGCTAAAATCCGTGCACTTTTGTTCTATAATATTGAAATCAATCGGGGTCTAAATCCGC
>NZ_KE150492.1:5000-40033 GCF_000411575.1 Capnocytophaga sp. oral taxon 336 str. F0502 | reverse complement strand
GTGTAATCTGTGCGAGATATTTAAAACAGCAAAGCTGTTTATTTGTTTGATTTTTTTAAGATTTGAGAGATTTCTGTAGCGTAAGCTACACTTTTCTTACATCAAACTCACATCAATTAATCATTAACCATTAATCATTAACCATTAATCAGTCGCTTTCTCCATTGCTTCATCAAACAAAGGTTTATAGAATTCAGGCAGTTCTTTTTGGAATTTATTTTGGTAAACCCTTTGTAGTACCTCATAAGGTTGCAGGTCGTTTAAAGTAATTTCCTTTTGCAAAGTTTCCTTTGTAGTGTTTTGTTGCTGTTGGTAGCGCACATCTATACGCGCCAAGCGTACGTGTTTATGAGCGATAGCTTTCAGTATGCTGTTTTTGAGTTCAGGAGCAGGTTCGTTTAGTAATACTTTTACTTCTAAATAAGGAGCAGGAGTATGAGTATGAGTATGAGTAGTTCCCTTAGGCAAAGAAGCCAAAGCATTCAGCACTTCTTTAACCGGTAGTGGTCGTTCAGGCACGCTTAACATAGGAGTATGCAACGGAATAGGCACCGTTTTAATATCCTGTACACGTCCTTCTTCTAATGAAAAAGCTACCACTTGATGCTGATAATCCTTTTCTGAAAATGATAAGGGTATAGGACTTCCCGAGTATCGTATATGAGCTTTACCACCTAAGGCTTGAGCTTTGTGAATATGTCCCAAAGCAATGTATTGTAACGCGTTAGGAAAACTCGTAGGTTTGAAGCCTTCCATTCCCCCAATAATAGGACGCTCAGCCGTGTCCTCATCGCTGAGTTCTGCTCCCAAAGCGTGCAGATGTCCCATAGCAATCAGCGGTTTTCCTTTGGCAATAGCTAAAGCCTTTTCCGTAATTTCGCGGTAGAAAGCCTCCACCCCTTGAGTATAATCGGGGTTAGTATCTTCATTTTTAGGAGTATCCCCTAAGCGGAGAAAAGGCACAGCAAGGCAGTAAGCCATTACTTCCCCTTTTTCGTAAAGCGGAATAATAAGACGTTTGTAATCTATCTCTCTCTGTTCATTTCTTTTCACATATCCTACCAAATGCACTTGTGTATCTTCCAAGAGTGGTTGGGGCATTTCGAGGCGTACAGGCGAATCGTGATTACCCGCAATAGCTATAATTTGCAGTTGGGGGAAGCGTTCAGTTGCTTGATGAAGAAAATGATAAAACTGCTTTACCGATGCCACTGCAGGGTTAGCAGTATCAAACACATCACCACTGATAAGTAAAACATCAGTATGTTGTTCTTCAATAATTTGCAAAAGATTATCTAAGAAATATTGATGTTCGTTATAGCGATCGTATTGGTAAAACGTTTGTCCTAAGTGCCAATCGGCAGTATGTAGCAAGTTCATTTTTCAGTTATTTATTTTCTCAAATGGCAAAAATAATGTATATTTGCCATATTTTTGTATACTAATGGAAAATAATTATAAAATGGTAGCCAAAACTTTCTTTGGCTTTGAAGATATTTTAGCTGATGAATTGCGCAATTTAGGGGCTATGCACGTAACCAAAGGCGTTCGCAGTGTACAGTTCGAAGGTGATAAAGGCTTTATGTATAAGGCAAATCTCTGCTTGCGTACCGCTTTAAAAATACTGAAACCTATTGCTTCTTTTTATGTGCGTAACGAGAAAGAATATTACCAAAAACTCTATAACTTCAATTGGCAAACCTACCTAAGAGTAGACCAGACCTTCGCTGTTACAGCCACCTTACAAACCGAACTTTTTAATCACTCTCAATACGTGGCTTTAAAAGCCAAAGATGCCATTGCCGATGCTTTTCGCAATGCCACAGGTCGTCGTCCCAATGTAGATGTACTACACCCCGATGTGGCAATACATATTCATATTCAGCGCAACGAAGTAATTGTGTCACTCGATAGTTCGGGCAATTCACTGCATCAGCGCGGGTATCGTACAGCTACCAATATAGCTCCTATCAACGAGGTGCTTGCTGCTGGTATCCTACTACTTAGCGGTTGGCAAGGGCAGTGTGATTTCTTAGATCCTATGTGTGGTAGTGGTACTTTTTTGATAGAAGCAGCTATGATAGCTTGTAATATTCCAGCCAATGTACACCGTAAAGAGTTCGCTTTTGAACGTTGGAACGATTTTGATGAAGACCTCTTTAATCTTATCTTTGGCAGTTGTATTAAAAAAATACGAGAGTTTCACCACCAAATTATAGGATATGATAAAGCACCCTCAGCAGTAGCCAAAGCCAAAGATAACTTAAAAAACGCCGACCTATCTGAGTACATTCAAGTATTCCAAAAAGACTTTTTTGCTACTGAAAAAGAAGATAAACAGCAACCATTACATATGGTGTTCAATCCTCCTTACAATGAGCGCCTACAAACCGATGTAGAACAGCTTTACTCATCGATAGGCAACACTCTTAAACATCATTACCCCAATACCGATGCGTGGTTTATCACTTCTAATTTAGAAGGTATAAAATATGTAGGATTGCGTCCTTCACGAAAAATAAAACTCTTTAATGGTAAATTAGAAAGCCGATTGTTACAATATAAGATGTACGAAGGAAGTAAGAAAGCTAAAAAACAAGCCGAAGAATAAAGTTCTATTTTACAAAGGGCATTACCATTAAATAGAAATTGAGGTATTGCCCTAATAATATAAGGATAGCTGTTCCAAAAAGGAGTAGCTTTTTTTGCTTGGCTCGTGAAGATAACAAGATGAGAAGAGGTAGAGCAAAACTGAGAATGAGCATTGCTACAATAGCCTCTCCATAGCCTTTGCTGAGAAGAGTTTGGTAATAAACAGTTTCTTCAGGAATATTGGCGTACCATATCAGCATATATTGTGAGAACCACAAATACGCCCAGAAAATAGAGAATCCAAAGAGGTATTTCCCTAAATCGTGGTAGTGTTCAGCTTTGCTAAAGAGTGTAACGAGCGCAATGCCTGAAAGCAGAAAACTGCTGAGCAATTGCCACGCAAAGAGGGTGCTGTGCCATTCGGGAGTAAGACTTAAAAACCAATCCCACGCCATTGGAGTTTCGGTAAGAAAGAAAATAACTAAGAATATTACGTGAAAAAACGATAAATCGCTTTTGCGGTATGTTATTCCCCCCTTGGGGAAGGTAAGGGGGAGGTTTAAATAGCGATACCCCACCCATACTGCCATATAGCCCACAGCACGCAATAAAAAATAAGGTTCGCGATGCACTATATACAGCACTCCCAACAAAACTAATAACACTAACCATAAAGGTGTTG
The DNA here is from genome assembly GCF_000411575.1 of Capnocytophaga sp. oral taxon 336 str. F0502. Taxonomy (NCBI): domain Bacteria; kingdom Pseudomonadati; phylum Bacteroidota; class Flavobacteriia; order Flavobacteriales; family Flavobacteriaceae; genus Capnocytophaga; species Capnocytophaga sp. oral taxon 336. The sequence continues at coordinate 36,759 of NZ_KE150492.1, read as the reverse complement.
TGATACGCTCCATTATAGGGTACAAACTCATAGCCCACTCAGCGTGCGTAACTTTGTTGATAGCATAGAATACCAATACCCCTACCAACGTAAGCGCTACAAACAATACAATTGAATATGTTAAAAACAATATGTTCATACTTCTTACCTCTTATCTCTTAGCTGTTCAACGTACATTGTTACTTGCCAGCGTTCTTTCTCACTCAGCTGATTAGCAAAAGCGGGCATTGTATTGCGTCCGTAGTAGAGCACGTGGTAAATGCTACCTTCGGTAAGCTCTCTGCTCTTGTAGTTGGGAACGCCTAAAATCTTCTCTCGTTGTACTAATATGCCTTTGCCGTCGCCTTTCTCACCGTGGCAGAGCGCACAATAGATACCGTAAAGTTTTTTGCCATCGGTTAGGTTTTGAGTTTGTTGTAGGGTATCAGTTGCTAAGGGGTTGCTCAATTGTGCTTTAGCTTGCTCATACCCTTCAATAGTATTAGGGTAGCGGTAGGGCAACTCACCTCTTTTTACAGTGTGTTCAGGAGGAGAGAGCGGTGCGACTTCATAAGTTTTATAAGCAGGACTCTCGTACATATCGGGCATAAACTCAATGTTGCGCTCTTGCTTGTTCCTACACCCAACTACCAATAATATTAGCAATAAATACTTTATATAATTATTAAAATGTTTCATTTCTTACCTCTTACTTCTTATCTCTTACCTGAATTACAAATTTATCATCACTACTTTTCTTTATAGGATTTTCAGCTTTTTTGAATGGATATAACCTACTTCTGATAAAGAAACTAATCACCAATAGATGCGCTGCAAAATATACAACCAACTCGAATATTACGGGTACAAAAGCGGGGAGGTTTTGCCAGAAAGTGGCATTAGGCTTTCCACCAATATCCATTGACCAGTCTTTTATCATTGTGAAATAGGTGAGCCAACAACCAAAAAACAAACCTATAAGTCCGTATAGAAAAGTAGCTTTACCTAAACGTGTGCGCTTGAGCCCTAAGGCTTCAGCTAAACCGTGTACATAAAAAGGTGTATATACTTCTTGAATTTCCCTGCCTTCTGATTTTAATTCTTTTATTTTATCTAAAAGCTCTTCAGGCGAGTTAAGAGTTAAGAGGTAAGAGTTAAGAGAGTCTTGCCCGCTAACATCTGTCCCCTGACATCTGTCCTCAGACACCTGAGACCTACCCCCTTTCACTTCTGCTTGTGCAATCATTGGGAAACTCCTTGCATATAATAAGAACAACAAAAAGAAAAATCCCAAAGTGCCTACAAATATCCCTATATCCACCCACGTCGGACTGAACATCGTCCACGACGACGGCAGATAACCGCGGTGTAGTGAGGTAACGATAATCACAAAGCGCTCGAACCACATCCCTACACATACCACCAAAGCAACACATACAGAGAAAGTGATACTACGTCGTAACTTTTTGAACCATAAGAGTTGAGGGAAGATTACATTGCAAATAATCATCGTCCAGAATGCCCACGCATAAGCACCTGTAGCACGATTGCGGAATACGTATTGTTCAAACTCCGAGTGAGAGCGCATCGCCATAAAAAACTCGGTGAGGTAAGCAACCGCTACAATACTACCTGCAACTAACATTACAGTGTTCATCAGCTCGATGTGTTTGAGGGTGATATAGGCTTCTAATTTACATACTTTGCGCAAGATAATCAGTAGCAAACTCACCATTGCAAAACCCGAAAAGATAGCTCCTGCTACAAAGTAGGGCGGGAAGATAGTAGTGTGCCAACCAGAGACTACCGAAGTAGCAAAATCAAAAGAGACAATAGTGTGTACCGAAATAACTAACGGAGTAGCAATACCAGCCAAGAGCAACATTGTTTCTTCCATACGTTGCCAATCTTTGGCGCGACCACTCCAACCGAAGCTCAGCAAACTGTAAATCTTCTTCTGAAAAGGCTTGAGAGTACGGTCGCGAAGCATCGCAAAATCGGGGAGTAAGCCTACCCACCAAAACACTAAGGATACTGAAAAGTAGGTAGCAATAGCAAAAACATCCCATAGCAAAGGTGAGTTGAAATTGTCCCACAACGAGCCGTATTGGTTAGGAATAGGCAAGTTGAAATGCAATAACCACGGTCTGCCTAAATGCAGTATCGGGAAGATACTCGCTTGTAGCACCGCAAAGATAGTCATTGCTTCAGCCGAGCGATTGATTGCCACGCGCCACTGTTGGCGAAAGAGCAACAATACTGCTGAAATGAGTGTCCCCGCGTGCCCGATACCTATCCACCACACAAAGTTGGTGATGTCCCACGCCCAGCCTACGCTTTTGTTGAGCCCCCAAGCGCCTATACCGTCGTGCAAGGTTACCCATATTGCCCATACCCCCCAGAGGGTCGCAAGAAGGGTAATGCCAAAAACAATCCACCACGCACGCGAAGCACGACCTTCGATGGGCTGCGCTATATCTTCACTGATGGTATGATAGGATTTATCGTTGAGTATCTGCATAAATAAGATTTTTTATAGCATCCTTGCCGTCGGGAGTTACAAACACACAAGTGAATTGCCATTTCACCAATCGCACTTCAGGGGTAGAGAAAGCACCCACAGGTAGCTTGAGCAACACTTTATTCCATCCCTTGTTGAGTGTAACTTGTAAAGGAAGACGCACTTGAAAATTTTCGTTAGTAAGAGGTATTTCGTTAGAGAGCTCTCTGTGAGTTGATTCCCATATAGGAGGAGAGAGTTCAGTATTGTTTAGCCAAATTTTACTCTCCTTGTAATCCCATTTGCCTTGTGGCGGAGGAAGATCTTTTTCCGACCGACTGTAATCTTGAAAACTTACCCATAAACCAACCGACTGTTCTTTGGGTGAATATACATAAGTGTACGCATAAGCAGTGTGGTTGGGCTGAGGGTTTTTATAGAAAGCAGGTACAAGGTTACCCCAAGTATGTCGCAAATAAATGCCAGCCCCTATAGCTTTATGGGTGTGATAAGTTTTTCCTTCATAAGAGTAGCTTTCTTTTAAGGCTTTCTCAGGCGGAAAAGATAGAGAAAGGTTGCCATTATTAGGGAATGCATCGGTAATGCGCCAAACTACTTTCGTTTGAGGTACGTAGGCAAAGGGTTCGGCAGTAAAGTGATGGGTTTTATGCCAACACATACGCCTTTCAAAATCAGCAAACTGCCGGAATATAGGGTCGCTGGTATCAGTAGGGAGCATAGTGCCTTTGCCATCAAAATATTCGCTACCTCCTCCTTTCCAAGAGCGTTCGGCTAAGGCGAGCATCGCAGGATAGAAATTGTTTTGTATGAGAATATTTCTCTCTCCTTTGATGTAGCGGTCATTCCACAGCCCTATAATAGCTCCTGCGTGCTCATCGTCGCCTTGGGCTACATTTAAAATTCTGCTGTTGTAGAGGGCAACCAAATCGGCAAAAGCATCGGAATGATTGATATAGTGAAATTTACTATCAATAGCAGGGATACCTTTTTGTGCTTTACCCCGATAGCTCCACAGTTGGGTCATATCTATTTCACCTGCTTTATATTTCCACCCAGGGTTCCACGAAATCACCTTTTTGCCTTTATCACGCAGGTAAGCCACCATTTTGGGTACAAATTGTGGGTTGCTAAAAACTACTTCATCAGTGCCTATATGAATATAAGGAACATCAAAATTTTCGACTACCTCATCCAATAGTTCTTTGAGAATTGCCATTCCTTTTTCCGATTGCATATCTACCCCAAAAGCCTTTTCAAAAGCGCGACTGTGTCCAGGCATATCAATTTCGGGGATGAGCAATACATTGTGTTCTTTGCAGAAAGCAACTAACTCTTTGGCTTCTTGTAGGGTATAGTATTGGGCAGGCATACGCTCATAGCTAGACGGTGCATTGAGTTCAGGATAACGCAAACTCTGCAAACGCCACCCTTGATTTTCGGTGAGATGCCAATGAAATACATTGATTTTGTACTGCGAAAGTAGTACTATTTCTCTTCTCAACTCCTCCAAACTCATAAAGGTGCGTCCTACATCTTGCATAAAACCGCGTACTCTAAAAGCAGGATAATCAATGATTTTGCACCCTTCGTAATAGGCTTTATTGCCTTTAGTAACCAAAAGTTGTTTTAGGGTTTGTTTTGCCCAATATACGCCTTTCCCACTGATCGCCCGAATGAGGATATAATTTTTGGTAACTTCTAACATATACCCTTCTTCTTTATTGATGGGAATTTCGGGCAAATCGGCTACTCTTTCTACAATAATGAGCGGGCGCGTTTCTGCCGATGCTACCTTGTAGCGTTGCCCATTGGGGATTACTTGTTGTGGCTCAGGCAACAAGTGGTCTATCCCTGCATAAAGCACACAAGGAGAAACACACCAAAGGTATGTGAAAAATATATAAAACTTCATAACTGCTAATTCCTAACTTTCACTTGATACACCACATTAGGGTCGGTGTTCAGCTCTGCCAAAAGCTGATACATACGATCGCTGGCACTGAGTTGGGCAATTTTGCTTCCTTCTTCGTTGGCATCGCCAAATACCATAGCTCCTGTATTACAAGCAGCGGCACAAGCTACTACATTATTAAACTCTCCTGGGGCGACCGCACGACCTTCTCTTTTGGCTTTCAGTATTACCGCTTGGGTGTTCTGGATACAGAGGGAACACTTTTCCATTACCCCTCGCGAACGTACCGTTACATCGGGGTTGAGCACCATACGCCCTATTTCGCTGTTCATATTGTAGTTGAACTGCTTGTTTTCACTATACTGAAACCAGTTGAATCGGCGTACTTTGTAAGGGCAGTTGTTGGCACAGTAGCGCGTGCCTACACAGCGGTTGTAAGCCATTTGGTTTTGTCCTTGCTGTCCGTGAGCAGTAGCGATTACGGGACAAACAGTCTCACAAGGAGCATTATTACAATGCTGACACATCACGGGCTGAAAACCAACACACCTTTGTTCGTTTTCTCTTGATTCATAACGATCAATGCGCAACCAGTGCATATCGCGCGAGCGACGCACTTCTTCTTTGCCTACTACTGGCACATTGTTTTCGGCGTGGCAAGCGATCACACAAGCCGCACACCCCGTGCAAGCATTCAGGTCGATAGAGAGTTTAAAGTGATGTGGGGTAGTAGGGTCTTTCTTTGTTTTAGGAGGTTGAGGATTCCACACTTCGGCAGAGGAGTTTAAGAAAGTATCTAAACTGATTTCTTTAAGGATATTTTTACGCCCTACCAATTCATTTTGCAGTTGCAAGCAGGCAAATTCGTGTGTGCCGTCTGCTTTTTCTATCTGTACGCCTTGGTTTTTACAATGGTCTTTATAAAGAGGGAAGGCATTCACGCCTATTTGCATTTCGGTTTGTATGCCTGCCTTGCGCCCATAACCTAAGGCAAGCCCCACACTGCCTTGCGCTTGTGCAGGGGTGATAAGTACGGGAGCGATGATACTTTTGCCGTTAGCACTGATTTTCGCCTGATGCCCATCCAAAGCACCATCGGCAGTATGCCAATTCTCAATATTTAGACGCTGGGCATCGGTGGGGTGCATCGTGAGGAAGTTATCCCACGTAGTGCGGTGGATAGGGTCGGGGAGCTCTTGTAGCCAAGGATTGTTAGCCTGCTGTCCGTCTCCCAAAGCAGTGCTGGTGTAGAGTGTGAGTTCAAAAGGCGATTCCGTTTGGCTTATAAGTAATTGAGAGATAGATATATCGGTAAAAGATTCTTTGGTGCGGAATAAACTTAGTCGTTCCTCTTCTTGTTGTTCAAAATCAAATCTTTTTTCCTTATCTACAAAAGTGCCATCGTGTAGGGCTTGTTCCCAAGGAAATCCTTTTAAGATATGGGTTTCCCAATGAGTTTTGATAAAATCGTAATAGCTCTCCTTGTGTCCTATCCATTGCAAAAAACAGTCTTGCCATTGGCGGGTGTTGAAAAGCGGACGTATACAAGGTTGCATCAGTCCGTAGTGCCCGTATTTGAATTCTACATCGCCCCACGACTCTAAATAATGCGGTTGAGGCGCCCAAAGGGTCGTTTGCTGGGCAGTTTCATCAGCGCGCATCGCAAAGGATACCGAAAAAGGTACTTTCTTCAAGTCTGCGGCAAACACTTCGGCGTTAGGCAAACTGTATAAAGGGTTGAGATTGTTGATAAAGAGAACGCCTACCTTGCCTTCGTTTATATCGGTGAGCAATGGTTTGAATTTCCACACTATATCTCCTTTTCGCGTGAGTACGGGTGTTTCAGGTATAAAAGCCTTGCTTTTCAGTCTTTTATTCAGCGCAAAGGTGAGTTCTTGAGCATTGTCCCTGTCGATACCTGTTACGATTACGGCATCGCTACCCGCTTTTTTTACTTCATCGGCTATTGCTTTGAGTTTTTCATTGATTTCAGCAGGAAGATCTTCAGAATGAGAAGTTTGATATTCTGTTAAAAAAATATAGAATTGTGCTAAAGCTACTTTCAGTTGTTGAGGGGTGAGGGCGATACGCTCATCGGCATTAGCGCCTGTAAGGCTGAGGTTGGCTTCCAACTGAATATGGCGCGACATTCCGTTTGCTTTGCTGGGGATACGCCCTTGCGCATAGCCTGCTTCATAGCCTCCGCCATTCCAATCGCCCAAGAAATTGGCATCAAAAGAAACGATGAGCTTTGCCTTGCTGAAATCGTAATCGGGCATTGCACGCAATCCATAGCGCCATTCAAAAGCGGTGAGAGTAGCATCTTCTGATACTGTATCGTATTCTACGAGTTTAAAGGTAGGGTATTTTTCTTTTAATAGTTCTATTAAGGCATAACTCGACGGACTCGCGAGTGTTTGACTGAGCATCACTATTTGCTTTCCTTCAGCTTTTGCTTTCTCTAAGGCTGAAAGGGTATCGGTCTCAATTTTCTGCCAAAAGCCTTCCCTTGCAATGGTGGGAGGTTTCCTATTTTCATCGTATAAACTCAATACCGATGCCAATATCCTTGCATTCACTGCCCCTCCTGCTTTGGCTTCGGGGTTGCGCAATACAGCAATGGGTCGCCCTTCGCGAGTTTTCACCAGTACGCTGGCAAAGTCAAAACCATCGGCGATGCAAGTAGCGTAATAATTGGCTTCACCTGCTACAATGCTTTCGGGCTGTATTACATACGGAATCGTTTTGTGTACCGCCCCTTCGCAACCTGCCAAGGCAGCCACCGCTGTAGAAAAACCTAAGAATTTTAGGAAATCCCGCCGTGATGTTGATATATTATGTATATTCTCATTCGTCATTCGTAACTTGTAATTCGTAATTATCAATAGTGGCATTTAGCACATTCTAAGCCTCCCATTTCGGCAACGGTTAGTTTGCTAACATTTAGCTTTTTAGCCAAAGCCTTGTGCACTTCTTCATAGTGCTGATAATAAGGGTTGTTAGCATTCACAGGCATTTGGCGATGGCACTCTATACACCACCCCATCGTAAGAGGAGCGTGCTGGTGTACCACCTCCATTTGTTGTACTTCTCCGTGGCATTTCTGACATTCCAATCCACCCACTGCTACGTGCTGACTGTGATTGAAATAAGTAAAGTCGGGGAGTTTGTGAATGCGCACCCACTGCACCCCTTTAGGAGTACCCGTATAGCGAAATTTCTGCTCGTCCCAGCCTACTGCTTCGTATAATTTCTTGATTTCTTTGGTATAAAATTCTTTAGTGTAACCATTGGTGAGATCCTCCTCACCCTCATATTCCGAAATGGTATTGTGGCAACCCATACACACATTGAGTGAGGGCACGCCTGCTACTGCCGAAGTCCGCGCCCCTGAATGGCAATATTTACAATCGATTTGGTTATCACCTGCGTGAATTTTGTGAGAGAAGTGAATAGGTTGTATAGGTTCATAGCCCTCGTCTACCCCTATCTGCATCAGAAAGGCGTAAAGAGCGTAGGTAATGCCTAAAAAGGCAATGATAAGGGTTGATATAATGATAATCTTTTTCAATTGATAATTCATAATTGACAATTGACAAATGCCGTTGCGTTACAAACTTTGGCAAAGTTGAAGATGTATCCTCTTCACTTGTTCTTTGGCACTTTCCAAATCGACGTTCTCAATCACTGCATTTGAAAGGGCAATGCGCTGGGTATCACTCCACTGCTGTGACATACGCGCTCGCACTTGGGCTTCGGTGCAATGGTCGCGTGCCATTACACGGGCAATGCGCACCTCCTCAGGTGCTGTAACCGTGATGATATAATCACAATCCTTGTAGCTACCACTTTCAAAGAGGATAGCGGCTTCTTTCAGTACATAAGGTGAAGTTTGCTTCTTTGTCCACTGTTTAAAATATTTTGCAAGAGCAGGATGTACAATGCCGTTGAGTATCGCTAATTTCTCAGAACTGTTGAACACAATCTGGGCGATATAAGCGCGGTTATACTCTCCATTTTGGTAAGCCTCCTCACCAAAAGCAGCGATAATGCGTTTCTTTACCTGCGCATTGTTAGCGATGAGCGCTTTAGCTTGTTCATCAGAATTGAATACCGAGATACCTAAGGTAGCAAATTCTTTGGCTATCGTGCTCTTGCCACTGCCAATACCTCCTGTAAGTCCTACTACCATCATTCTTTGCGTATTAGAAAATCAACGGAGGTTTCTTTCATAAAAGCTACCTTTATGCGTCGTTTATGAGTATTGAGTTGTAGTGGTATATGGTTGTCGATTGCTTCGCACAAATCAGCAGTTACTTCTATATCGTTAGGAGTAAGAGTCTTTAAGATACTCAAATCACCTGTACAAAGTACACTCACTTCGTCGGGGAAGACTTTTACTTGACTCTCTTTCGGTACGCCCATCACCTTCACAGGTACGCGTAATTCCTGCTCGCTCACCTTATCGACAAAGGCTTGCATCACAATTTTATGAGCGTTATAATGTACCCAAGGAGTGCTTTTGAGCGTATAAGTTTCACCGAAATTGTCTTTTAGCGGACGTTTGTGTCGGTATTGGAAAGTTACTTGTGTGAGCGTATCTATCACTTTTTGGCTACCTGAAGCTACTACCGAATCGGGTAAGAGGCGCAGTTCCGTAAGTTGGTATTCTTTAGGAAATTCCACGTTTAGGTGTACTACTACGGGTATTTTTTTGGTGTGTTTTGGTACTAAGTATAGTTGTAGAGTATCGGAGACTACCGAGCGTATTCTGAAATTCGATAGGTAAGTATTGCTGAGCTTGTCCTTACTGCTTTTAGAGAGTGTATAAAAGTGTTCGCCCACTTCTTGTAAATCCGAGAAATCTACGGTGAGGGTAGCATTTTGTCGGTAGGATTTCAGAAGAGAAAAACCATTGCCTTCTACTGTTATTCTCACGTAGTTAGGAGCAGAGGGTAAAAATACCTTGTCGGCTGGCAGATTGATAACCGTTACTGGTACCGATAATTCTCTGATGAGGTTTTTAGAGAGTTTCTTCAGCGACCAAATGAATACCGAGAGCAACAGACATATCACAAAAGTGAGGTTGCGACGATTAGTGAAAAAGAGGCGAAATGGCTTCATAATTAGGTAAAAGGTAAAATTTGGCACAAAGGTATAAACTTTTATTGAGAGCGCAAAATAATACTTATTAATACTATAATGCCAATTAATACTATAATACCAAAATATTACTCATTTTAAGAATATCAATAGCTTGCATTTTTATATCTATTTTTTTGTATATTGGAAATAAATTGTACATTTGCCAATATAGAAATAAATTCATTTAAATAAGAATAAAAAATAATCATATGAATGAACAACAAAAATACCACATTCAGCAATTAGCACAAAACCTTATTCGTTATTCATTTACTAAAATCAAAGCGCAAACTGATAGAGAAGGCAAACATCTTTTAGCTTATTACTTTTCTTTGGTAGACGACTTTTTTGCTGCTGCCGATAACGCTATTACTCGTGAAGATAGGCAGGCTTACAATCCCCAAGCATCTATTTTATATGCTATATGGAGTGGCAGATGCTATACTTATGAAGGTAGTTACGAGCCTGTAAAACAAAACGCTGACAATTGGTTAGACAATCAAAGCTATTTGTATAAAGAAACTTATCAAATAATAGAAGCGCTTGGTGACGATGATGATACTTATGAAGAAAAATACGAGGCAATTCGGAAAGATTTTGAAGAATGTTTGCTAAGAGCCTTACAGCAATGCGATGCTGAAGGTGTTTTTGATAATCGTTTAGAAAGTGGTTTAGTACTCTTTGCCTTTTATGTAGACGATTATGACAAAAACGGGAAAGGCTCTATGTTATACCGTTCTGCCCAACTGCTCAACCCTCAAAAAGATTGGTCGTTACTGATAGATAATTACAACTAAAAAATAACGGGTATATACCCGTTACGGCTCGCGTATATACCCGTTTGGTATTAGAATACTATTTGAGTATTTTCCTAATATAATTGGCTTCGTGGATACTTTGGGTAAGGGCTTCGGATTGTTCAGTTTCGATGAGGGTTCTGAAAGCTTCTAAATTCTTGATATATTCATTGAGGGCTTTTAGCACATTGTCCTTGTTCTCCAAAAAGATAGGACACCACATCTGAGCGTCACTTTTTGCCAAACGCACCGTAGAGGCGAACCCTGTACTGGCTAAATCGAAGATTTGAGCTTCGTCTTTTTCTATCTCTAAAACGGTTTTGCCCAGCATAAACGAACTTACGTGCGAGAGGTGTGATACATAGGCAGTATGCAAGTCGTGGTCAGAAGGTTGCATCATCTTCACGCGCATATTAAGGGCTTTTACAATACTCAACGCACGGTCAAGCAGTTGCCAATTGCTTTTTTCTACTTCACAAAGAGCCATTACTTTCCCATCGAAGAGGTTGTAAAGAGCTGCCTCAGGTCCTGAATGCTCGGTACCTGCCATAGGGTGCGCTGCCACAAAATTTTGCCTATGGGGGTGCGTAGCTACTACCTCGCAGATGTGACCTTTTACAGAACCTGCGTCCATTACTAACGTGTGCTCGCCTACTTTATTGAGTACCTCTATAAGCACTTCGCCTATATGGTTCACGGGTACTGCTATGAGCACGAGGTCGGCATCGGTGAGATGGTTGTAATCCGTACTTTCATCGATGAAGCCTAAGGCTAAGGCTTTTTCTATATGATTAGGGTTTAGGTCGATACCAGCAATGTGGTAGCCCAAACGTTTTTTTAATTCTAAGGCAAAGGAACCTCCTATGAGACCTAAGCCTATGATGACTGCTTTTTTCAATTCGATATTAATTAGCTAATTGTCTCATAGTGTAGAGCACCAATTCAGTGGGTGATTTTTCAGTAACTATCCAAATAGATTTATCTAAATCTACATCTATTGCAATGGGGGATACTGATTCTACGGGAAAGTCTTTTAACAATTTTCCTTTTTCGTCGTATAAATAGGCTTTTTTGGTGTTTTGTTCGTTTACTGAGACGTAGTTGATGCCACGAATACGGAACTGTTTAGGACGGGCATATTTACCTTCGGGAAGTTCAATGCGTTGCCCGCCTATGGTAAGTATGTTGCCCGAAAGAGAGGTAAGTGCATAACGATTACCTTCCCAATAAAAGGGTTCTACCAGCGATGGATTTGTGCGATTCATTCCTCCTTTCTCATCGATAGAAATAAGGTTACCTTCTTGAGTGGTGAACATAAACAAGTTATTGAATACCAAAGGAGGATTGTTAGAGAAACGATAGTTACCCTTTACTGTTATTCTGTTTTCACCATTGCGGTGCAAGATGTTAAAGATACCATTATCGGAAGGGTAGATAAGATAGTCTTTGCCATTGAAACGGTAATGCTTAGGAGTAAACAAAGGTTTCCCATTGGTGCGCTGTAAGAAGCCTTTCACTTGTTGTCCTTTTCTGTCTAACAGGTGCAAGATATTGTTTTCGGCAAAGAGGAAGCGGTATTCGCGATTGCTATCGTAATCGAACACCTCCAAAGGTGTGATAGGGTTTTGATACTTTAGAGGGAAAGGCTCTACCACATTGCCGTTGCGGTCAATAATCCAGATAGACTTTTCGGTAGTGAAAGCCATTTGCAAGAAGCCGTTTTTAAATAAATCGACCTGGTAAATAGGGCTTTGTATCTTTCCGTCTAAGCGTTTTTTCCACAAGAGAGAACCGTTGTTACCTATCAGATATAAATCGTTATTAGTGTCTTGCACGGCTATTTCGAGTTGTTTGGTGCGGTGGTTTAAGAGAATGGTAGGAGGGATAACCATTTGGTCGTCTAACGTAAGGCGGAAACGTTCTTTCATCTCGTCGGAAAGAGTGCTTTCAGTTTGTTTTTGACTGATGAAATTGAGCACGTAATAGTCGTTTTGAGGGGTTTGTTGGAATACTGCCCAGCGATAGTTTTCGGCTATATAAGGATATTTACTGCTAAAAGCTGTGTTGTCATAAAGATTTGTGAGCCGTGTAACACTTACGTTGGAAGCGCTGTTTTGTTCTAACCAATCGTAAGATTTATTGGCTGAAAGGACATTGCCTCGTTGCATATCGTTGATTACTGAGGTAAGAAGGTCTTTGGTGGTAGTAAATACGAGGAACTTTTCATATACTCCGACGTATTTAGGAACAAACTGAGGTACAAAAGCCGTGAAAAAATCCATTGGGAGGTCGGGGTTTAGTTCGTACATAGAGAAGTTGTGCTGAAAGTCTTCTGAGAGTACGGGCAACTGTTTGATGGTCTCATCTACATCAAAAGAAGAGGCGACCGCAAATTGACCTTCGGGGGTTTGAGCAAAAGCTACCCCATTGATAGAGGTTTTAAACGGATTATTGGTAGCTGTACTATCGTTTTGAGCGAGCTTATCGCCGTCGTCGAAAGTATAAGAAACGAGTGAACGCAAGCGCGCGGGAAGTACGTTTAACACATTGTTTTGATAGGGTAGGGTGTGTGCCATTATATCGGCATTGGCATTGGCAATGAGTGCCATACCGCTAAAACGTATGTTGTTTTCTTCTAAGAAAAGGTCGAGAGAGACCCAATCTTTTACATTTTGCAATATCTCGGTTCCGAAGAACGATTTGAAGTAAGCATTTGCTTCGTCTTTTTGGAAGAAAAGAGTGGCAACGCATTCGGTATTACTTACTTTTTGTAGTTGTTCCAAAGACTGTTGTCGTGGAGTTTTAGTTTCTTGTTTCAGTTGTTGATAAGCCGAAACGGTCTCGGAATCGCCTATAACCAAGTTGTTATCGGCTATGGTGTAAAACCATTCTTTACCAAACTGAGCTTGTTTTTGGATTTGAGTATCGGCATTGCGCCAAAAACTAATAGTATCGTTACTAATACGGGGAGTTATGGCAAAGAAATGACCTTCGGTATCAAAAGCTACCCACAAGTTATCATCGGTGGGAATGCTATTAAGGAGTTTTACCTCGTGTGGGCGCAACTGATGAGGATTGAGCGTCTTCCAAAAGGTATTGTTAGCAATGGCACTGAGGAAGTTGTCTTTATCGTTGATGCGGAAAAGCATTTGCGTATTATCGGGGAAGAGCAAGGGTGTTACCTCCTCTTTCTTCTCTTTGGAATCGCAGGCGAGCAGGGATAAAAACAGCGTTATGTAAAAAAGAATGCGCATAATTAAGATGTTTCAATGAAAGCAGTGTAATATGCAATGAAGTGCAAAGGTAGGAAAAAAATTTTTAATACCAAAAATGCTGATAATGGCAATAATAGTAATTTAACTTTGGCAAAGTTTAAAACTTTGCCAAAGTTTGAGATGAAAAAGCGACGTATTGGGGAGGTTAGGAGGAGACGGAAGATATCGGAGGAGAACGAAAGAGAGCTGAGAAGAATTTTGATAAAAAAAAGGTGTAAGATGGGTGGGGTTAGCTTATAGAGAGCTTATAGGAAGCTTATACGAATCTTGGACGATTGGTATAGGAAGCGTATATAAAAAGTTGATTCATAATATAATACAACAGCGCTAAAAATGTTAAAAACGGGGTTTCGAGGCGGAAGAAAGAGGAAGAGGCACTAGGCCTTAGGCCATAGGCACTAGGGGGGAGTATGACGGAAAGGAGAAGGGATAATTAGGGAATTAGCAAATTAGAAAATTAGTAAATGGGGAAGTGTGAGGTCTTAGGTCATAGGTACTAGGGGGAGTATGACGGAAAAGGGAAGAGATAGAGGTATGGTAGGATAAAATTATAGAAAGAGTTGATAGTGAACGGTTAAAGAGTGAATGGCTTAAAAGTGAATAGTTAAAAATTGAAAATAGAAAAATAATCGAAAGTAAGACGGGGGTGAGATAAACGGGTGTTATGTTAAAATTAAGGATTTTTCAGTTTAAATCAAAAAAAAAGAAAATAATTCATTGCTAATTGGAAAATAGTTTTTACCTTTGTGGCGTTAAAAGAACTATAATAATAATTTACCAACTCCATTAACAAACATTATTTTAACCGATGAAAAAGTTACCCTTTTTAATTTGGGGGCTATTGCTGTCTTTCTTTAGTACAGCTATAGCCCAAGAGCTCGATACCATTCGCTATAACCAATATGGCGTGGCAGTCGATAGAAAAGAACTTCGCTCAGAGGCACGTAACAATATCTTGGTTTTTGAATCAAAACATCAGAACTATAAGTTTTGGTTTGACAACCGTGTGCAAGTGGATGCTGCTACGTTTTTTGGCGCTAAGAGCGATTACGACAAGATAGGCAACGGTGCTTCTATTCGCCGTGCTCGATTTGCCGTAAAGGCACAAGTTACCAAAGATTGGTACGGTGAAGTGGACGTTGATTTCGCCGATGGTATTTTTGAACTTAAAGATGCTATCGTGGAATACGACGGGATTAAGAACGTAGCCTTGAAGGTGGGAAACTTCAAAGAAGATTTCTCGATGGAGCAAACTACCAGTTCGCGTTACTTAACCTTTATGGAACGACCTATGGTGTGTAAAGCCTTAGTGCCGTCACGACATTTGGGTATTCAAGGAGAGTACTTGCGCGACCATTTTAGGGCTTCGCTTGGTATGTTTTTGCAACGAGTAGCTGGCGTTGAGGAAGTGACCAATGTGCAAGACAACAACAAGGATTACGGACGCAACCAGGGGTATTCAATCACCAGTAAAGTGGGCTGGATGCCTTATACCGAAGACCATATGCAAGGTTACTATTTAGGAGTTAAGGGCTCTTACCGCACTCCTAAAACTGATGTAGCACCTAAGGATTACGGCGGAGCGCGTTTTAGTACCCGCAACTCTACCTCGATTAATCGCAAAAAGTACTTAGACACTGATGTTATACCCAATATAGACCACGAATGGTTGCGCGGGGTAGAAGCCGCTGCTTACTACGGAGGCTTCCGCGTACAAGGAGAGTGGATAGGCAACCACGTTACTACGGAAGCTACCTATTACAATTTCACAGGGTGGTATGTGCAAGCAGCGTATTTGCTCTTTGGAGGCAAACAGAAGTTTAACGTATCGGAAGGCGAGTTTACTCAACCTACCCGAGGCAAGGAATGGGGTGATGTGGAGCTGGCAATGCGCTGTGATTACCTCAGCTTGAACGACAAAGATGTGTATGGTGGTTCAGGTGCAAACTTCACTACGGGGTTGAACTTTTATGTGAATAACAACGTGAAAATAGCTCTGAACTATCAGTATACCAACAACGACCGTTATGCAAACGGCAGAGGCAAACTGATTATTGGACACGATGCCACAGGAGCCCCAACTACCGATTATAAAAAAGCGGTGGAAGGCAAAGGCAAAGGCGGTGTGAGCTACCATATGCTCGCTATGCGCTTTGAAATTAATTTTTAAACATTCACCTTTTAAACCATTACTAAAATGAAAAGTTTAAGATACATACTTCTATTAATATTGGTCATCACAGCAGGTTGTGTGAAAGATGCAGTGTACGAGGGAGCTTCGACTATCAAATCGGTGAAGCTTACACCCGCAGCCCCTACCTCGACTGACAACGTAGTGGTAACCGCTGTAATCGCTCCGGGACTACAAGCACCTTCGACAGTAACTTTGGTTTACAACGCAGGAGCAGGCAACCAAACCGTAGTGATGACGGGCAAGGACAATACTTTTACAGGGACTATTCCGGCACAAGCCGATAAAACAAAAGTAACCTACAAAGTAACAGTAGTGAATACCGCAGGATTTTCGACCGTAAAAGAAAGTAGCTATGTGGTAGGCGATAAGCCTTCGGACTACACTAAATTGGTTCTCAACGAGCTTTACGGAGCAGGCGCCGATGCCGAAAAATTTATAGAACTTTACAACAACGGCGATACTCCTATCAAACTAAAAGACGTAACCATTAAAAAAGACGAAGAACTTGCGTGGACGGGTATTGAGGGCGAAGTGGTAGCCCCTCACTCACATTTTGCTATCGTAGGCGCCAAAGGTACTACCCCAAGAGGGTTCAGTTCGGGTTTTTCGAGCAAGAAAAATGTGCTTATAGAGCTTTACAGCCCTGAGGGAACTAAGCTCAACACCTTTCAACGAGGTGAAAAAGGCGATGGTTGGGGCAAAGTGAGTCTTGCGGTAGTTACGAAATCGTGGAGCCGATGTCCTGATGGTACAGGTAAATTTATGCAAGCAGACCCAACTCAAGGAAAAGCGAACCCTGCGACAGGAACAGAAGATGAGACTGTTAAGCAGTGAGAGAGGAGGAGAGTAAGGACGGTTATTGTAGGGAAATATTACAAAATAAGCGATTAAATAATAAATGATATAAAAACATAATTATGGCAAAAGAAGAATTAAAGATTGGCGAAATTTCTAAACCGCGTTTTGAGTTTCGCAGTTTTGGGCGTTGCTTTGCTAAACAAGCCGAGCGTATGGCACGCCTAAGTGTACCTGTTCCTGAAAAAGTATGGGAACGCCGCAGTACCGAAACCTATATTGTGAGTAGGACTAACGATGTGAACAACACTAAAATTCGCGATGGTAAGATGGACATCAAAACCTTTGTACAAAAGGTAGATGGATTAGAACAATGGAACCCACTGATGAAAGGAGAGTTCCCCATCTCGGCAAAAGTGCTTAAAGAAGAAGTGTTCCCCGCTTTTAAAGTGCAAGGAATGCCAGAGCTTACCAAAGGAGAATACACCTTAGGAGAGTTCTTACAGATGGTGGAAGCACACCCCGACTTGCAAGCAGTAACCGTTGAGAAGGTGCGTTTTGGTTATATGGTGAACAATACCATTTGCGAAACCGGCAACGTATATATCAATGGGGCTTTGGTGAAAACCATTAACTCAGAGTCTACCGAGATAGAAGATATTAAGAAAACCATTGCCGATTGCGGGTTGGAAGGAGTAGAGAACATCAACTACTTGCAAGCGATTAAACGCGTGATTGGAATGATACATAAACCCTTAGCAAATTAAGTTATGGCACAAGAAATAGAAAGAAAATTTATGGTGAAGAGCGATGCCTATAAAGCAGCATCGTTTAAGGCAACTCGTATCACCCAAGGTTATTTGAGCTCCGTTCCCGAACGCACGGTGAGAGTGCGCATAAAAGGGGACAAAGGTTTCATTACCATAAAAGGCATCGGTAATGAAAGTGGCGCAAGCCGGTTTGAATGGGAAAAGGAAATACCCGTAGCTGAAGTGCAAGAGCTATTGAAGCTATGCGAACCAGGTATTATAGACAAGACACGTTATTTGGTAAAGAACGGCGACTATTGTTTTGAGATTGACGAGTTCTATGGAGACAATGAAGGACTTGTAATGGCAGAGATTGAATTACCTGACGAGAAAGCTACTTTTGCCCGTCCTGAGTGGTTGGGAGAAGAAGTAACAGGCGACAAGCGTTATTACAATTCAATGTTAATGAAGAACCCTTATAAAAACTGGAAATGACAAACAATACCGACCACACGCCACCCTTTGACCCTTTGGATATGAATAACTATCATATCGAAAAGTTGCCAAAGGTACAAAAAACAGGGGTAGAGCGGTTCCTCCAACGCATTGGAGGACCGCTTGCTATCCTCGCCTTTGTGCTTATTTACTGGGTAGCCAATATTTCGTTTATCAACCGGATTGATACCAATGAGAAGACGACACCGCTTACTGAATCGGCGATGGCTCGGTATGCCCAAATAGAAAAGGCTAAAACCAAACAACTAACAGCTACAATGAAGGGAGAAAAAAAACTCTCGGACGAGCAAAAAGTAACCCTACAACAGGCAACACACAACGAGTTTATACACATCAACTACGCGATGCTGGCTATTTTTGTAGCAGCTATTATTTTATGGATTACCGAAGCAATCCCCAATTACCTTACTTCATTACTGGTAATACTGGGCATTGTACTTTGTGGAGTCACGACCGACAAGACGGCATATGCTCAATTAGGACACCCTGTAATGTGGCTCAATATTCTTTCGTTTATCTTGGCGAGTATGTTAGTGAAAACGCAGGTGGCGAAGCGATTTGCTTTGTGGTTTGTGTTGAAGTTTGGCAGAAATTCGGGAGGTATTATACTGAGTTTTATCATTATTAACTTAGTACTATCGGCATTTATTTCGGCAACTACTGCCAAAGCTGCTATACTGTTGCCTATCTTTATGGTAATAGCCGCTATCTACGGAGCTACGGGAGGAGAACACCGCAATAACTTCGGTAGGAATTTGATATTGCAGAACCTCTTTCAAATCAATTTAGGAGCTAATGCCTTCTTGACAGGCTCAGGGGCAGCCCTTTTAGCGGGCTCTCTTATAGCAGGAGCTATGGGTATAGGCTCTTTTAGTTATCAGGATTGGTTTAAAGCAGCCTTTCCGATGAGCGTGTTGCTTATTCTCATCGCGTGGTTCGTAGGCTCGAAAATATATTTTCCACTGAAAAAAGAAGAGCGCGTACCACAGATTGAAGGAGGTATGGAAAGGCTTAGGGAAGAGCTTAACAAGCTCGGCAAAATGAAGTTTGAGGAGTATAAAGCGATTGCTATTTTTGTTTGTGTACTCATCTTGTGGGCTACCGATAAGCAACACGGTATCAACCAAACAGCAGTAGCTTTTATGGGTGCCGTAGTAGCCTTGCTTCCGGGCATAGGCGTAGTGAAATGGAACGATGTAGATATTCCTTGGCACTTGCTATTGTTCTCGGCAGGTGCTTATACCTTAGGGGCAGGACTTGACGCGACGGGTTTACCTGGCACGCTCATCGATGCACTTTTTGGTAGTTTAGGGATTACTCAAGCCACTCCGTTTTGGGTATTGTATATGATACTTACAGGAGGGATTTTGCTTTTCTCGCTTATATTCCAATCTAAAACAATGCTTACCCTCATATTCATTCCTATTGCCATAGGGGTAGCTCAGAAAAACGGGTATCCGATTATGAGTCTGGCTTTTCCCGTAGCAATGCTTGTGGGACACGTGTATGTACTGCCCTTTAACAGTAAACCTGCTGCCCTGCTGTACACTACCAATCAATACAGCTGGAGCGATACCTTCAAGTTTGGTATCACGATGATGTTTATCAGTTGGTTGATGATACTCTTGTGGGGCGAAACGGTATTGCGGTGGTATGGGTTTACCAATGGAGTGTTCTTTTAGGTAAGAGGTAAGAGAGATGTGAGTCACTCCGGCAAACAATGATGTTTGAGTAAAGATAAGACAAAGCAAAGAGCGAGAAATATTGTTATAATGGAGAAGATTGGTGAATTTTGGAGTATCTAGGAGAATATCGGATTAGGTATGAATTATCTGACGGCTAAGGACTGATTAAAAAAGGACAAACGGACGAAATTCAATGAGAAAAGAAGTACAGCTTACGTTATAGAAATTAAATAAAATCAATTAAAAAAATGAATGAAAATTAAGGCTTTGCCTTGTGAAATAGTTTTAATTAAAAAATCAGGTAACTTGCTACCTGATTTTTTAATTATAGAGACTAAATTGTTCTAATTTCGGCACTGTTAAGTACTCACATACCCAGCTGTGCTAGCTTGCTATTGACTTAAAAAAAGAAAATTTGGTATGTTTGACCTGTATCTAAAATTAACAAATTGGCTAATTGATAAATTATTCCTATCTTTGCCCCCAAATAGAAACGAATGACACTGAAAAAAACTATATATTTCCTTATAGGATTGCTATTTCCCTTGCTGAGTTGGGCACAAGAAGACGATAGTGCGAATAACAATCAGGAGGGAGGGGTAACCTTTAAGTCGTTGCGTCCTAAAAAGAAGAAAGACAGCATTACTTTCACTGCACGCGACTACAAAATTATTACTTATACCCGCGATACCACCTCGGTAGATACTTCGCTTACGATGCAAAAGTATTACTTGAACAACGAGTGGGGAAAGGATATGTTTGGCAAGATGCCTTTCTCGAATATGGGGCAACCGTATAATGCACTCTCTTACGACTTCCGCCGTCAGGATTACCTGCCTTCGATGGGGGCACAAGCTAAAAAGCAACTATACCTTACTCCCGAAGAGGTAACTTATTACCATTTGCCTACGCCACTTACTGAGTTTACTTACAAAAGCGGTATGGAACAAGGTCAGTTTTTGAATACCCTTTTTTCAATCAATCTACAGCCCAACCTCAATATCTTTATCGCTTACAAAGGTTTGCGTTCCTTGGGTAAATACCAACGTATATTAGTGAGCAATGGCAATTTTAGAGCGGGCTTTTCCTACGTATCGCCTAACAAGAAATACACTGCCTTTGCGCATTTTGCCTCTCACGATATCACCAGTCAGGAGAATGGAGGTATAGTAACGCCTGAGCAGTTTGAGGGAGGTGAAAAACAGTTTAAAAACCGTGCGACAATAGACGTGCAATTACTCAATGCCGAGAATATCCGGGAGAGCAAGCGTTATTTTTTGCAACACGACTACGCTTTCTTGCGCAACCGCGATTCGCTGGCTTCGTACAAGCAGATACGCTTCCGCCATTTGTTTAGCTACGAAACCGAACATTATACTTATGACGAAACCCAAAGCAACAGTTATTTTGGAGATGCCTATGTACCCCAAAACCTGCACGATAAGGCGCGCTTGAAGAAGATGATCAACCGCTTGGGAGTAGAGCTCGAATTGCCCTATCTGGGTAGAACCTTCCTCTTTGGAAATGCTTATTTCTACAATTACTACTTTCAGAACGCTTACTACGTATCGGGAGTGTTGCAACGCCGACAAATCAAGGATACCGACCTGAGTTTAGGTGTGCAATGGCATAAGAAAGTGGGTGGATTCAGCATAGAGGCAGAGGGCGAACAGACATTTGTAGGCAAGATGACAGGTACTAGACTGAGTGGAAAACTTGCCTATGCTTTTGACGATAAGAACAGCATCACCGCAGGAGCTGAACTGCATTCGGCTATGCCTAATTTTAATTATTTGCTGTATCAAAGCGATTACAAGCAGTTTAATTGGGATAACTATACTTCGTTTAACAAACAGAATACCCAGACCCTCTATGGCGATTTGAAAACCCAATGGGGGAATGCTTCACTAAGTCTTACCAACCTCAACAACTACACTTATTTTCAAGAAGAAACCTTAGGGAAAGTGCGTCCTGAGCAGTACAGTAGCAATATACAATATTTGCAACTGAAAGTACAAAAAGAGTTTAAATTTGGTAAATGGGGCTTAGATAACACTATGCTCTACCAGCAAGTGGTACAAGATAGCAATATTTTGAATGTACCTACTTTCGTGACTCGCAATAGTTTTTACTTTGCATCACACTTGTTCAACAAGGCAATGTACTTACAAACGGGGATAGGGTTTAATTACTTCACCAAATATTACTCCAATCAGTACAATCCGCTTTTAGGAGAATTTGCTGTACAGACGGCAGAGAAGACGGGTAACTTTCCGATGTTTGACTTTTTTCTCAATGCCAAAGTGCGTACGATGCGCATTTTCTTCTCTTTAGAACAATGGCAAGTGCCCGTGAGCAACTGGCTAAAAATAGGAAATCCTTACAACTATTATTCTGCACCACGTCAGCCGTATAGAGATTTTATTATTCGATTGGGAATTAAGTGGGACATTTTTAGTTAAGAGTTGAGAGTTGAAAAGCAAGAAAAATAACGAATAAAATCTATATGACTAAAAAGACAATTTTCGATACACAAGTATTAGGACATCCAGCGGGGCTGTTCGTGCTTTTCTTTACAGAAATGTGGGAGCGTTTTTCGTTTTATGGAATGCGTGTACTGCTCATCAACTTTCTTACAATGACGCTTATAGGGTATAACCCAGGATGGGCGTGGAGTACTGAAAACGCGGGTGCACTCTTTGGTACGTATGT
The DNA here is from genome assembly GCF_000411575.1 of Capnocytophaga sp. oral taxon 336 str. F0502. Taxonomy (NCBI): domain Bacteria; kingdom Pseudomonadati; phylum Bacteroidota; class Flavobacteriia; order Flavobacteriales; family Flavobacteriaceae; genus Capnocytophaga; species Capnocytophaga sp. oral taxon 336. The sequence continues at coordinate 14,479 of NZ_KE150492.1, read as the reverse complement.
TATGCTTCTTTACCTTACTCCTATACTTGGAGGTATAATAGCCGATAAGATTACCGGCTACCGTTGGGCAGTAATCATAGGGGCAGTGATTATCACCTTAGGACACGTGTCGATGGCTTTTGAAACTGAAGTTTCGCTCTATTTGGGGCTTGCACTCTTGGTGATAGGAACGGGCTTTTTCAAACCTAATATGGTGTCATTTGTATCGGAAATGTACAAAGACCTACCCGAGAAGAAAGATGCTGCTTATACCATCTTCTATATGGGAGTAAATTCTGGAGCTTTCTTTGGAATGATGCTCTGCGGTTACTTAGCAGAACGCATCGGGTGGAGTTGGGGTTTCGGTTTAGCAGGAGTGTTTATGCTCTTGGGGACTATACAGTTTTGGTTTGCCAAACCTTTATTTGGTTCAATAGGATGTGAGCCACGCAAGCAAGAAAAAACAGAGACTATAAATGATGCAAAACAAGAAGAGGAAAAACTCAATCCGTTTACTACCCTAGATAAGATATTGGTAGCGCTTTCGGCAATCATAGGTATTGGCTATGCACTAAACGACCCTCTCTCGAAAATATGGAATATCGACCTCTTTGGGTGGGCTGCTACCTTAGGGCTTAAAGGGCAATATGTGATGGTGATTGTAGGCTTAATAGCTTTCTTTTACCTGATAGGTAGTCGCATAATGCGTTATACCACGATAGTGCGCGACCGTATGCTTACCGTGGTCATCTTTGCCTTTTTTGTGGTGTTCTTTTGGTTGTCGTTTGAACAAGGGGCTTCGTCTTTAGTGATTTTTGCACGGGATAATATAGAGCGTGAGCTACACGGTAATTGGGCAGTACTTTACAATATTTTCAATGCGCTACTCACCGTGATTCCACTATTACTGATTACCTACGTACTTTTCCTTTTGATAAAGAAAACCTACAAAAAGATATTTCCTGCCGTAGTAGTGTTATTGGTCTGTTTTAGTCTTGTATGGGGCATTGCTTCGTGGATGCTACAACGCGACTTTAAAACCACAGCTTACAGTGTGAGTTATCAAGCCTATGAACAAACCGATACACAAGGCAGAACTACTTATATCCCTATTACTGAAGAAAACAGAGTCGCTCGCCCTGATTTGAAAATCGTAGAACGTACTACTATCATAGGAGTAGCTGATTATCACCTAAAAGTAGGACAAGAAATAAAATTGCTGAGCAAGAACAACAAAAACACTTCGTTTGGCTATGTAGATGCCGAAAAGGAACAGTGGGCAAAACAGCGGGGAGCAGAGCTCAATACTGACAACGGGTTGATAGTTGCGCAAGTGAAAGAAGAGCGGGATAACTGGGTAGAGACGACTGTATCGTGGTTTTCTATCCTGAATTCTTTCTTCATCATTGCCTTAGCGAGCTTGTTCTCACGTTGGTGGGATAGCAAGTATAATCCACCTGCTGCGAAGAAATACGGCATCGGACTACTGATGCTCTCAGTAGGATTTGGTTTACTCGCCTTAGGTTCTCACGGGGTAACTCACGGAGTAAAGGTGAGTATGTTATGGCTTGTATTTGCTTATATGTTTAACACTATGGGTGAGTTGTGCTTATCGCCTGTGGGGCTTTCGTACGTCTCGAAGCTTGTACCTGCACGAATGATAGCATTTATGTTTGGGGTATGGTACCTCGCTGTAGCTATTGGTCATAAATTAGCAGCTGTAGTGGGCGGACAGATAGAGAATATCACCCGTGAGTACAGTTTGAGTACTTTCTTTTTGATATTTACCATTGTGCCTGCCGTAGCAGGGGTACTCATTATTCTCATCAATCCGTTTGTGAAGAAACTGATGCACGGAGTGAAGTAAGTGAGTTGTACTCTTGTGGAGAATATTTATTTTACTAAATAAAAAATAGTACACCTAAGACAAATATAAATATTTAATTATGAAAAAACTTCTTTTTTTACTCCTACTTCCCTTGGCAATGCAAGCTCAACCGCTGGTGGAGAAAACACCACCTGATTATATCAAAACGATTATCTTCAAAGCTAACGGCAACGATAAAAACCAATTTCCTATCGTGCGCCGTAATGAGTCGTTTAGTTTGCAATTCGACGACCTCGGGGGTAATGAGGAGACTTATTACTATAAAATCACCCATTGCAACGCCGATTGGTCAGTCTCTTCTCTGCTGAAAAGCGAATACCTTAAAGGCATTGATAACCAACCGGTACAGCCCGAGAGTAACTCCTATGGTACCCTGCAAGGCTATTCGCATTACCGCCTTACTTTCCCTAATGAACTCACTAAAATTACTCTCAGCGGTAACTATATGCTCTCTATCACCGATAGTTATGGCACAGAGCTCTTTTCACGCCGATTTGTGCTCTATACACCCCAAGTGAATGTACTCACCGAAGTGAAACGCGCTCGCTATTTGCAGTACTTCGATACCCAACAAGTGGTACAGTTCACTATTAAGCAGAAAGATTTTAGACTTGATAATCCTAATGTAGCGGTGAAAGTAGCCATACTGCAAAACTACCGTTGGGATACGGCTATCACGGGCGTAAAACCTCAGTATGTGATGGGTAACGACCTCGTGTATCGCTACGACCGCGAAACGGCTTTCTGGGGAGGTAATGAATACTTCTATTTCGATAGCAAGGATATACACGTGCCTGCATCGGGAGTCTATCGTTTGGATAGAAGCAAATGGGTAAATAGCTACTTGTTTACCAATGTAAGCCGTGCGAGCAATGTCTATACTTATTATCCCGATATCAATGGTGATTTCTTGGTAACCACTATCAACGGAATGAACCCCAGCAACGAAGCCGATTACACCCAAGTGCATTTTGCCTTAGAAGGCAAATCTACTTTTTGGGGTAAAGAAGTGTATGTATACGGCAAGTTTAGCAACTACGAACTCCGTGATGAATACAAACTCACTTATGACGAAAAAGACGGTCTTTTCAAAGGGAAAGTACTTCTCAAACAAGGGTTTTACAACTATAAGTTTGCTACCAAAGCAGGCAACATAGTTGATTTCAACGAAATAAGTGGTAATTTTCAACAAACTGAAAACACTTACCTCGTGTTAGTGTACTACCGCGCTCCTGGTGCTCTCTACGACGAGGTGGTAGGCATCGGCTCTGCTTCTAGTACCAATATCACAAAATAGGTCGTAGTACGATAGACTTTTATACATTACTACACTTTGGCAAAGTTGATTTCATTAATCATTAAACATTAATTATTACATCAATGTCTTCTCCTTTAGCAGAACGTATGCGCCCCACTTCCTTAGCGCAATATGTGGGACAAGAGCACTTAGTTGGAGCTCAAGGGGCTTTGCGCCAACAGATAGAACGCGGTCTTTTGCCATCGCTTATCTTTTGGGGTCCCCCAGGTACGGGTAAAACTACGCTGGCAAACATTATTGCGCATCAAAGCAACCGCGCATTCTATACCTTGAGTGCCATTAGTTCGGGGATTAAGGAAGTGCGTGAAGTAATTGACCAAAGCAAACAAAGTGGCGGACTCTTCACTACCCAAAACCCCATCGTTTTCATAGACGAAATTCATCGATTTAACAAAACCCAACAAGATTCCCTTTTGCAGGCTGTTGAAAAAGGGTGGATTACCCTCATTGGAGCGACTACTGAGAACCCTAGTTTTGAGGTGATTCCCGCCTTGCTTTCTCGTTGCCAAGTGTATATACTGAACGCCTTTGAGCGCAAAGATTTAGAACAACTGCTTCATAATGCCATTACCCAAGATGTTATTCTTAAAACCAAAGATATTCAACTGCAAGAAACAGAAGCTCTTTTGCGACTCTCAGGTGGCGACGGACGCAAATTGTTGAACACTTTTGAGCTTATCGTCAATGCGACTCCTGAAGGTGAACCAGTAGTGATTACGAACGACAGCGTTCTCAGATTGGTGCAGAAAAATACCGTACTCTACGACAAAACAGGTGAACAGCATTACGATATCATTTCGGCTTTTATCAAATCGATACGAGGCAGTGACCCCAATGGCGCGGTCTATTGGTTGGCACGAATGATTGAAGGCGGTGAAGATGTGAAGTTTATCGCACGCCGTATGCTTATTCTCGCTTCCGAAGATATAGGCAATGCTAACCCTACTGCAATGATTTTAGCTAATAACACCTTTCAAGCCGTTACGACTATTGGTTACCCTGAGGCGCGTATTATCCTCAGTCAGTGTGCTATATATCTCGCTTCTTCGCCTAAGAGCAACGCTTCTTATAAGGCAATTAACAAAGCTCAACAAGTTGTAAAGCAAACAGGCGACCTGAGTGTACCTATCCATTTGCGCAATGCCCCTACCAAACTGATGAAAGAGCTCGGCTATGGCAAAGACTACCAATATGCTCACGATTATGAGAGCAATTTTGCCTTTCAGGACTATCTCCCTGATGAATTGCAAGGTGAAACCTTCTATGAACCTTCTGATAATCCACGTGAGAATGCCCTGCGCGACTATCTTAAAAAACTATGGGGCGAGCGATATGGGTACTGAAATTAGCAAATTAGAAAATGAGGGAATTAGAAAATGAGGGAATTAGAAAATGAGGTAAAAGCCAATAATGCTAGAAATACTGATAATTAACTTTGCCAAAGGTGCGAGCCGCACAGGCAGTCGTAGCACGACGGGCTATTAACTTTGGCAAAGTTTGAGATGAAAAAGCGATGTGTTGGGGCTGTTAGGAAGATTCGGAAGGAAACGGAGAAGTTCGGAAGAGGGGAGGGAGGATTTTTGGTAAAAAAAGGCTGTAAGGGGGGTGGTGTTAGCTTATAGAGAGCTTATAGGAAGCTTATACGAATCTTGGACGATTGGTATAGAAAGGGTGTGTAAAGAGTTAATAGTGAGGGGTTAAGAGTTAAGAGAGAGAAGCAGTTTTGAGGGTAATAAATCGAAAGGAAAGCAAAGAAGAGGTGAATAGATGGACGAGAAAAGACTATAAAATTTTGAATTTAGATTTTAGTATTTAGAGTCTCTGAGCTATGTACGTGAAATAATTTTTACTTTTCAGTTTTCTTCACTATCTTTGCACTCTTATTTATGGTTAAATCAAATGAAATTCAATATAGTTTCTGACTTTGCCCCTACGGGCGACCAACCTCAGGCTATCGACCAATTGGTAAAAGGTATAGAGCGCAACGATAAGTACCAAGTGCTATTAGGCGTTACGGGCTCCGGAAAGACTTTTACTATCGCTAATGTGGTGGAACGCATTCAGCGTCCTACTCTTGTGTTGGCACATAATAAGACGCTGGCTGCTCAGTTGTATTCTGAATTTAAGGCTTTCTTCCCCAATAACGCGGTGGAATACTTCGTCTCTTACTACGACTACTATCAGCCGGAAGCCTATATACCTTCCACAGGTACTTATATCGAAAAAGACCTCTCTATTAACGATGAAATTGAAAAACTGCGCCTTAGTACGACCTCTGCTTTGCTGTCGGGCAGACGCGATGTATTAGTTGTGGCATCGGTGTCGTGTTTGTATGGTATCGGTAATCCTGTTGAATTCCAAAAGAATGTAATCACCCTCAAACAGGGTGACGTACTCCCTCGTACCAAGCTGATGCATCGATTGGTACAAAGTCTCTATGCCCGCACGACCGCCGAATTTAGGCACGGCAATTTCCGCATCAAGGGCGATGTGCTTGATGTCTTTCCTGGGTATGACGACAACGCTTTCCGCATTCACTTCTTTGGTGATGAAATTGAAGAGATAGAACAGTTCGACCCCACTACTAATCACGTGTTAGACCACTACCAGAGCCTCAATATCTACCCCGCTAATATGTTTGTTACTTCTCCCGATATTCTCCAAAAAGCGATATGGAATATTCAACAAGATTTGGTGAAGCAAGTAGAGTTCTTTGAGGCTTTAGGCAAACCCTTAGAAGCCAAACGGCTGAAAGAACGCACTGAGTTCGACCTTGAGATGATACGGGAATTAGGGTACTGTTCGGGTATTGAGAACTACTCTCGCTATTTAGACGGTAGAGAACCCGGCACACGTCCGTTTTGCCTCATAGATTACTTCCCCGATGATTTCTTGATGGTTATCGACGAGAGTCACGTAACCGTCTCGCAAGTGCACGCGATGTACGGTGGTGACCGCAGTAGGAAGGAGAATCTCGTGGAATATGGCTTCCGGTTACCCGCTGCAATGGACAACCGTCCGTTGAAATTCGAGGAGTTTGAAGCGCTTCAAAACCAAGTGATTTACGTGAGTGCTACCCCAGCCGATTATGAGCTCCAACAAACACAAGGCGTGTACGTAGAGCAGGTGATACGCCCCACAGGATTGCTCGACCCCGAAATAGAAGTGCGTCCGAGTGCCAATCAAATAGATGACCTTGTGGAGGAAATACAACTGCGTACCGAGAAAGACGAGCGCATATTGGTAACCACCCTCACCAAGCGAATGGCAGAGGAACTTACCAAATACCTCACTCGCATTGGTATTAGGTGTCGTTACATTCACAGTGATGTGGATACATTGGAACGCGTGGAGATTATGCAAGACCTGCGCAAAGGACTCTTTGATGTGCTTATAGGGGTAAACCTCCTGCGTGAGGGCTTAGACCTGCCCGAAGTGTCGCTCGTAGCTATCCTCGATGCTGATAAGGAAGGCTTTTTGCGTTCCACTCGTTCGCTCACTCAAACCGTAGGAAGGGCTGCCCGCAATGTGAATGGAAAAGCAATAATGTACGCCGACAAGATTACTGAGAGTATGCAACGTACCATTGACGACACCAATTACCGCCGTGAAAAGCAAATGAACTACAACAAGGCACACAACATCACGCCTCAGCCTTTGCACAAGAAGATAGAGAATAGCCTCAGCAAGAGCCCTATAACCGAATTTCGCTACGATCCGTCGTTTAAAGAGCGCACAGCGGCCGAAGCGCAATCGGTATATTTATCGGCTAAGGAATTGGAAAAGAAAATCAAAGAAACCCGCAAACTGATGGAGGTAGCTGCCAAAGAGCTAGATTTTGTAAAAGCAGCACAGTACAGAGATGAGCTAAAGAAATTGCAGGAATTAGCAAATTAGCAAATGAGAAAATGAGCAAAGTGTGGTGATTTGGTGATTTAGGAATTTTGGTGTAATTTTGCACCCTAATACATTAAAAGATAAAAAAATGCAAAATAATGGTATTTATGCAAAGATAACTACCACGAAAGGAGTTATTTTACTTCGTCTTACTTATGAAAAAACGCCTGCTACGGTAGGGAATTTTGTAGCTCTTGCAGAAGGGAAAATGAAGAACTCACAAAAACCACTTGGTACGCCTTATTACGATGGGCTTACTTTTCACCGAGTGATTCCTAACTTTATGATACAAGGAGGCTGTCCGTTAGGAACCGGCACAGGAGACCCAGGTTATCGTTTTGACGATGAATTTCACCCAGAGCTCAAACACAATAAACCAGGAGTCATTTCGATGGCGAATGCAGGACCAGGCACGAATGGGAGTCAGTTTTTCATTACACACGTAGCCACCCCTTGGCTAGACAACAAGCACACGGTGTTTGGTGAAGTCGTGGAAGGACAAGAAGTAGTAGATGCGATTGCACAAGGTGATAAGATTGAAAAAGTAGAAATAGTGAGAGTAGGAGAGGAGGCAGAAAAATGGGACGCCTTAAAAGCTTTTAATGATTTTAATGAAGCCAAAGCAGCTCGTTTGGCTGAAGAGAAACGCAAAGCTGAAGAAGCCTTTACCAAAGAAGTAGTGGGCTTTGAGAAAACAAATAGTGGTTTATATTACCAAATTTCCCACAAGGGTAATGGTAAAAAAGCAGAAGCAGGGCAAAAAGTAGCCGTGCACTATACAGGTATGTTACTTGACAAGACCGTGTTTGATAGTTCTTATCGCAGGAAAGAACCACTACAGTTTACTGTAGGTGTTGGACAAGTGATTGCAGGTTGGGATGAAGGAATATTACTTCTTCACGAAGGAGATAAAGCCCGATTGGTAATCCCATCAGAACTCGCCTATGGCAGTCGTGGTGCGGGAGGCGTAATACCACCTAATGCACCTCTTATTTTTGATGTAGAATTAGTATCAGTAGGGTAACCTTATTTTTTATTAAAGAAGAGTATTTAGCTATTAAGCCATTTACTCTTCTTAAAGTTTTTGCCTCTTCTTATTAAGTAGGCGTGATAGGAACTAGGGATATCGTTTTGCCATTTGGGCAATAAAAGCAAGATGAGAATTACATCTAATTGTGAGAAGAGCCCCCAATAAATAGCTAATTGCAAGGGGAATCCTCCGTGACCAAAGCCTATGAGGGAGATAAATGCTGTAAGTAAGCACAAGCCCCACAACTTGGAGAGAAAAGCGTGAGTACAGGTTTCTTTGCCAAACTTCAGAAAACTAATAGTATAACATAACCCTTCCATTATAAAAATAGCGATTACTTCATACCGATACGTCTTGATGAGCTCAGGGTTGAGATGATAACACGCTATTCCTATAGAGAGCCAGAATACTAAATCTGTTTGGCTATCCATTCGTCGCATTTTTACTGTACTAATACCCATTTGCCTTGCGATAATGCCATCGAAAACATCGGAGAGCAAGCCGAGGATGATGAAAACAATAATCCATAACCTTGCTATTGATTCTTCAGTGTAATAAGAAAAGATCAGTATGGTAGGGGCTAATAAAAAACGGAAGGCTATTAGTAAGTAAGGTGTCTTCATTTTAATAAGTTCTTATGAGAACAAAAATACAATATTTTTCTAATATACAAAAAAAATATGTCTTTTGGTAAATTAGCAGATTATGTATTATATCACACTTGAGTACTAAAATTATTATGATAGGATAGTTTGGAAACTACTTATAGAGGTTAGAGATAAAAATGCGAGTGTATGTTTAACTGTTGGTAGTTAGTTGTAAGAGAAGAAAAGCGTGTTAGAAAACACTAAGAAGCCCAAAAAAGATTATAACATTAGCATTAATAATCAACCACTTACCGAAGTGTTAAAAATTTTCTTAAAAAAAACTCTCAAAAAATTTGCTAGTTTGAAAAAACGTCGTACTTTTGCACCCGCAAATGAGACGATAAGGCACATTTGTAGGGGGTATAGCATACGCCTAAAAGAAAAAAACAACACGTACCTTGACATAATGTTGTACAGCACAAAGAAGATTTAAAGGATTGAGTGAAACCTGAAGTCAATAACTTGAAGATCGGTTAGAAGATATAAAAGAATTTAACGATGAAGAGTTTGATCCTGGCTCAGGATGAACGCTAGCGGCAGGCCTAACACATGCAAGTCGAGGGGGAAGTTACTTTCGGGTAACTGAGACCGGCGTACGGGTGCGTAACGCGTATACAATCTGCCTTTCACTGGGGGATAGCCCGAAGAAATTTGGATTAATACCCCATAGTATATAGGGACGGCATCGTTTTTATATTAAAGCTACGGTGGTGAAAGATG
>NZ_KE150492.1:0-2500 GCF_000411575.1 Capnocytophaga sp. oral taxon 336 str. F0502 | reverse complement strand
GTTACCAGCGAGGATAAGTATTTCAGATACGAATCCGCATCGAAAGAGAGTCTGAATAGGGCGTTAAGTTGGTAGTAGTAGACGCGAAACCTGGTGATCTACCCTTGGGCAGGTTGAAGCGCTGGTAACACAGCGTGGAGGACCGAACTGGTTGTCGTTGAAAAGACTTCGGATGACCTGAGGGTAGGGGTGAAAGGCCAATCAAACTGGGAAATAGCTCGTACTCCCCGAAATGCATTTAGGTGCAGCGTTGATGTGAGTTTAATAGAGGTAGAGCTACTGATTGGATGCGGGGGTTTCATCGCCTACCAATTCCTGACAAACTCCGAATGCTATTAAATGCTCATCAGCAGTGAGGGTATGGGTGCTAAGGTCCATATCCTAAAGGGAAAGAACCCGGACCATCAGCTAAGGTCCCCAAATATATGCTAAGTTGACCAAACGCGGTCTGACTGCACTGACAGCTAGGATGTTGGCTTGGAAGCAGCCATACATTTAAAGAGTGCGTAACAGCTCACTAGTCGAGCGGTTGGGCATGGATAATAAACGGGCATAAGCATATTACCGAAGCTATGGGGTTATTGAAAGATATACCGGTAGGGGAGCATTCTATAGGCGTAGAAGCTAAAGTTGTGAGACATAGTGGAGCTGATAGAAAAGAAAATGTAGGCATAAGTAACGATAAGGCAGGCGAGAAACCTGCCCGCCGAAAGATCAAGGTTTCCTCAGCTATGCTAATCAGCTGAGGGTTAGTCGGGGACTAACGCGCACCCGAGTAGGGAAAGTGGATGTACAACAGGTTAATATTCCTGTACCATTAATCTAATAAAAGTGACGGAACGAGATAACTACCGCGTACTGACGGAATAGTACGTTAAAGGAGCTGTTATGGCTTTGATAGTACACTGAGGCTTCGGTCGAGGTGATAGAGTGGTGATAACGTTTCCAAGAAAAGCGAAGATTAATGCCCGTACCGTAAACCGACACAGGTGATTGGGAAGAGAATTCTAAGGCGCTCGAGAGATTCATGGCTAAGGAACTAGGCAAAATAGACCTGTAACTTCGGGAGAAAGGTCGCCTATCGTAAGATAGGCCGCAGTGAAGAGGTCCAAGCGACTGTTTATCAAAAACACAGGACTCTGCAAAATCGAAAGATGAGGTATAGGGTCTGACACCTGCCCGGTGCTGGAAGGTTAAGAGGAGAGCTTAGTGGTAACACGAAGGTTTGAATTGAAGCCCCAGTAAACGGCGGCCGTAACTATAACGGTCCTAAGGTAGCGAAATTCCTTGTCGGGTAAGTTCCGACCTGCACGAATGGTGTAACGATTTGGACACTGTCTCGGCCATGAGCTCGGTGAAATTGTAGTATCGGTGAAGATGCCGATTACCCGCAGTGGGACGAAAAGACCCTGTGCACCTTTACTATATCTTCGTATTGGTCTTGGATAAGTGATGCGTAGGATAGGTGGGAGACTATGAAGTGGCTATTCTGGTAGTTGTGGAGTCGTTGTTGAAATACCACCCTTTGCTTATCTGAGGTCTAACCCTGCGATGCAGGGGACAATTCGTGGAGGGTAGTTTGACTGGGGTGGTCGCCTCCAAAAGAGTAACGGAGGCTTCTAAAGGTTCCCTCAGCACGCTTGGTAACCGTGCGTAGAGTGCAATGGCATAAGGGGGCTTGACTGAGAGACCCACAAGTCGATCAGGTACGAAAGTAGAGCATAGTGATCCGGTGGTTCCGTATGGAAGGGCCATCGCTCAAAGGATAAAAGGTACGCCGGGGATAACAGGCTGATCTCCCCCAAGAGCTCACATCGACGGGGGGGTTTGGCACCTCGATGTCGGCTCGTCACATCCTGGGGCTGGAGAAGGTCCCAAGGGTTGGGCTGTTCGCCCATTAAAGTGGCACGCGAGCTGGGTTCAGAACGTCGTGAGACAGTTCGGTCTCTATCTACTGTGGGCGTTAGAAATTTGCGTGGATCTGACTCTAGTACGAGAGGACCGAGTTGGACGCACCGCTGGTGTATCTGTTGTCTTGCCAAGGGCATAGCAGAGTAGCTAAGTGCGGATGGGATAAGTGCTGAAGGCATATAAGTACGAAACCCGCCACAAGATGAGATTTCTTTTAAGGGTCGTGGGAGATGACCACGTTGATAGGTTACAGGTGTAACGGTGGTAACATCATAGCCGAGTAATACTAATCACCCGTAGACTTTTCGCGCGTAGAGATTCTTTTAAAGAGCGTTAGCATCACAACAATTGTTAATTATCAATTGTCAATTGAGAAAATATGTTTTTTATCCCTATATGTTAAAATATCAAGGCATTAGGCCACAGGCATCAGGTATTAGTTCTGAGTCGCACAACCTAAGGCCTAAAGATTTAAGGTGGTTATAGTCAAAGGTCTCACCTCTTACCATTCCGAACAGAGCAGTTAAACCTTTTAGCGCAGATGGTACTACACTTGTTGTGGGAGAGTATGTCGCCGCCTTCTTATAAA
>NZ_KE150491.1:431998-434597 GCF_000411575.1 Capnocytophaga sp. oral taxon 336 str. F0502 | reverse complement strand
AAACAACACGTACCTTGACATAATGTTGTACAGCACAAAGAAGATTTAAAGGATTGAGTGAAACCTGAAGTCAATAACTTGAAGATCGGTTAGAAGATATAAAAGAATTTAACGATGAAGAGTTTGATCCTGGCTCAGGATGAACGCTAGCGGCAGGCCTAACACATGCAAGTCGAGGGGGAAGTTACTTTCGGGTAACTGAGACCGGCGTACGGGTGCGTAACGCGTATACAATCTGCCTTTCACTGGGGGATAGCCCGAAGAAATTTGGATTAATACCCCATAGTATATAGGGACGGCATCGTTTTTATATTAAAGCTACGGTGGTGAAAGATGAGTATGCGTTCTATTAGCTAGTTGGAGAGGTAACGGCTCCCCAAGGCGATGATAGATAGGGGTTCTGAGAGGGATGTCCCCCACACTGGTACTGAGATACGGACCAGACTCCTACGGGAGGCAGCAGTGAGGAATATTGGACAATGGTCGGAAGACTGATCCAGCCATGCCGCGTGCAGGATGAAGGTCTTATGGATTGTAAACTGCTTTTGTAAGGGAAGAATAAGGGCTACGCGTAGTTTGATGACGGTACCTTACGAATAAGCATCGGCTAACTCCGTGCCAGCAGCCGCGGTAATACGGAGGATGCGAGCGTTATCCGGAATCATTGGGTTTAAAGGGTCTGTAGGCGGGCTGGTAAGTCAGGGGTGAAAGCGCTCAGCTCAACTGAGCAACTGCCTTTGAAACTGTTGGTCTTGAATGGTTGTGAAGTAGTTGGAATGTGTAGTGTAGCGGTGAAATGCTTAGATATTACACAGAACACCGATAGCGAAGGCATATTACTAACAATTAATTGACGCTGATGGACGAAAGCGTGGGGAGCGAACAGGATTAGATACCCTGGTAGTCCACGCTGTAAACGATGGATACTAGCTGTTTGGTTTAAGGATTGAGTGGCTAAGCGAAAGTGATAAGTATCCCACCTGGGGAGTACGTTCGCAAGAATGAAACTCAAAGGAATTGACGGGGGCCCGCACAAGCGGTGGAGCATGTGGTTTAATTCGATGATACGCGAGGAACCTTACCAAGGTTTAAATGGAGACTGACAGGGGCAGAGATGCCTTTTTCTTCGGACAGTTTTCAAGGTGCTGCATGGTTGTCGTCAGCTCGTGCCGTGAGGTGTCAGGTTAAGTCCTATAACGAGCGCAACCCCTGCCATTAGTTGCTAACGAGTTAAGTCGAGCCCTCTAATGGGACTGCCGGTGCAAACCGAGAGGAAGGTGGGGATGACGTCAAATCATCACGGCCCTTACATCTTGGGCTACACACGTGCTACAATGGCCGTTACAGAGAGCAGCCACTGCGTGAGCAGGCGCGAATCTATAAAGACGGTCACAGTTCGGATCGGAGTCTGCAACTCGACTCCGTGAAGCTGGAATCGCTAGTAATCGGATATCAGCCATGATCCGGTGAATACGTTCCCGGGCCTTGTACACACCGCCCGTCAAGCCATGGAAGCTGGGAGTACCTGAAGACGGTCACCGCAAGGAGCTGTTTAGGGTAAAACTAGTGACTGGGGCTAAGTCGTAACAAGGTAGCCGTACCGGAAGGTGCGGCTGGAACACCTCCTTTCTAGAGACGACCGATTTAATTATTAATGGTTAATAATTAACGATTAAAGGACTTATGGTATATTTGATTCTTTAAATCTTGCTGGCAACAAAATAAAATTTGCAAATTTGCTAATTTACGAATTTGCTAATTGAATAAGCAGTCTCATAGCTCAGCTGGTTAGAGCGCTACACTGATAATGTAGAGGTCGGCAGTTCGAGTCTGCCTGGGACTACAAGCAAAAAAAGCTTAAAAAGAAGGAAATTTCTAGGAGTGAGCTAGAGGAAGGATCCTCTTACCTCTTACCACATATCTCTTACCTAGAGACAGGGGGAATTAGCTCAGCTGGCTAGAGCACCTGCCTTGCACGCAGGGGGTCAAGGGTTCGAATCCCTTATTCTCCACAACACACCCACAAGTTCCCTCTCCTTGTGAGAGGGTTAGGGTGAGGAACCGTACATTGACATATTGGGATAAAAAGCATAAGAGATCAATAATAGATTATTGATAATCTAACGAAAGAATTAAAAAGAATCAAAGAGAACGAGAGGTACCTAGATAATTGTCAATTATCAATTGTTAATTGTCAATTGACTAGGACTACAAGCGCGAAAAGTTATGTAAGGGCGTATGGGGGATGCCTAGGCTCTCAGAGGCGAAGAAGGACGTGATAAGCTGCGAAAAGTTGCGTGTATTGGCACATACGAAATGATACGCAAATATCCGAATGGGGCAACCCAGTACATTGAAGATGTACTACACCGTAAAGGTGAGCAAACCCGCTGAACTGAAACATCTTAGTAGGCGGAGGAGAAGAAAACAAAAGTGATTCCCAAAGTAGTGGCGAGCGAAATGGGAACAGCCCAAACCCGTATTGTTACGGCAATACGGGGGTAGTAGGACCCTAATATAGGTTGTAGAGCTGGATTAGAAGTGTTTGGAAAGACACACCATAGAGAGTGAAAGTCTCGTATAGGCACAGCGATATAAA
>NZ_KE150491.1:369498-429498 GCF_000411575.1 Capnocytophaga sp. oral taxon 336 str. F0502 | reverse complement strand
TAATTATCAATTGTCAATTGAGAAAATATGTTTTTTATCCCTATATGTTAAAATATCAAGGCATTAGGCCACAGGCATCAGGTATTAGTTCTGAGTCGCACAACCTAAGGCCTAAAGATTTAAGGTGGTTATAGTCAAAGGTCTCACCTCTTACCATTCCGAACAGAGCAGTTAAACCTTTTAGCGCAGATGGTACTACACTTGTTGTGGGAGAGTATGTCGCCGCCTTCTTATAAAGAGCAATTCTGATAAAGAATTGCTCTTTTTTTGTTGTTTGAAGTTGTAGGACTGCTTGGAAGGGGGAAGGACGAGTTGGAGAGAGTAGGAGAATTAAAAAGCTGTATATTGCAAAAAAGCTTAGCTTATATGAACCTTATATGAATTTTGAACAATTGTTATACAAAGAATATGTAAAAAGTTAAGAGTGAAAAGTTTTTGATTGAGTAAGGAAAGAAAGCTTGTGAGGTAGGTAATATACTTGAAAATCAGGGTTTATTCGAAGGAAGAGCGAAGCTAAGACGAACTTAAGACGAAGAATGAATGAGTATTTAATAAAGATAAAATATACTAAAAAGATTCCTTTATTTTATATGTTATGTTTTTGTAATATATACATTAGCTATTTTCAAATTAATAGTGAAAGAGGTGTGTAAGAAATAATCAAAAAAAACTTGTTTTGTATAAAATAATGTTTTATCTTTGCCATCGAATATAATATAAAACTGACTACTTCATTACATTATTATTAACTTTTAATTCGCTGACATATGAATATAATATTCAACACAAAAGTATTAAAAAAACTGAATAAACTTTTCTTTAAAGTTTTGTTTGTGTACTTGCTATTTTTCTTTGGTATGAGTTATGCTCAACGAGAAGATTTTAAGACTTTGATAGAGAAGGCCACAAAGGGTGATATGGAAGCTCAAGTGCGTTTGGCAACTAATTATGAAAAAGGTATTGGAGTACCTCAGTCTTTTCCTAAAGCTGTTGCTTGGTATGAAAAAGCAGCAGAACAGGGTGATGTAAAATCACAGACGAAATTAGGACTTTGTTATTACTATCGGAAAGGAGTTGTACAGTCTTATGAAAAAGCAGCTTATTGGTTTCAAAAAGCAGCTGAACAGGAGTATGCTGAGGCTCAATCGAAATTAGGTGTGTGCTATCACAAAGGGCAAGGAGTAAAACAATCGGATGAGCAAGCTGTATTGTGGTTTCAGAAAGCAGCTGATCAAGATTTTGCAGAGGCACAGAGTTTTTTAGGATATTGTTACTACAAAGGTTTAGGAGTGGCACAATCAGATAGTGATGCGGTACTTTGGTATGAGAAAGCTGCTAATCAAGGTGATGTTGAGGCACAACGCAATTTAGGTTCTTATTATTTCAAGGGGCAGGGAATACCTCAGTCGTATACTAAGGCTATCTTTTGGTTTGAAAAAGCAGCTAACCAAGGAGACAAGGAAGCTCAAACTATTTTAGGATTTTGCTATTATGCCGGTACTGGTGTGGATAAATCACAAAAAAGGGCTATTTACTGGTTTGAGAAGGGGTGTAGGAATAATAGTCCTAAAGCTTGTGAGTATTTAAATGCTATTCAGCAATAATAACTATAAAGTTAGGAATAAGAAAGATAAGGTAATTATAAAATTAGTGATATATGTTTAAGAATATCTTTCTTTTTGAAGGACGTATTAGGCGTACAGAGTTTGGACTATCTATTATTATAGGTTATTTTGCTCTTATATTTTTGGGTGTAATAGATGCCGTAGTAACTTTAGGAATAGTAATAAAGTTTTTATTCTTTACATTATTGTTTTGGTTTATTTTAGCTCAATCAGTGAAACGTTCACACGACTTGGGGCAAAGCGGCTGGTATGTGCTTTTACCTTTCTATAATCCTTTCTTTTTACTTTTTTCAGAAGGTGTATTGGGAAAAAATGAATACGGAGAAGATCCTAAAAAGAGAGTAAATTTTTTCAATGCATCAACCTTTTCTTCATCTATTTTACAACCGCCCTTAGTTAGAGCATATCAACCCATAGCTAAACATACTTCTGAGGATAGTACTTCTCATAGGTATGATTTTGTAGTTACAAAAGATGATACTATTCTGAAGAAATGGCTTGATACTGAGGTAGAGTCTATCAATATGTCTGCTGACCCAATACTTAATAAAGTGAGTTTTATAGGAAGAGATGTATTTTATGGTTGCAATAAGCTCATTTATATTATTTTTCCAGAACATCTTAACTTTATTAGTGATTTCGCTCTTGACGATTGTGAGCATTTGCGTTCAGTGACTTTCCCCAGTGAATGTTTACATATAGGTAATTGTATTTTTGGTAAGAATTGTCCAGAAAGTATAACACTTGAGACTAAAGAACCTCCTATGTTGGATGGTTATTTGGCATATAATGATGAGAAATTGAAAGCTATTTATGTGCCTATTGAATTTGTAGAAAAATATAGGATAGCTAGAGCTTGGGATAAATATGCAGATATTATTCAAGGACATTAATCAAACAACAATAAAGATTATGAAACGAGTTTTATTATATTTATGTATATTTTACTTTTGGGAAGTAAACGCACAAAAGACAAGAGAGATTTATAAGGACTTAGATTCATTATATTTGTTAATTCAAACAGAGTATGATTTAATTACCAAAGATTATGAAGAACACATTGCTGAGTTCGACTTCAATAGAGTGATGAGAATAAGAGAACAAATAGCTTATTATCTCTCTCATATTGATAAAAGGGCAGATTTAAGTAAGATAAAATTATTGAGTGATTCATTGAAATCATATCCTGATACTGAAGAGATATTTTTAAGTATTCGCTCTCAAAAAGCAAAACAACATCAGTTAACTACTTTGAAGCAAGCTTTTGACGGATTACAATTTGAAAAGGTACTAAACTTAGTAGCAATATATAGTGAAAATGGTTATATACCTTCTTATGAATTGGCGTATTATAAGGTTATGTCAGAATATAGATTGTTTTTAAAATCTTCTAATAATAAACAAGAGAGAGAAGCTCTAATACAACATTTGACTACTTATCAAAAGAAACATTCGGGTAAGAGTAAAATCTATGACCGAGTGATAGATGATACTATAAAAAATGTGAAGAGAAGATAACCTTCTACTTAAATTTTACATTCCTAAATAACGAGTTACTTTGTTACTACGGCGAGTAGAGAATCTGATTTGTTTTATGTAAGTAAGTTTAAAATTCGCAGTATTGATACCCAGTAAATCAACATCTTTAAAGTACAAATTCTTGTTGTTGTAAAGAATTGAAAAGGCAAGTGACCAGTCTTTTTGTGTATAAGACAACGAAGTATTAAGCCTAAAGTTTACGTACTGATTAAACTTCATTTTGCTTAGTGGATTAACTTCACCTCCAAAATAGAATCCCATACCCGCTAAAGCTGTAAAGGTAAGGCGAGGCAATATTTCGATACCTCCCGAAACGCCTCCACTGAAGCCTCCTTGTATATGTCTAAAAGTATCCTCATCAAGTGAAATAGCAGGAATTGCTACTTTGTGATAATAGATTCCAGCTCCTGCGTACCAAGTAAAAGTAGGTTGCAAAGGGTCTCCATCGGGGTTAAAAATATTCTTTACTGAAAAGTTTTTCAAGTTGAAGAAATATAACATTTCAGAACCTATTTGTTGTATACGAGTATCTGCCAATATCTGAATATTATTCTTGCCTTCTTCATAGTAAAAACCCTTATAACTTTGATAATAGAAATCAAGTAAAATCTTTTGACTTACAAATGAATGTAACTGAAAATCAAAATATCTTGTTTTTCCGTATTTGCTCTCATTGCGCAAAGGGGCAACACTCTGAGCATAATCAAGGTTAATATAAGTATTGTGGATACCAAATCCTAACCCAACTGTAAGTGGGTAGTTGGGCAATAACGACTTATTTTTCAAAGCAGGATTTAATGGTTCATCTTCTATATCTATTGATAGATAATTGATACTTAAAGAAGGTTTTATCCACATTTTATAGTAATGCTTCTTAGTGGAAGTGGTATCTTGTGCCCATAGAGTAGTGATTGATAAGAAAAATAATATTATGTATTTCATTTTGTTAGATATTAGATTTTAAGAACTAGGAATTAAATGTTTAGGTATTATTAGAAATACTTTGTCAAAGTCGTAAGACTTTGCAAAGTATATACTGCATTTAGTAGCCTAAAATCTTCAGCATTTCGTCAGCTTTTTGTTGCTCCATAAAGAGACGAGAGGTTAGGTTCCCATTTTTATCTTTATCAATAAGTACTATTTTAGGTTGTGGAATCAAACAGTGTTGTAAGCCTCCTACTCCTCCAATACTATCTTGATAAGCCCCTGTGTTGAAGAAACCTATATACAATGGCTTATTTTTGTTGTACTTGGGCAAATAGATAGCGTTCATATTCTGTTCGCTGTTGTAATAATCGTCACCATCACAAGTGAGTCCACCGAGCAGTACGCGTTCGTATTCATCGTTCCAGCGGTTAATAGGCAATAGTACAAAACGCTTGTTGATAGCCCAAGAGTCAGGTAAGGTAGTAATGAAAGAGGAGTTTATCATATCCCATTTTTCACGGTCGTTTTGCTGCTTTTGATACATTATCTCATAAATAGCCCCCCCAGCTTCGCCTACTGTGAAACTACCAAATTCAGTAAAGATATTTGGTACAGGCACTTTTTCTTGATCACAAGTGATTTTTATCTGACGGATAATCTCATCTACCATATAAGCATAATCGAATTCAAAAGCCAACGAGCTCTTGATAGGAAAACCACCGCCTATATTAAGGCTGTCGAGTTCAGGTGCAACCTTTTTGAGTTGGATATACACACGCAAACACTTGAGGAGCTCATTCCAATAGTAGGCATTGTCTTTAATCCCCGTATTGATAAAAAAGTGCAACATTTTGAGTTGTACTTTAGGGTTGTCCTTAATCTCACGGTTGTAGAAAGGAACAATATTTTTATAACCAATTCCTAAACGACTGGTATAAAACTCTGAACGAGGGTCTTCTTCAGAAGCAATACGAATACCTATACTGTATGAACCTTTTATTTTTTCTTCAAATAAATTAATTTCCTCATAGTTATCAATGATAGGAATACAGTTGTGGTAGTCACGATTGATAAGGTCAGCAATGCCATCGATATAAGCATCGCGCTTGAAACCGTTGCATAGAATGTGAGTCTCTTTACTAATAAGTCCGTCATTGATAAGATTATTGATGATATTGATATCAAAAGCTGAAGAGGTTTCCATATGAATATCGTTCTTCAATGCTTCTACCATTACGTGTTTGAAATGCGAGCTTTTGGTGCAATAACAATAGTTGTACGCTCCTTTGTACTTGTGCTTCTTGATAGCCTTTTCAAACCATCTTTTAGCACGCTGAATATTTTCAGATATTCTAGGGAGATACATAAATTTGAGGGGTGCTCCATACTTGCGTACGAGCTCCATTAAATCGATATTGTGAAAGCGAAGTTCATCGCCATCTAAGGTAAATTCGTCTTGTGGGAAGTAATAGGTTTGGTCAATTAGGTCGATATATTTATTTTTCATTTGTACAGTGTAATTTAAATAATGAGTAATTTTTTAGTAAAAAAATATTCAGATAACATCTTGGCTATCTATTCATATTACCTAATTACACCTGATTCAAATACGAAGCGGTGAAAGGCTCTTAGCCTTAAACTTAATTTGCAAGGAATGAGTACGTGCAGAGTGAAAATAACTTAAAAATAAGATGTTCATTTTCAGCAACCAAAGGTTTTTAGTAATTAAATTATTTTATAGTTTAGAGATAGTGTATCATTACTTATCAGAATGCAAAAGTAATTATTATTTTTGAATTACAATATATATTATATAAAAAACTTTGCCAAAAATAAATACATATCTTTGGCAAAGTTTGTAAAAAGTAGTTTTATGAGAATTATTTTACCAAATCTACTATCTCATTTACTATTTGCAATTCTTCATTAGTAGGGATGATAAGTATCTTCACACGGCTATCGCTAGCTTGAATCTCTACGGGTTTAGTAGGATGATTGAGCTCTTCGTTTTTCTTCTCATCGAGCTTGATACCAAAGAAATCTAAGTGCTTACAAGCAAATGAACGTGTAAGAGCATCGTTTTCGCCCAAACCTGCGGTAAATACAATGCTATTCAAACCATTAAGTGCTGCTGTATAAGCTCCTATAAACTTCTGAATGCGGTAGCCGTACATCTCGTAGCAAAGGGCTGCGTTGGCATCACCTGAACGATATAGAGCTGCTACATCACGAGCATCAGAATGTCCTGTGAGCCCAAGCATACCACTCTTCTTGTTAAAGAGTGTTTTCACTTCTTCATAACTCATACCCAGTTCTTGCCCCAAAAAGAAAACTACTGAGGCATCTATCTGCCCAGTGCGCGTTCCCATAATGAGTCCATCGAGTGGTGTAAGTCCCATTGAAGTGTCTACACATTGTCCTTTTTCGTTTACAGCAGCCATACTTGCCCCATTGCCCAAGTGAATGGTAATGTTCTTGATATGTTGATTATTAAGGTGTTTACGAGCCTGTGCATCTACATACTTATGACTCGTGCCGTGGAATCCATAAGCGCGCAATCCGTATTTTTCATAGTATTCATTAGGAATGGCATAACGGAAGGCTTTAGCAGGCATTGTTTGGTGGAAAGCAGTGTCAAAAACGGCTACGTGAGTAGCTTTATTAAAGAGTTTTTGTGCTACGCGTATCCCTTCTAAATGTCCTGGGTTGTGCAAAGGCGATAGAGGAATAAGGCGTTTGATTTCGGCTACTACCTCATCAGTAATTACAGTAGGTTGTACAAACTTCTCACCTCCGTGTACTACGCGGTGTCCTACCCCTTTAATATCGCTAGGGTTGTGGATAACGCCCACTTCAGGGTCTGTGAGAAGTTCAGCTACCAAATTCATACCCACTTCGTGAGTAGGAATAGGTTGTTCTTTCTTCACTTCTATCTCTTTGCCGTTTTTTACAGCCACATATTTCACGTAGCTACCGTCAATATTGATGCGGTCTACAATTCCTTTTGCTTTCGATTCTCCTGTTTTAGAGTCGATAAGCTGATATTTGAGAGATGAACTCCCTGAATTAATGATTAATATTTCCATTTTAGTCTTTTGTTATTAGTCGTTAGTTTTCCCCTCCTTTGGAGAGGGGGCAGGGGAGGATACTAAAACTCTGATTGTATCGCAGTGATAAGTACAGTGTTGTAAATATCAGGGATAAGAGCCCCACGACTGAGGTCATTTACGGGTTTCTTTAATCCTTGTAACATAGGCCCTATGGCTAAACCTCCTGTTTCACGTTGCACCGCCTTATAGGTGTTATTACCAGTGTTAAGGTCAGGGAAAATAAGCACATTGGCTTGTCCTGCCACAGGTGAATTTGGCATCTTTTGTTTCCCTACTTTTGGGTCTACCGCAGCGTCATATTGTATAGGCCCTTCTACGAGTAACTCAGGGCGACGCTCTTTTACAAGTGCTGTTGCTTCACGCACTTTGTCTACGTCGGCACCACTACCAGAATTACCAGAAGAGTAGGAGAGGAGTGCTACCTTAGGTTCAATACCGAAAGCAATAGCTGAGTCGGCAGAGCTAATAGCTATATCGGCTAATTGTTCAGCAGTAGGGTTAGGCACTACGGCGCAGTCACCATATACTAGTACGCGGTCGTGCAAAAGCATAAAGAATACAGAGGAAACGGTGTTTACCCCTGGTTTAGTTTTTACAAATTGCAAAGACGGACGGATAGTGTGAGCAGTAGTATTCACTGCTCCTGATACCATACCATCGGCATCGCCTAAGAATACCATCATTGTACCAAAATAAGACGAATCGAGCATTAAGTCTTTGGCTTGCGAAAGCTCCAATCCTTTGCTCTTGCGCAATTCGTATAGTTTTTCAGCATAAGCCTCATATTTATCACTCTCAGCGGGATTGATAATACTGATACGTTCTTCGTTCCATTTCAAGCCCAAAATGTTCTTAGCTCGTGTTTTAATCGCTTCGGGTTCTCCCAAGATAGTGAGGTAAACGAGTTCGTCCTCTGCCAATTGAGAAGCCGCAGTAAGAATACGGTCGTCAGTACCTTCTGGTAACACAATGCGTTTTTGTCCTGCACGTGCTTTTTGTACCATATTGTATTGAAACATACGAGGGGTAATAGTTTCCGATTTGAAAGAAGCTATACTGCTGTTGAGTTTCGTAGCATCTACATTTTCATCAAATAGTTGAAGAAGCATTTTTACCTTTTCAGTATTTTCAGGATAGATGCTTGATTTTGTATTCCCAATGATATTAGCAGTTTCAAAAGTATCTGTTTTAGCTATCATTATAGGAATGTTCTTTTGGATACCATCTAAAATCTTACTCATTGAAGGGTCGGGGGTTAAGTCGCCGTATAGTACTACCCCTTTGATATTAGAGAAATTGGAATAGTTAGCCACCAAAGAACCTGCTATGAGGTCAATACGGTCGGTAGGGAGTACAGCCAAAGTATCTTCGTTTAGTTTGGCTAAATAGTTAGAAAGTTGCATAGCTCCCACAATGGTACGTTTGGTGGTAACGTCTATATTGTCGCCTTTGTAAAGAAATTCAACGTTGAGTGCATTGGCTATCTCGCGGATAGTAGGGCGTGAAAGCTCTTCTTTACGCGGAATCAAAGTGAAGGTTATATCTTTAAAGCGTTGTTCTAATTTGCTGAGCGTATCAGCAGTGGCATTAGTAGCCTTGTTTACAAATACGCTAAGTACGCGCAAATCTTTTTCCAAGAAGTTGTTAAGATCTGCCTGTACTTGGTTCACCAATTCATCTTCTGATGAAAAGTTGTCTTTAAGCACTATCAAAGCAGGAATGTTGAGGCTTTGTGCTACCGAAGCGTTGAAGTTTGTGTCGAAATAGCTATCGTCTATAGTACTTGAACTATCCACTAAAACAAAGTCGAATTTGCTTTCTAAGGCTTTATATTTTTTGATGATAGTGTCATATACTTCCCCTATATTGCCTTCGTTTTTAAGAGCGATAACCTCCTGACGTGTGTAGGCATAGGCTTCATCGTAACTCATATCGAGCTGAAAGTGCTCCAAGACAGTCTCGATGAAAGTATCTTTTTTAGATTTACTTTCTACAATAGGTCTAAAATAACCTACTTTGGCAGTGTTGCGCATAATCATTTGCAACACACCCAAACTCACCACCGACTTACCGCTGTGTGCATTGGTAGCGATGATATAAACAGATTTATTCATTTTTTTATTTACTTTTTAGTGTTTATATATTAAGTTGCAAAGGTAACAATATAATTTAAGAAAGCAACATAAAAAAGATATTTTTATTTTTAATACCTCAATAATCAATATCTATTCTTCTTTATACTCCTTGCCGTTATATTTCAAGAATACAGTTTTAGTGCTTTTTTCCACTACTTTATCATCGCAATTTTTATCTGTAGCTTTTTTAATAAAAGTCTGTTTATCCTTAATGTTGAAATAGCCATTTGTTTTTTTACTATCCATTATAAACATAGAATTACGCTCATCCGACCAACTTCCTTCACAGTTATAGTTCCATTCCCCGTTATATGTACTTAATTGATATTGATGCAGTATTTTTTTAAGAGAGGTATTTTCTGGTAAAAACAAACTAAATGTTTCTTCAGAATAAGGATTTACTTTGCTACCATTTTTATAGAAAGCCCGAATGCCAAAAGCACGTATTCCTTCGGTAAGTATAAACTTAGCCGTATCAATAGAAAGCTCTTGTAATTCAACAGCATCCGAATAATACTCATCAATTCCCTTATACGACTGTGTTATTCGTTTTTGTAAGAAGTCATACACCACCACATAAAGGTCAAATGTTGCCTCGTTTTCGTCGTTCCCTTTTCTTATAGGAAATACCATTACCAATTTATGAGTGTCGTAAGGCAATACCTTTTCGGTATACAAGTCTTTATCAATCTTGTTTTTAGGAATTCCCAAAGTCTTGATAACTTGATTGTAAGCTTGTGCGTTCTCTTGAGCTTTTACCACATAAGAGCAAAATAATAAAGTAAAGATAAAAAGTAGTCGTTTCATCGTTCTTATAAGAATATCAGTTGAAAGTACAAAGATAAGGAATTTTTTAATAATTAATCAAACAAGAAAGTTTCTGTACCTCACATCTCTTTATTTGGCTCTTTCTTGTCCGTGTATCTTAGCTCGTTGCTCCTTTGTTTTTCTTTCGTTTTATTACCATCAAAATTACCCTTTTTCTTCACTCTTAACCTCTTATTCTCAATTATTTACATACCCTTTCTATACCAATCGTCCAAGATTCGTATAAGCTTCCTATAAGCTTCCTATAAGCTAAGTATAAGATTTTTTCTTCCAAAAGTACATTTCCTTGTTATTTATAATTTCGTTTTCTTTTCTTATTTCTTATACCTAATTTTGCTCTATACTATTAAGCTCGTTTTCATCATTATAATATTTTTGTCCGTGATAATTTGTCAGTAAATTTAAATGTATTATCTTTGCACCAACAATTTAGATTTTAAAGTAAAGAAATGAGTAAAGGACCTATTTCTCAATTTATCGAGAAAAACTTTTTACACTTTAATGCAGCAGCTTTAGTTGATGCTGCCAAAGGATATGAAACCCATATCACTGAAGGCGGAAAAATGCTCGTAGCACTTGCTGGAGCAATGAGTACGGCAGAATTAGGCATTTCGCTTGCCGAGATGATTCGCGCAGGAAAAATAGATATTATCTCTTGTACAGGGGCGAACCTCGAAGAAGATGTGATGAATCTTGTAGCGCACTCTCATTACAAGCGTGTTCCTCATTACCGCGACCTCACTCCTGAGCAAGAAAGAGAACTCCTCGACGGTCATTACAACCGTGTAACCGACACTTGTATTCCTGAGGAAGAAGCTTTCCGTCGTTTGCAAAAACACTTAGAAGACGTATGGCACGCAGCCGAAAGTAAAGGTGAACGCTATTTTCCTCACGAATATCTATATCAAGTAGTGAAATCGGGAGTATTGGAGCAATATTATGAAATCGACCCTAAAAACTCTTGGATATTGGCAGCAGCCGAAAAGAACTTGCCTATCGTATGTCCAGGTTGGGAAGATTCAACTACCGGTAACATCTTCGCTGCCAATGTAATCAAAGGAAACTTGAAAGCCTCTACTGTGAAAACAGGTATTGAGTATATGATTTATCTCACCGAATGGTATCGTGCCAATTCAGCGGGTAAGGGCGTAGGTTTCTTCCAAATAGGAGGCGGTATTGCTGGTGATTTCCCTATCTGCGTGGTACCTATGATGTATCAAGATTTGGAATGGGAAGGCGTACCTTTCTGGTCGTATTTCTGTCAGATTTCCGATTCTACCACCAGCTACGGTTCTTATTCAGGAGCAGTGCCTAATGAGAAGATTACTTGGGGTAAATTAGATATTCATACCCCTAAATTTATAGTAGAATCCGATGCTACCATTGTAGCACCTCTTATTTTTGCTTATCTTTTAGGTAAGTAATTTAAACTAAAAGATAAAAGGGAACAAGTACCACTATACTCGTTCCCTTTTACCTTTTACTCACATATCCAGCTGTGAGCCCTCGCTGGCTTTACCTTTTACCTTTTACCTTATATAGAACCTTTCTTTTCCTTGTTCTCTTCTTATGAAAATATAGCCTTGGGAGTAGACATCTATATACACCGTAACCCTTTCATTAGCAGTAAGAG
Organism: Capnocytophaga sp. oral taxon 336 str. F0502; assembly: GCF_000411575.1. Classification (NCBI taxonomy): domain Bacteria; kingdom Pseudomonadati; phylum Bacteroidota; class Flavobacteriia; order Flavobacteriales; family Flavobacteriaceae; genus Capnocytophaga; species Capnocytophaga sp. oral taxon 336. Next base: position 417,701 of record NZ_KE150491.1, on the reverse strand, counting down.
CTTGCCATAGAGAGGCTTTTTCTTTTTGGTAAATATTGTTGATGATAAGAATACTATCGTTGTGCATATAATTTAGATAAATACTTAAATCTTCTTTTGGGTAATTGATAAAAAGCAAGTCGTATGTAACAGAAGGTTGCAACTGAAGGCTAATGTTACAGGTTTCTTTTATAGCAGTTATACTATTTAGCATATCTTCATCAGTGAAAATAGTTTTTACCTCTAAATAGCGAATAATCTTCAATAATAACACCAATTGTCTTTTGGATAGGGTAGGAGGAAAACCCTTGATTTCTTGACGATTTACTAATTGTTTATTGTACAAGCAACGAGTTACAAAGTTGTAGACAAAAGGAGAGTGCACCCCGTGCTCATTGGTAGATTTTAGAAGGAATTTTAAATAACTCTTAAATTGCATTTTTTCTTTTCTTCAAACAAACACGGCAAAGGTAGAGAAAATTAGTAAATTGGCAAATTTTATTTGTGGGTATAAAATATTATTTGTACATTTGCAGGCTATGAGAGAAATTCTTGTTAAATATTTACCTGATAACGCAGTAACACCTTGTTTCGAACTGATAAAAGTAAACAACATCTATTTGAGAATTGTAAACGAACGAAAAACAAGGCACGGCGACTATCGGCAACTTCCTAACGGGCAACATCTCATCACAATGAATGCTACTGCTAATAAGTATCGTTTCTTGATAACTTTTATTCACGAAGTGGCTCATCTGGTAGCTTTTGAACGCTTCGGACGGCTTATCAAACCTCACGGTAACGAATGGAAATACACTTTCCAACAACTGATGAAACCTTTTATCATTCCTGAGATATTTCCTCAGCAATTATTAGGGGTATTACAACGGCACTTTCTCAACCCTATGTCCAGTAGTGATGTAGACCCCGCATTGACAATCGCCCTAAAACAGTTTGATATCAATGAAAATATGAGCTTTATTTATGAGATTCCTTTAGGTAGTACGTTTCGTATCAAAGACGGACGCGTATTTCGCAAAGGACAACGCCGTGTGAAATGTTATGATTGTGTGGAACTCGGCTCAGGCAAGAAGTATATCTTTCAACCTCACGCCGAAGTAGAGCTCATAAAGGCTTAAAATCTTGAATTAAAATATTACAAATATATGGTGAACAATTATTATGCAGTGATTATGGCAGGAGGCATAGGTTCGCGCTTTTGGCCTGTAAGTACAACTGAATATCCTAAACAATTTCACGATATGCTCGGTACAGGGCAAACGCTTTTACAGCGCACTTATTCTCGCTTGCAGAAGTTTATTCCGCAAGAGAATATTCTCATTCTTACTAACGAACGTTACAAAGAGATTGTAGAGGAACAAATTCCTAATATATTGCCTAAAAACTTGGTATTAGAGCCCTGTATGCGAAATACAGCTCCGTGTATACTCTATGCCGCAATGAAAGTGAACAAACGCAACCCCAATGGCGTAATGATAGTAGCCCCCAGCGATGCGTGGATTGAAGACGAAAAAGCTTTTATGCACAATGTGATTACTTGTTTTAATGCTGCACAGAAAGCCGACAATATCCTCACTTTGGGTATAGTACCTACTTTCCCTAATACCGGTTATGGCTACATTCAGTATGACAAAGACGATAATACTAATATCAAAAAAGTAAATCAGTTTCGTGAAAAACCTGATTACGATACCGCCAAAGAGTTTTTAAAACAAGGTAATTTTTTGTGGAATGCGGGTATCTTTATATGGAGTACACAAACGGTACTTACTGCTTATAAAACCTATCAACCGGTGATGTATGAACTCTTTGAGAAAGGTAAAGCTACTTATAATACTGAAAACGAAGTCGATTTTATAGCCAAAGCCTATCCGAAAGCTGAAAATATATCGGTAGATTACGCTATTTTAGAGCCGTCTACTAACATTTATGTACTGCCCGCTAATTTCGATTGGAACGACTTAGGTTCTTGGGGCTCTCTACACGACAAGACCCCTAAGGATAGTGCCCAAAATGCTGTAATTAATGCAAGAGTATTACTTAAAGATGCCGAAAACAATATTATCCGCACCGAAGGTGATAAATGTGTGGTAATAGACGGGCTCAAGAACTACATAGTGGTAGATAGAGACGATGTATTGTTGATTTATCCCAAAGCAAAAGAGCAAAACATTAAAGAGATAGTAAACGAAGTAAAGAATAAATGGGGATTACATTAAAGAAGTTACTCACCGAGAAGGGATACACCTCTGTTCCTCTTGAATTTACGCTTACCAAGCACTTTGTTCTACAAGCTAAAATCAATGGAGTAGAAGGACGTTTTATTTTGGATACGGGGGCTTCTAACACCTGTGTAGGAGTAGAGTGGATAACTTATTTTAATCTGCAAGCCGAAGCCTCCGAAATAAAAGCAGCAGGAGCAGGGGCAAGTGGTATGGAAACACAAGTTGCCGCAAAAAATCACTTAGAGATAGGAGGAATGAGTATGCACAAACTTCCTTTAGTGCTTTTTGATTTAACTCACGTAAACGAAGCATTAGCAGAGTTTCAAACACCTCCTGTTCACGGTATTATAGGAGCTGAAGTACTCCAAAAGAGAAAAGCTGTGATAGATTATGCAAAGAAAAGGTTGTATCTCTATTGGGCTCCTAAATAGCAAAATGTATTACCTCTTGTTGTAGGTTCATATTTTTTTCGTACATTTGCAAAAACATTTATACTTGATGAGTAAAAAGACACTTTATTTTGCCTTTGTGATAGGGCTATTTGCAATAGCTTGCAATGATGGTAATTTGAAAGTAGATACCATTTCATTTGAAAATTCTGATCTGCTATCCTGTACGACCAATGATACTACGGCTACTTTTTTATTCAAATATAGTCAAAAGCAAGCACTTATTCTTAATTTACCTGCTAATATTTTAGAAAATAAAGAAAAGACTGTTTCAGGCACTATACCCACTAATTTTAAACTTTATTACCGTACTTTCAGCGATGCGGTAACTACCAATTATTTTTGTAATGTTTATCCTCCTGCTACCCCTAATGTGACTTCGCAAATTGAAGCGACAGGAGGAACTGTTACAATTGTCTCACGTCCCATTTATAATGAAACAACAGGTGCTTTGTTGCGTTATGACCATCAAATAAGCATCACTGATTTGGTACTCGTAAATCAAGAAGGCAATAAAATAGTAGATTCTAATTTTGTTTTTGGGACTTATAAAACTAACAAACAGTAGAAATGAACCACTTTATAGTATCAGCACGCAAATATCGCCCACAATCATTTCGTGATGTAGTGGGACAGCAAGCTATTACTAATACCCTACTCAATGCCATTGAAAATAATCACTTGGCACAGGCACTTCTCTTCACTGGTCCTCGTGGGGTAGGAAAAACTACTTGTGCCCGTATTTTAGCGAAAAAGATAAATGAACAAACTTCTGGGGTAGAAGATGAAAACGATTTTGCTTTTAACGTCTTTGAGTTAGATGCTGCCTCTAATAACAGTGTAGATGATATTCGCAAACTGATTGAACAAGTGCGTATTCCGCCTCAAGTAGGCAAATATAAAGTGTATATCATCGATGAGGTGCATATGCTGTCTACTGCGGCTTTTAATGCTTTTCTCAAAACATTAGAAGAACCTCCTAAACACGCTATCTTTATCTTAGCAACTACTGAAAAACATAAGATTATTCCTACCATATTGTCACGTTGCCAGATATTCGATTTCAAGCGTATTACTATCAATGACATTCGAGAATACCTAAAATATATTGCAGAACAACAAGGAATTGAAGCAGAAGATGAAGCTTTGCAAATCATAGCACAAAAAGCCGATGGTGCGATGCGTGATGCCCTTTCTATCTTCGATCGTGTAGTAAGCTTTTCAGGAGAAAAAATAACACGACAAGCTACTTCCGAAATACTGAATGTTTTAGACTATGAGGTCTATTTTAAAGTAACTGATCTTATCTTAGACAATAAACTCCCTGAACTATTGATCGCATTCAATAATAGTATTGCACAAGGTTTTGACGGTAATCATTTTATTGCAGGTTTGGCAAGTCATTTTCGTGATTTAATGGTATGCAAGAATCCTACAACCATTTCCTTAATGGAAGTAGGGGAGGAGACCCAGAAGAAATATACTGAGCAGAGCGTTCGTGCTACTGTACCTTTTTTAATGGAAGCTATTGCTATTGCCAATGACTGCGACCTAAAATATCGCACCAGCAAAAATCAGCGTTTGTTAGTGGAGGTTGCCCTAATACAACTCGCCTCTCTGACCTATGAGGGGGATAAAAAAAAAATGATGGACGCTTCATAATTCCTGCTTATGTGTTCAATGGGCAAAGTCATACAACAGAAGTACAGCTCAACCCACAAACACCTATCGTTGCCCCTCCTATAAATTATACAAATACTACGAAAACTACACTTAATCCTAATATACCTATTATTAGTAAAACGGAACGTACGGAAGCTGTTTCTAATTTTTCAATTAAAAGTGTACATCTAAAAACAGAACATCAAAGGAATTTCAAAGAGGTGGTAATAGATCCTAATACGCTACCTCGTGAGAGTTTTTCAGAAGAGACCTTTAATCAGTTTTGGGAACGTTATATAGATGAATTACTTGTTAAAGGTGAACGTATACAAGCTTCTATTCTTAAAATTGCAATATTAAGATTAGAAGGAACTACTATTCATTTGGAAGTATCAAGTAATACAGCTAAAAATGATATTGTTCAGATGGAGCATAAACTCTTAAATTATTTGCACAAATCTTTGCAGAATTATGATCTTACTATTGAGATAAGTGTAAATGAAGAAATAGCTAAAAGAATAGTAGTAACTCCCGAAGATAAGTACGAGAAATTATTAGAAGAAAATCCTATCTTACAAGAGTTTAGAAGAGCTTTTGAACTAAATTTAAAAGGATAGAAAAACAGTATTTTTAAAACTCAGTGCTACATAATTTATAGTTAGTAGTGTTTTTTATTTTCTAATTCTTTTGTTTTTTTCAATATAATGCCTAATTTTGCCGAAAATAATCTTAATAAGATGTTTTGTCTATATAGACAAGAGGTACATTAAACAGTTGAATATTAATAAAATTAATAAAATATGAAAGTACTTAATGAACGACAATCAAAGATTTTAGAGAGCTTAGAAACTAAAAAGTACGTCAGTGTAAATGAATTGAGTGATAAGCTTAAAGTTTCGGTAGTTACTATACGTAAAGACCTTAATCTCTTGGAACAGGAAGGCTATTTGCATCGTACTCACGGTGGAGCTAGTAAACAAATGCGCTATGTGTTTGAGCAAACAATAACTGAGAAAGAAACTCAAAATGTAGAAGAGAAAACGCGTATTATTACTAAAGCGTTGGACTTTATTAAAGAAAATGAGTTTATCATACTTTCATCAGGAACTACAGCTAATCTTTTAGCTCAAAAAATTTATGGCATACGCAACCTTACAGTACTCACTCCTTCCCTTAGAGTAGCTTTAGAGGTCTGCAAAAATCCTAGTGTAAATACCATTCACTTAGGAGGAGAGGTTCGTAAAAACTCTACCTCCACTATTGGCGTACTTGCTGAAGAAACTCTTAGTAACTTCTCTTGTACTACTTTATTCTTAGGAGTTGAAGGTATTGACCTTGATTATGGATTGAGTTCTACCAATGTAGGAGAAGCTCATCTAAATCGGAAGATGATGGAACGTGTAGACAAAACTATTGTTTTAGCCGACTCCTCTAAGATTCACAAACGAGGCTTTGGTTTTATCTGTTATGTAGAGAAAATAGATATGCTTATCACTGATACAGGTGCTGACCCTGAGTTTGTAGAAGAACTTGAAAAACGCGGTGTAGAAGTAATTATTTGTTAATTATCAAAATGATACACATATAAGAATGATAACTATATATCACAATCCTAAATGCTCCAAATCACGTTGTGGTTTGGAGCTTTTAAAAGATTCGGGGAAAGAATATCAGATAGTAGATTATCTTAAAAAAGGTATTTCTAAAGAAGAACTAAAAAATCTCCTCACTAAGTTACAGATGTCTCCTATTGAATTAGTGCGTACTAAAGAAAATATTTGGAAAGAGCAGTTCAAAGGAAAAACGCTTACTGATGATGAAGTCATAGAGGCAATGATACAATACCCTCAGCTCATTGAGCGACCTATCGTAATAGTTGGTGACAAAGCTGTGATAGGGCGACCTACTGAAAGAATAAAAGAAATTATATAATTCGAAGTAAGAGAATAATGTGGCTTACGCTATAGAAATCTTCTAAAAGGAGTTTGTAGGTTATTAGAAACTTTTCTAAAGAAAATAAATAAGACGAAACATATTATAGTGTTTATATGTTTATCATTTCTGAATGTATGTAAGAATCTTCTACTTCATCAACAAGAATAATGTACTTTTCAAATAGAGATGTTGTAAACTTTAAAAGTATTATACTTCTATCGAAGAGTTCTTTTATATCAAGAATATTGATAGTTTCTTTATAATCAAAAGAATTGTTGTTATTTCTATCAACAGGGTATCTAAAACTATCTGAGCTTTTATCCAATGAATGAAAAATATTAGTTAGTTTTTCAACATCTTTACAATACATTTCAAAATCCTTTATATCTTCTTTATCAATTTCTATCCCATAATTTGTTTTGAGTACTCTTATAGTTTCTCTAACGTGTAGTTTAAAATCGTTAAAAAGACCTTCCAAATGATGTCCCGCTTTCTTCGTAGAATTATCTTTCTGAGAATATTTAGAAAAATAACGAATATTACTTTTGAACCCTAATTCCAAACAATGTCTTGCTATAAATAGAATAGGATAAGCTAAGCTAAGTGGTCAACATGAAAACCTGTCTTATGAACTTCTTTGATTAATACCTCAAAAGCATTTGAGTAAGATTCTAAATACCCTCCAAAACTTAAATATGTTCCAATATAAGCATTGAATTGTGCTCGAGTTCGATTGTTATCTGGTATACTATTATTCATATTTTTGTTTTTAACAAGACAAAAGTACAATATTTTTCATTTACCGAAAAACACCTTACTTAATTTCTCTTTCTTCATTACTCTTACTCATCTCTATAAGATAGAACAAGAATAGGATAAGTGTATGATGATAAAACAATTGTCTGTTAAGCCTCTCAACTACTTACTCAAATACATCTTCCTCCTTGTATAAATATCGTAGAAAGCATCATCTTTAAGGCTATCTATAAACAAGATGCTTTCGCCGGTAGATTTCATTTCAGGACCGAGTTTTTTATCTACATTCGGGAATTTATTGAACGAGAACACAGGTTGCTTGATAGCAAAGCCCTCTAAGTGCGGATTGAAATGGAAATCAGTGAGCTTTTTCTCTCCAAGCATTACCTTGGTAGCATAGTTTACATACGGCTCTTGGTAAGCTTTAGAGATAAACGGTACCGTACGAGATGCTCGTGGGTTTGCCTCAATGATATACACTACATCGTCCTTTATGGCAAACTGGACATTGATAAGCCCTACCGTATTCAGTGCCAAGGCTATTTTATGAGTATGATCTTTGATTTGTTGGAGTACAAACTCACCCAAGTTGAACGGTGGCAAGGTAGCATTACTGTCGCCTGAGTGGATACCGCAAGGCTCTATATGTTCCATAATACCAATGATATACACATTCTCGCCATCGCATATCGCATCAGCTTCAGCTTCTATAGCACCATCAAGATAATGGTCGAGTAGGAGTTTGTTGTTAGGTATCTTGCGCAAGAGATCTACCACGTGGGCTTCCAATTCTTCTTTATTAATAACAATCTTCATTCCTTGTCCGCCCAAAACGTACGAAGGACGTACCAATAGCGGGAAGTCGAGTTCATCAGCGAGTTTGAGTGCCTCATCAGCAGTTTCGGCTACTCCAAAACGTGGATAAGGGATATTATTCTCTTTCAGCAGAGTTGAAAAGCTACCTCTATCTTCTGCCAAGTCGAGCGACTGGAAGCTGGTACCTATAATTTTGATACCGTATTTATCTAATTTCTCAGCTAATTTCAGTGCTGTTTGTCCACCGAGCTGTACGATGACTCCCTCTGGCTTTTCGTGCTGAATGATATCATAGATATATTCCCAGAACACAGGCTCGAAATAGAGTTTGTTAGCCGTATCAAAGTCGGTGGAAACAGTCTCAGGATTGCAATTAATCATTATGGTTTCATAACCACACTCTTCAGCAGCTAATACCCCGTGCACACAGCAATAGTCGAACTCAATACCCTGTCCTATGCGGTTAGGTCCTGAACCAAGTACTACCACCTTTTTGCGGTCGGTTACTACACTGTCGTTGGCTACATATTCCTTGCCATCAGCGGTACGGATAGGCGCTTCAAAAGTAGAATAATAGTAAGGAGTTTGTGCCTTAAACTCAGCAGCACAAGTGTCTACTATTTTAAACACACGATGTATGTTGAGCTCTTCACGCTTTTTGTGCACCTCACTCTCCCAACAGCCCACCATATAAGCAATTTGTCGGTCGGCAAAGCCTTTTTGTTTAGCTTCAAAGAGGAGTTCCTTAGGTAGGGTATCTATTTTGTAGTGCGATATTTCTTTTTCGAGCGCACATAGTTCTTCGTATTGCTTGAGGAACCACATATCTATCTTGGTGATTTCGTGTATACGGCTCAGCGGAATACCCATCTGTACCGCATCGTAGAGCACGAATACCCTATCCCAGCTGGGGTAGGTAAGTTTCTCAATAATCTGTTCATAGTTCTTATAGCCTTTGCCATCTGCCCCCAAACCATTGCGTTTGATTTCGAGCGATTGGGTTGCTTTCTGCAATGCCTCTTGGAAAGAACGCCCTATACCCATTACTTCACCTACTGACTTCATTTGCAAGCCTATAGTGCGGTCAGATCCTTCAAACTTGTCGAAGTTCCAACGCGGTATTTTCACAATCACATAATCTAACGTAGGCTCAAAGAAAGCCGAAGTGGATTTGGTGATTTGGTTTTGCAGTTCATCTAAATGGTAACCGATAGCTAGTTTAGTGGCAATCTTAGCAATAGGATAACCTGTAGCCTTAGACGCCAAAGCTGAAGAACGCGATACACGTGGGTTGATTTCAATAGCGATAATATCTTCCTTTTCATCAGGAGACACGGCAAACTGCACATTGCAACCACCCGCAAAATCGCCTATACTGCGCATCATCTTAATAGCCATATCGCGCATACGTTGGAAAGTGCGGTCAGATAGAGTCATCGCAGGGGCTACCGTAATAGAATCTCCAGTGTGGATACCCATAGGATCCATATTTTCAATGGTACAGATAATCGCCACATTGTCGTTTTTGTCGCGCAAAAGCTCAAGTTCGTATTCCTTCCAACCTAAAAGCGCCTTATCGATAAGCACCTCGTGGATAGGCGAGGCTTCCAAACCGCGATTGAGGAGCATATCGAAATCTTCTTTTTTATAGACGATAGAAGCTCCTGTACCGCCCAAAGTAAAGGACGGACGTATTACGAGTGGAAATCCGAAGCGTTGCGCGATTTCTTTCCCTTTGAGGAAAGAAGTAGCTGTTTCAGACGGTGCCATAGGGATACCGATTTCATCGAGCAACACGCGGAATTTTTCGCGGTCTTCAGTGATTTGTATTGCATCGATATCTACCCCAATGATTTCGACCCCAAAGTCCTTCCAGATGCCTTTTTCGTCAGCCTCAATACAGAGGTTGAGTGCTGTTTGTCCGCCCATAGTAGGGAGTACAGCATCTATTTCGGGGTGTGCTTTTAGAATTTCCACTAATGATTTAGTGGTGAGAGGTTTCAGATAAACCACATCCGCCATAGACGGGTCTGTCATAATGGTAGCAGGGTTAGAGTTAATAAGGATGGTTTTAATACCATCTTCGCGCAAAGAGCGCAACGATTGCGAGCCTGAGTAGTCAAACTCGCAGGCTTGCCCAATGATGATAGGTCCTGACCCAATCAGCAGAACACAATGTAGGTCGTTTCTTTTTGGCATTTTTATATAGAAATTGTGTGTTTTATTAAAAAAATAGCTACATTTTTCAAAAGAAAAACATAGCTATTGTATTATTAGAAAAGAATATCCCACCGTATCTCTTGAGAGTACTGCTTAAAGGGGTACAAGGGAGGGCTTGTGGCGTGATATTCATTTAACAATTAATAATTGAAAATTAAAAAGAGCGAAAAACGGGTCTCGAACCCGCGACCTCAACCTTGGGAAGGTTGCGCTCTACCAACTGAGCTATTTTCGCTTATCTTGTTTTAGTAAATTTGCAACTGATTGGTTTTTCATTTACGGGGGCAAAGGTACAAATTATTTTAAGAAAAGCAAAAAATAGGAGAGAAGAGGATAACAAAAAGGGAAAAACTGCTAAACTATGATAAAATTAATGTTAAATCAAGTAAAGCTATTGTCACTCTCATATATTTTATTTGTTAGGTGCAGAAAGAATTTAGTATAATAAAGTTATTTCTTTAAGAGAAAAAGTCTTTATAATCCCTTGTTCTGTTTCTACAATTAATTTTCCAGAAGGTTCCACACCTCTTATAATGCCTGAAAAGTTCTTTTCTTGGCAAGAACGGAAAACGGATACTCTATTTAGTTGGAATAGATATTTCTGGTAAATAGTATAAACGCTTTCGAAAGACTGTTGAGGAAGTGTAGAAAGGTTTGATTCTAATTCAGAAAGGATTAGTTTCATCACTTGTTCTATTTCAAAATCTTTACCAGTTAAATTTTTTAAAGAAGAGGCTTTAGGTAAGCCATCGAAATTTGTTTGGTTAAGATTGAGCCCAATACCGATTACACATTTCTCAATTTTAGTTTTTTGAATGGTATTTTCTATTAATATTCCGCCTATTTTGTAACGTTGAGAAAGGATATCATTAGGCCATTTAATATTTATATTAAGAATATTTAATTTCTCTAATACTTTCATTATTGCAATAGGTACAAGCATATTGAGCAAAAAAGCATCTTTTAAATCTAAATGCTCAGGAAGGAATAAAACACTAAAAGTAAGATTCTGATAGGGTTCACTTGTCCATTTTGTTCCGTATTGTCCTACACCTGCAGTTTGCTGAGGTGTCCAAACCACTAAAAAATTAGGAAGATAATCCTGAATATGTATTAAATTTTTTAAGTACTGATTAGTAGAATCAATGCTTTTTAAGGTAATGATGTTCATAAAAAGTAAAAAATAGTTATAAAAATTTGGTAGTATAAAAAAATGTAGTACATTTGCACCCGCAAAGTCAAAATAAGGCATAACAAAATAGATGGCGAGGTAGCTCAGGTGGTTAGAGCGTTGGATTCATAACCCAAAGGTCACGGGTTCAAATCCCGTCTTCGCTACTAAGATTAAACGAAAGAAAATGAGTGGTTTATATTTATAAATCACTCGTTTTTTTATGTCTGAATAATTTAGTGAAAATTAAGAAACGAAAATGCTCTGAAAAACAAAAGTCTCTACACTAAGCCCTGAATTTACAATGCTAATAATGATGTTACCACTCGATAGGGGCGGGCTCAAAAATCGTGCCATTCAAGTAGTTACGAAAGAGTATGATGATTAACTTTCTTAATGATATTCTGCTTAATAGAACTTCCAATGGATTAGAAAGAAATAATACTACCTCAGTTTTTGGAAATGATACAAATTAGATTGCTGCTAACAGCGAATAAATTGGCTTGATAAATCTTAATAAAATAATATGAATACAAGAGTTGATAGAAATAAGCGATATGAGAATTTTATACTGTTTTTTGAGTTAGACGGGAATAGTGTTATGAAACTATCCTCTTCAGCTGCTATTGATGTTTGTAAAGAATGTACTCGTAGAGAGATGTATGTTTGGAGAATAGAAGGAGGCATTTGGCATAATCCTGGTTTTGAGGCTCGAATTGATTGTATTTGGGACAGCTGTTTTAACCCTAAAAGTAATTCCAATCCTTCCTTAGAATATAATAATAGATTAGCAGAAGAGTTTGTAAAAGAGGAAATGGATAGTTACGATGTTTTTATAGTAACTATTTATAAAGAAAATTTGTCCTAACACAAACTATTAGAATAAGATGAAAAAATATATATTTTTATACTTTTTTTGGCGAGTTAAAAATAATTCTTTACCTTTGTGGCATAAATAAATATGGCTATGTCCATAAGTAGTTTTTGCTAAAAATAGAGGTAAAGAATCGTCTAAAGAAGCATAAAGTAGTTGTTTTCTTTTTTATTCTCCATCAGAACCGCTATAAAACAACTCCGATGGAGTTTTTTAGTAGTACGAACTTCTTTTCTAGCCCTTTGTAGGTGTTTTTTAGTCCTCCATAGGATAATTTTACACCAAATTACCACTTCAGAAGCCCTCCGTTGCAGTCTTGCAATGCTCCGTTGTGGTGCATTTGAAGTTTGGAAGGTAACCTTGGCACTGAAACGGCACTGGTGTATAACTACAAGCGGTATTATAGTCAGGAGAAGGAATTAAGTACAATAAAGGAGACTATTTTTATTTGGATAATTTTCACAAAGACTATTATGAGGAGTTTAATAGTAGTAATAAATCAAAAGCAGTAATAAATCTTGATGGGAATTTAAGTGAAAAAAACAAAAAAGCAAAAAAATGGAACAGAATATCAAGGACAATAATCTGATTATAAAGAATAAAAATGATGATATAGAAGATACTTTTTGTTATAAATTGTTTGAAGAGCAGTATTTTGATACTGATAAATTAAAGGAACTTATCAATTATGCTTTATTCAATAAATTAGATATCAAGGAAATTGGGATTTTAAAATGGATAATTAACTGTGTCGATAATTGCTTTATTTACCATAAAGACGTTGATGATTATTATCGTATAAAGAATTACTCAAAAGCAATTGAAAATGAATGGAACACGGATTGGAAGTTAAAATTAATAGATGTATTAGAAAAGAAATAATGTCCTCTATTACTACAGCTACGAGTGGAACGACAACGGAAGTTTAAAGAGTGTAATCGCCCCGACGGCCAAAAAGATAGAGTTCAAATATAAAATATTTGTTTTCTTTTAGCCCTTCGTAGGTGTTTTTTAGTCCTCCATAGGATAATTTTACACCAAATTATCACTTCAGAAGCCCTCCGTTGCAGTCTTGTAGTGCTCCGTTGCAGTCTTGTAGTGCTCCGTTGCGGTGTATTCGAGGTTCAGAGGAGTAAAATTGAGGTTCGGAGGAGTAAAATTGAAGTCCGAAGGAGTAAAATTGAAGTCCGGAGAAGTAAAATTGAAGTCTGGAGAAGTAAAATTGAAGTCTGGAGGGGTAGAATTGAAGTTCGGAGGGTAACCTTGATACTTAAGAGGAAATTAAAAGCGTTATTATTAGATAAATATGGATTAATAGCACTATTAAACAGCTAATCATTATAGCTAAAAAATGTATAAAGAAATAATGCTAAATAAAATAAAATTTATACAAATTATGTTGGAGAAATATTTTGATAAATTAAATAATAGACCTGTTCGACAACGGAGTTATCGAACGTTGACGAGTTTTAAATCGTGCAAATAGCACGATTTAGAACATCGCATTTCAAGGTAACCTGTTCTGAAACTAAAGTTTCAGGACAAGTTTAATGTATCAGAGAAAAATTAAGGAAAATTTTTATGAAATTTAAAGAGGCGGTACAAATACTTGGCTATAAACTGGAAGAAAAATATAGGGCTTTAGGTTTTAAATATAAAAAGTCTGACAGAACATTAACAATGCACAGCAAAAATTTCACTTATATGATTGCCTTTTTTTCATTTAGTGGGAACACAAATGAAAAAATTGATGTAGATGTATGCTACATTATCAATCGTCGTCCCTATGATCCAAGCCCCGATGCCGATAGCCAAGTTTTATATCATTCATTATGGAACAAGGGAGTGTATCTTGATATAGCGAATGAAGAAAAAATAGATACTGCTTATACCATTATCTGTAAATGGATGGATAAAATATTGATCGCAAAGCTGGATGAGCTTTGCGCTGCCGAATAAACAACCTCAAGACAGGTAACGATTATGATACAGATAGAAAACATCATAAAAACATTGAAAGGAGACACTATGGATACAAGGTTAAATAAAAATAAAAAAGAACAAGTGCACGTAACAACATTTAGTAATTTAGGAAGAGGATAAATGGGAGTAGATAAATATATTGAGCTAATTACAAAGTTTACTGACAATACTATTGACGCAAAAGAATTTGAACAGTCTTTTCTTGAGATGTTTAAACAGAACAAGAAAAAATATCAGAAAAAGATTATCTTGCATTAGATTCTTTATTTGGAGATGTCGATATGTTTTGTTTTGACAGTGAATTGTTTGAAGAAGGAGATTTAACAGAATTGGATTTACGGAAATCAGCTGAACAAACTCTTGAAAGATTGATAAACAATAAATATTAGAAGTGTCGTCAAAATATGGATTATATATGGATATTTAAAGGCAGCGGGAAGACTGAGTTTCCAAGTGCTGTATTCAGTAAAAAAAGTAATGCTATAAAATGGATTGCAGAAAATGAATTAACAGGAGTATTGACAAAATATCCCATTGATATTCCTTTATTTGAATGGGCTATAGAAAATGACTACTTTACTCCTAAAAATGAATTGCAAAGAAATGCAAAGGCAATTGAAAATTTTAATTCTGCATATTTAGAACATTATCATTTTAAAAAAGGGAAGTAAGTAAAATAATATGCCCCATTCCAAAGGCATAAGATTTAACCGCTGAGCAATATGGACATCAAAACATTTCGTAAGTTATTTGCTGAAAAGGTATTGGAGCAAATTGGTAGTGAAGGCTTTTTATACAAATCAAGTCGAGAACTGTTTATAAAAACCGAAGGAAATCATCAATTTTTTATCTTTGTGTATATGTATAGGCGAAGTACTTTCATAGAGATACAAACCAGCATATATTATGGGGATAAATCAATGAATGAAAAGTTAAAAGCTCTGGGTATAAAACCCTATAATGAAGAATTATGCGGCGGTAATATCGATTATATTTCGGAAAGCTATTTTAACAAAAAATTTCCTGAAAAATATAATAATCTAATATTTATGCTTAATGAAGACCCTAATTGTGTTATAAAAAAGTGGCTTGAATATTATGAAAGTATAATGAACCCTTTTTTCAAAGATTGTTTAGATCCTAAAAAACTACATAATATAATAAATAGAGAAATTGAATCCGCAGGATTTGCCGTTACTTATGCTACTCGTATAGAAAAATTTTATTTTGTTGCTAAAAATGCAAAACTGCAAGAAGAGGAGTTGCAAAAATTGATAGATAGATACGAGAATATAGTAGTTGAAAGAAAATCGGAAACGGCTTATACACTTGAATATCATAATACTTTTTATGAGTTAAAAGAAAAATTATTTGATATCCACCTACGAGCAAGAAAATTAAATTTTAAATGAAGGAAATAAACTATGGACGAGAGTACTGAAAAATGGGTGAAAAATAATCCTACTATTTTCGGAAAAATAGTAGCAGTTGTTATTTTTGTTTTCGGCGTTTGCCTCATTGTAGGCGCCGTGAGAGATTGGGATTGGCTGTATGCTGCCGATAAGCATTATCAAAATAATTGGGGAATGGGACAGATAAGTCGTTATTTAGGTCGTGGTAATGCTCGCATAATAGGCTTTATTGGCGGTATTTTCTTTACCGTTATCGGCGGTATTCTTATTTACGGTGCGTTTTTCAAATAAATTTATACCGAGCCGTGGTAAAAGAGACAGCGGAAGAAATATTGTCGAGTATCATTATTGTCATTCAGGATTTACTGCAAAGAAAGTTTGGGTTACAGGAGTGTATCAATAAGGGAATTATCAAAGGTGACCCCATAAAAGCAAAGGTAAAAATAATTAAAACACTTAATATTGGGATAAAAGTATTTAAAGCCGATATCAATTACTGTTTCTAATATTTTTTTAACATTTTATTTCTTCATTACAATTATCTTTCGTACTTTTACGCCCTAAATTTAACTAATTACTAATATTTGTATGGATAAAATGATGTTATATTTACCGTTAGTCCTTGCTATTCTTGGACTTATCTTTATGATTGCGAAAGCTTCGTGGGTGAACAAACAAACCACAGGCAACGATCGAATGCAAAGTATTTCCAAAAGTATCAAAGAAGGGGCAATGGCATTCCTCAATGCTGAGTACCGTATTTTGGCACTCTTTGTGATTATTGCTTCTATTGCTTTATTTATCGTTTCTCGTATGGTAGAAACTTCTCACTGGCTTATTGTAGTAGCTTTTATGTGTGGAGCTTTCTTCTCTGCCTTAGCGGGAAATATAGGAATGCGTATTGCTACCAATGCTAACGTACGCACTACCGAAGCGGCTCGTACTAGCTTGCCAAAAGCTTTGAAAGTATCTTTTGGAGGTGGTACTGTGATGGGGTTAGGAGTGGCAGGTTTGGCAGTATTAGGCTTGAGTTTATTCTTCATCCTCTTTGTAAACACTTTTGTAGTAGGAGGCAAATCGTTTTATGACGAAATGACTCTTGTACTCGAAGCCTTAGCAGGTTTCTCACTCGGTGCTGAGTCTATCGCACTCTTTGCTCGTGTGGGTGGTGGTATTTACACCAAAGCTGCCGACGTAGGGGCTGACCTCGTAGGAAAAGTAGAAGCTGGTATCCCTGAAGACGACCCTCGTAACCCTGCTACTATTGCCGATAACGTAGGTGATAACGTAGGTGACGTAGCTGGTATGGGTGCTGACTTGTTCGGTTCGTATGTGGCAACTGTACTCGCTTCAATGGTATTGGGTAACTATGTGATTAAAGATATGGCAATCGCAAATGGTGGTACATTTACTGATGCCTTTGGTGGTTTAGGTCCTATCTTATTGCCGTTAGTAATTGCCGGTGTAGGTATCATTGCTTCTATCATCGGTACTTTCTGTGTAGGCATTAAAAACAACGATGCTAAAGAAAAACAAGTACAAAGTTCACTAAATACAGGTAACTATGTAGCTTTAGGTCTTACTTTAGTAGCTTGCTTCTTCCTTATTAAATATATGTTACCAGAAACTATCCAAATGAGTTTCTTTGGAGAAGGAGTGAAAGAGATTGCAAGTATCAATGTATTTTACGCAACTATCGTAGGTTTGGCAGTAGGCTTGCTCATTTCAGCTATTACTGAACACTTTACCGCTTTGGGTAAAAAACCGGTATTGAATATCGTACGCAATTCATCTACTGGAGCTGCTACTAACATTATTGCAGGTTTGGCTACAGGTATGAAATCAACTTTTGGTTCTGTACTGCTTTTTGCCGTAGCTATCTGGGGTTCTTATGCCTTAGCAGGTTTCTATGGTGTAGCGATTGCAGCATCAGCAATGATGGCAACTACAGCTATGCAATTGGCTATTGATGCTTTTGGTCCTATTGCCGATAACGCAGGTGGAGTAGCCGAAATGAGTGAATTGCCAAAAGAAGTACGTCAGCGTACTGATATTTTAGACTCAGTAGGGAATACTACTGCAGCTGTAGGTAAAGGATTTGCAATTGCTTCGGCAGCTCTTACCGCCTTAGCTTTGTTCGCTGCTTATGTGACCTTTACAGGTATTTCTGGTATCAATATCTTCAAAGCGAATGTATTAGCTGCCTTGTTTATCGGAGGTATGATTCCAGTAATCTTCTCAGCCTTGGCAATGCAATCAGTAGGAAAAGCTGCTATGGATATGGTGAATGAAGTACGTCGCCAATTCCGCGAAATCCCTGGTATTATGGAAGGTAAAGGTACTCCAGAGTACGGCAGATGTGTAGATATTTCTACTAAAGCTGCTTTGCGCGAAATGATGTTACCTGGTGCAATTACTATCATCACTCCTATTGTTATCGGTTTTGTGATGGGTGCTGAAGCTCTTGGCGCTTATATGGCTGGTGTAGCTGTATCAGGGGTTGTATGGGCTATCTTCCAAAACAACGCTGGTGGTGCTTGGGATAACGCTAAAAAATCATTTGAAGCAGGTGTTGAAATCAACGGACAAATGACTTACAAAGGTTCTGACGCTCACAAAGCTGCCGTTACTGGTGATACTGTAGGTGACCCATTCAAAGATACTTCAGGTCCTTCAATGAATATCCTTATCAAACTCACTTGCTTGGTAGGTTTAGTAATCGCTCCTATCTTGGGCGGACATACTGCTGATGCTTCAGGTACTCCTATAGAAGCTCAAATCAGCCAAGGTGAAGGTGAGGAAATGATGCCTGTAGACGAAGTAGTAGTAATAGATGGTATGCTTAACGCCGATGGTAACTTCGAGTACAATGTAGGTGATTTATTCCAATTGAGCCTTTTTGATAATACAATGTTAGAAGTAGGTAAAAATTCATCTGAAGCTCACCTCGTGAAATTGATAGAAGATAAAAGTCTTACTACTCCAGAACAATTCAAAGATAACTGGATTACTTTAGATAGAACTTACTTCAAAACAGGTAGTGATGAACTTACTGAAGGTTCTGAACAACAATTAAAGAACATTGTAGCTATTTTGAAAGCCTATCCTAAAGCAGCTATTCGTTTAGGAGGGTACACTGATAACACAGGTAGTGCTGAAGGTAACTTGAAACTTTCAGAAAGACGTGCTAATTCAGTGTTAAACAAATTGGTAGCATTGGGTGCTAACAAAGCACAATTGAGCGCTCAAGGTTATGGTCAAGAACACCCTATTTGCGAAGCTAACGACACCGATGAGTGCAAAGCTAAAAACAGACGTATCGATATACGTTTGACTGCTAAATAGCAAAAAATTTTAGTTACTATATAACCTCAAAAGGGGTGTTTGAGGAAGTTTTTTCCTTGAACACCCTTTTTATAATCACCTAAAAACTATGAAATTACCTTTATTTTCAGCAGCTATATTACTCACTGCTTTGGTAGGCTGCAACGATTCAAAGACTTCAAAAATGACAGAAAACACAGAGAACAATCCGCTATTGGTAGAAAGCACTTTGCCTTATGGTGCTCCCGACTTCTCAAAAATTAAAGACGAGTATTACCGTCCTGCCTTGCTCAAGGGAATGGCTTTGCAAAACGAACGTATTGCTGCTATTGCTAATAGTAACGAAGCGCCTACTTTTGAGAATACGATTATCGCTTTAGAAAAAAGTGGGGTAGAATTAGAACGTGCTTCAGCGGTATTCAATGCCTTAACTGAGGCAAATACTAATGATACTTTAAAAGTATTGCAAAAAGAACTATCACCTAAGTTTGCCGAACATGCTGATGGCATTCACCTGAACAAAAAACTCTTTGCGCGTATCAAAGCCTTATACGATAAACGTGAGAGCTTGAAATTAGATGCTGAATCGCTTAAATTGTTGGAAAATTACTACGAAGATTTTGTAGTAGCAGGTGCTAACCTATCGGCTACTGATAAAGAAACTCTTAAAAAGTACAATAGTGAGTTAGCTTCTTTAGAAACTGATTTCAACCAAACGCTTTTAGAAGGTTCATTGGCAGCCGCTCAAATTATCAATGGTCAGAAAGTAGCAATTGTGAATACTACTCAGCAACCGCTCCTTAGTGAATTAGCCGACCGCAATGCTCGTAAACAATTGTTTGAAGCAAGCTGGAATCGTACCGATGGGGGAGCTCATAATACCAATGATATCCTAAAACGCATTGCTTTACTGCGCGCTAAAAAAACCGAACTCTTGGGCTTTAAAAACTATGCCGAATGGAGCTTGCAACGCACTATGGCTAAAACACCTGCTGCTATTGCTCAATTCTTTAAAGATTTAGTGCCTGCTTCAGTAGGTAAAGCCAAAGCAGAAGCTAAAGAAATACAAGCGCAAATAGCCAAAACGGGAGGTAATTTTACTTTAGAGCCTTACGATTGGAACTTCTATGCCGAACAAGTTCGCAAAGCTAAATACGACCTCGATGAGAACGAAATCAAACCTTATTTTGAATTGAAAAATGCTCTTGAAAATGGTGTATTCTATGCAGCTACCAAACTTTATGGCATTACCTTTAAAGAACGCAAAGATATACCCGTATATCACCCCGATGTATTGGTGTATGAGCTTTTTGAAGAAGATGGTACGCCATTAGGACTTTTCTATGGTGATTTCTTTGCTCGTGAAAGCAAACGCGGTGGTGCGTGGATGAGCAACTTTGTAAACCAATCGAAGTTATTAGGCACTAAACCTGTTATTTACAATGTGTGCAACTATGTGAAACCTGCCGAAGGTAAACCTGCTTTACTTACTTACGATGAACTTACTACGCTCTTCCACGAGTTTGGTCACGCATTACACGGTTTCTTTGCTAACCAACAGTATGCAAGTTTATCAGGAACAGCAGTAGCGCGCGATTTTGTGGAGTTTCCTTCACAATTCAATGAGCATTGGGCTTTGTATCCTGATATTCTTAAAAACTATGCAATACATTACGAGACTAAACAACCTATTCCACAAGCACTTATTGATAAGATAAAAAAAGCGAGCACCTTCAATGAGGGCTATGCCTTTACTGAAGTTTTGGCTGCTGCCAATTTAGACTTGCAATGGCATACTATTCCTTCGGATACTATCATCAATAATGTAAGTGATTTTGAGAAAAAAGCCCTTGAAAGAACAGGCTTATGGGTGAAAGAAGTACCCCCAAGATATCGTTCGTCTTACTTTGCACATATTTTTGGCGGAGGCTATGGAGCGGGCTATTACTCTTACCAATGGGCAGAAATGCTTTGCCACGATGCCTACCAATGGTTTGAAGGAAACGGCGGACTCACTCGTGCTAATGGACAACGTTTCAGAGATTTGATACTCTCCAAAGGAAATACAATGGATTACGAAAAAATGTATTTAGCCTTCAGAGGGAAAGCTCCTGCTATTAAACCACTACTCAAAGCACGAGGATTGAAGTAATAAAAAAGCAGGTTACAATAACCTGCTTTTTTGTTTTTTTATAATATCTACTTTTATCCTCCAAACCAACCTTCACGGTCTAAACTGCGATATTGAATAGCTTCGCCTATATGATGAGGTCGTACTTCTTCGGACTTTTCTAAATCGGCTATTGTACGCGCTACTTTTAAAATACGGTCGTAGGCACGTGCAGAAAGGTTGAGATGCGTCATAGCATCTTTTAGTAGGGTTAAAGAATCTGTATTTACTTTACAGAATTTCTGTATTTGTTTAGTATTCATTTGAGCGTTATAATGAATATGTTCATATTCTTTAAAACGCTCAGTTTGGATATTTCGAGCATCTATCACCCGTTTACGGATATCACGACTACTTTCACCTTTTCTATCATCTGAAAGTTTTTCAAAGGATACAGGATTTACTTCTATATGAATATCTATTCTATCTAATAGAGGTCCTGAAATTTTACTTAAATAGCGTTGCATTTCAGCAGGTGTAGAAGTAACAGGAGCATCGGGGTCGTTAAAATACCCGCT
Organism: Capnocytophaga sp. oral taxon 336 str. F0502; assembly: GCF_000411575.1. Taxonomy (NCBI): domain Bacteria; kingdom Pseudomonadati; phylum Bacteroidota; class Flavobacteriia; order Flavobacteriales; family Flavobacteriaceae; genus Capnocytophaga; species Capnocytophaga sp. oral taxon 336. The sequence goes on along the minus strand of NZ_KE150491.1, from coordinate 396,186 downwards.
TGGACTTGGATTCATACTTGCTACCAACATAAATGAAGCGGGGTAAGTAACTGAAAACTTTGCTCTAGAAATAGTAACTTCTCTATCTTCTAAAGGTTGTCGCATTACCTCGAGAACAGCTCTTTTGAACTCTGGTAACTCATCAAGAAAAAGTACTCCATTATGTGCGAGAGATATTTCACCTGGTTGAGGGTAAGTACCTCCTCCTACAAGAGCTACGTCAGAAATAGTGTGATGAGGACTACGGAAAGGACGATGGCTCATTAAGCCTGTATCCTTAATGCGTCCTACTACACTGTGTATTTTAGTAGTTTCAAGAGCTTCGTGAAGTGTCATCGGAGGAAGAATACTGGGTAAACGCTTAGCGAGCATTGTTTTTCCTGAACCAGGAGGGCCTATTAAAATAACATTATGTCCACCAGCAGCAGCTATTTCCATACAACGTTTTACAGTTTCTTGTCCTTTTACATCAGCAAAGTCAAATTCAGGAGATTCTAAATCTCTGTAAAACTCTTTGCGTGTATCTATTTCGATAGGTTGTAATTCTTTTTCTCCATTAAAAAAATCTATGACTTCTTTTATATTTTCTACACCATAAACGTCCAAATTATCTACTATAGCAGCTTCTCTAGCATTCTGCTTAGGAAGAATAAATCCTTTGAATCCTTCTTTGCGTGCTTGAATAGCAATAGGTAGCGCCCCTTTAATGGGTTGCAAACCGCCATCTAAGGACAGTTCGCCCATAATGATATATTTTTCTAATTCTTCACTTTGTATTTGCCCGTTAGCTGCTAAAATACCAATTGCAAAACTTAAATCATAGGCAGAACCTTCCTTACGCATATCGGCAGGAGCCATATTGATGGTTATCTTTTTACCTGGAATTTTATATCCATTGTTTTGCAGAGCAGCTGCTATACGATAATTACTTTCTTTAATAGCTATATCGGGTAATCCAACCAAATGATAGCCAATACCTTTATCGATATTTACTTCAATAGTAATTGTGCTGGCTTCTACACCAAATACAGCACTTCCGTAAATTTTTACTAACATTTCTGTGGTTAATTTTTGTACAAAGGTAAAACATTCTTTGTAAATGAGCAATTTTATTTCAAAAAATAATCTGCAATATAGTTAACAAAAGTTCGAGATAAGTGAGAGTATAGCTCTTGCACTACAGGAAGCCGTAGCACGGCAAGGAATTACAAGGTAGATTAGAACTTTTACCAAAGATAAGAAGACGAAATTATAAATAACAAAGAAAGATACTTTTTGGTTGAGGGAATCTTATGGTTAGCTTATAGAGAGCTTATAGGAAGCTTATACGAATCTTGGAAGATTGGTACAAAAAGACTATGTAAGTGACTAAAAATGAATAGTTAAGAGTGAAGAATTAGGGGTGATTTTAGAGTAATAAAACGAAATAAAAGCAAAGAAGAGATGAAGGAAGATTTCTTAGATAAAAATTGTAGCAACGCAAAGGAGATTGAAAAATAGTATTTTGTTGTTTCGAGCTGACGTTAAGTAAGTATATAAACAAAATAACGCAGGACGTAAATCCTGCGTTATTCCGAACATAAATTTTAATACAAAATGAAACAAATTCTCGTGATCACGACAGGATTCGAACCTGTGACCGTCTGCTTAGAAGGCAGATGCTCTATCCAGCTGAGCTACGTGACCTCTATTCCAAAAAAAATATTTCAAAAATGCCACACAAAAGGAAACATTTATGAAATATCTTATTTTGTCGGGGCGGCAGGATTCGAACCTGCGACCTCCTGGTCCCAAACCAGGCGCGATGACCGGACTACGCTACGCCCCGAAATTATATCTAACAATTTGTATTAGATGCGGAGAGACTGGGACTCGAACCCAGGCGACGGTTACCCGCCGACAGATTAGCAATCTGCTCCGTTACCACTCCGGCACCTCTCCAATTTTGAAAGCTCCTTTGCTTTTGCGGTTGCAAATGTATAACAACTTTTTATTCTGCACAAATATTTTAGAAACTTTTTTGTACATTTTTTATCAATCTAATAATTATCAAATACTTAAAAATAGTAAAATCTTCTTTATATCCGTCTATCTAGGAGGAAAAATAATACCATAACCTGTACCGTTATTAAAAGTTGCTCCTGAGGGAAGTTCCATTGAGGTGCCTGTGGGAGACCAATCCCATAGTTTTGTTTCATCATCTGTAATGGTATTAGAAGTTTTATTATATTTCTTACCATTGAGAGGATAATAAAGCAGTAAATCATTTGTAGGCTTAAGAGTTCTCCACAACTGTAATTGTATTTCTTTTTGGGTTAAGGCTCGTTTCCACAAACGCACCTCTCTGAGAAGCTCATTAGCTCCCGCAAACCATAAATCTTTTATATAAATTCTACTATTAGTATTTGCTGTTTTAGAACCTACCTCTTTTCCTTCAACATATACACGCAGGGTATTGCCGTCACAGGTTACTGCAATAGGATACCATTTATTAGTTTGTGCCTTAAATACCTCAGTAGGTATTAATATTGAAATATCCGAAGCTTTTACGTCTAATTGATTGTTTGTAAAGCCTATCTCAACTTGATGAGTATTAGATGTTACTCCTACTATTGGGTTGCTTCCTATAAGATTTGAGCAATTAATTGTAGCTTCAAAAGTCCATTGAGGGAGCTCGTTATTAGATAGAGCTTCTTCTGTAATAGCTTTTGTAGTTGCCATACTCAATACCTTTGTTCTTGTTTCTTTATGGACTACTAAAAGCAAACGGTCTTGTCCTGCAATAGCTTCAATATTATTTCTACCTCTTATTTGTATGGGTAGCGCATACACTTCGTTGTTAGGAAACGTTAGTTCACTAATGGTAATATCAATAGGAGTTTCTGTTTCATAAGTATTGAAGATGGCATTTTCATCAATACTATATTTATCAGTAGGTAAGAGTTTGTAATCTGTACCATATTGTGCATTATAGTCAGTTAAGGTTTGAGCATCACCTGTGATAAGCTGAGCTGATACTATCCTACCTGCAGCTCTTATCAGTTTCACCTTTAAGTTTTGAATCTTGTTATCTTGGTATTCTTGTACGTACACTTCAACGACATTATTACCATCGAGAAATACTCCCTGATATACATTGGGAGCTTGAGGCGTTTTGTCGGTAGTTTCGTCTTGACAAGCTATTACACTTAGTAAGCCAAGTATTAAAAATATCTTTTTCATCTTTGTAGAATTTTAGAATTGCATTTTCACATTAAGTCCATAGCTTCTTATGGAAGGCAACATAAATTTGTCGTATCCACTGCCATAAGTACCTACAGAAGGCACTATTTCGGGGTCAAAAGGTGCTTTGTTATAGAGCATTAGCAGGTTGTTGCCTACTAATGATACACTGAGGTCTTTTAAGCCTTTTACAATGAATCCTTCTCTAAAATGATAGGTAAGGGCAGCTTCTTGTAGACGAATATTGGTAGCCGAATATTGATAATCAGAAGCCGTTCTATTAGCTATGAAAGTAGCATAGTTAGCTCGGTTATCGGCAGAGGCTTTAGACACCCCATAGCGATCGAAATAACGTTCTGTTTCTGAAAAAACTATTCCTCCCAAACGCGCTTTAAACAAGAAATTCAAATCGAAATTCTTATAGCTAATCTTTCCTTGCCACCCTAATAGCCAATCAGGATTGGTAGAGCCTAATTTGTTGCCATTTGCATCGTATATATCACTTATTTCACCACCTTCACGTAAGGTATACATACCGTTGGCTATCTCGTGAGGTAAACTCACAATTTTGTTCTTATTAGTAGAAGCAACAAGCTGAGTTTCCCAATTTACCCCTTTAGAAGTATTAGGATAAGTATACCTTAAAGCAACTTCTGCTCCTTGATTTTGCACTTCACCTGCTTGTTGCCATACAATAGGTACTAATTGATTATTAGTACGAGTATGATAGAAAGTAGCGTTAAAAGAAAGATTGTTAAACCATTGGGTATCTAAGCCTACTTCATAAGAAGTGGTACGCTCTAACTGTAAATCAGTAGGGTAATTAGGCAAACTATACGCATCACCTAACCAAGCGCGAGACGTTTCAGCTACCCCTAAGCCTGCATAACTCATAGGAGTTGCTACTTGACTATAGCCTCCACGCAATTTTGCATAACTTAATATATCTTTATCTATACCTATAAATTGATGTAACAAAGCTGAAACACCTACTGATGGACTGAAGACCATATTTTTATTTGTAGAAGGATAATCGGACGGTTTATCAGTACGACCTGTGAGGGTAAGATAAATCTTAGATTGCCAACCTACTTCAGCCATTGCAAAGAAGGCCGTGTTACTCCGTTTTCCCCACAATGGGTGGGTTATAGCTGTAGGAGTTTTGATATTGCTTTGAGTAAAATTATTTACGTTATGTAGATTACCTTTGTAACCTTCTACTTGAGTATTGTACCCTTCATACGAAACTCCTAAATGAGCATCTAAACTGAAGTCATTCGATAGATTTTTATTGTAATGTAAGAGTACATCGGCATATTGTTGTTTGAAAGTCTCTTTCCAATGAGCATAATAACCATTAATGCCTGCATAAGCAGGAAGTGTAGAAGCATAACGCTTATCGTCCATTGTAGAGGCTGTATTATCTATACGGAAGCGTGCTACTACGTCTAAATCTCCTATAATTTTATAGCTTACTTTACCTGAAAACATATAACGGTCTTTAGTAGTAGGACGTAAATTTCTGTACGCTATCCAATAAGGATTTTGGACATTTTCACCTAAGTTAGCCGGTGTATCGGGCGTACCTGAACCTGCAATCCAATATTGCTTAGCATAACCTGCGATAGCATCATAACGTTCAAAATAACGTTCTTGACCAAATTGTTCCCCTCTTGGGTATAAGTACAAGCCCACTATAGGATTGAAAGCAATACCAGAGGCTACTTGATTGCGTTCATACTGACGGATATAGTTCCCCGAAAGGTCTATTTGTAAAGCATCATTTAACAGAGAAGTAGTATTGTGCAAATAAGCATTATAACGGTTATATATGCTGTTGGGCACTATACCACCTGATTGTAAAGAAGCTAATGAAGCGTAAGTTTTATTTTTACCTTCTTTAAAATCTATACCTCCTGAAATGCTTACTGCATTCTGGTACACGTGTCCAGTTTTATAAAAATCATTTATATTAAAAGAAGTACCCTTAGGTAAAGCACGAGTGGACAGTGAAGTGTATTGTCCTAACTCATTGCCATATGTTTCTTGAAACTCAGGCTTTGTGAGTTTATTTACAAACTCTATTGAAGAAGAAAGGTTAATTTTAAATTGGTTACTTTCAGCTTTTTTAGTGCGAATGAGTACCACACCATTGGCAGCTGAAGCTCCATAGAGTGCCGTTGCTTGCGCTCCTTGTAATACAACTACTTCTTCAATATCCTCAGGATTGAGGTCAGAAATACCTTCGCTGGTATCTCTACCATCGCCTCCAATACCTCTTTCAGCTTGGTTAGCGATGGGCATTCCATCTATCACGTACAGTACATTATTATCACCAAAGAGTGAGCGAACTCCACGCATAGTAGCTTTTGTAGCCCCACCAATACCCGTAGCACTTCGCTGGATATGCAAACCTGCAACTCTACCATCAAGGCTATTCACAAAATTTGCTTGCTTGACTTGAGTGAGGTCCTTGTCTGAAACTTTTTGTTGTTGATAGGGTAAAACTTCCCCTTCTTGATAAATTCCTAGAGCAGTAGAATATTTTGGCTTACCTATTAGAATATGATCAATATGCTCTATTATTTGGGGTCTTAAGACTATCTTAAAGTTAATATTCTTATTTTTACCCTCTACTTTTCTTTGCTGGGGTTCATATCCTAAAAAACTAAACTCAAGTACATCACCTACTTTGGCTTTGAGTTCAAACTTACCATCAGTATTCGTTGAAACACCTTTAGTAGCTTTTGTTGAACGTGTGTTTTTAATAATTACTGCAACCGATGGCATAGGTTGATTGTTCTCATCGAGAACTTCCCCAGTAATGTTTTTCATCTGTGCTTGAACCACTCCTGCAAATAAGAATAGCAAGACTAACACAAGTTGTATTTTCTGTTTCATAGCGTTTACATATAAATATACCCCGCAAAGGTACAACTTTTATTCACTTATACAAAATTTTTACACATTTTTTTAAATATCTCCCATTCCACCATCAAGTGCAATTTTTCAGATTACTTTCCGATAGAATAAATCTTTAGGTTTTTCAAAATCTAATACTTTTCTTGGTCTATTATTAATTTTATATTGATATTCTTTAATTTCTTTATCTGTAATATCTTTAAAATCAGTGTTTTTTGGTATGTATTGCCGTACAAGACCATTGGTGTGTTCACTAAGACCTCGCTCCCAAGAACTATAAGGATGAGCAAAGAAAAATTGTAGGTTCAATTTCTTTTCAACTCGCTTAAAGTCATAAAATTCATTACCATTGTCAGCAGTAATTGTCTTTATATAGTTTTTGTAAGGCAAGGTCATATCTATAAGTTCATCTGCTAATGATTTAGCTTTCTTTCCTTCTTTTAACTTTTTCATAAATAACATTTTAGTAGTCATTTCAACCAATGTAAGTATCGCTCCTTTATTTCCTGCTCCTACAATTAAATCTATTTTCCAGTGTCCAAACTCTGTTTTCTGACTTATAACCTCAGGACGTTCCAATAGACTTTTTATCTTCTACTTTCTTTTTACAAGTGTACAATGCTCTACTTCTATGCTTAAGCTGATGACGAGTGTGTTTGTATAGTTCGCCTCCGTTTTCTTTGTCTTGGTGAATGAAATTATAGATAGTTGTTTTTCCAACCATTGGTATTCTATTTTTTTTACAATACCCTACAATTTGCTCAACAGACCACTGTTCTTCAGAGATATGCTTAATAACAAAAACTTTCATTTCTTTAGTAAATTTACGTTCTTTTCTAAAACGTTCTTTACGCTCTTCTGAGATTTCTTGAGCTACTTTTGGACTGTATTTTCCTGTCTTTGTTTTGTTTCTTGACAGCTCTCGACTGACGGTAGAGGGATTACACTCTGCATAAAGAGCAATATCTTTTTGTTTGATTCCGCTTGCTTTTAAAGCAGAAATTACTGACCTTTGCACCAAATTTAAATGCTTATATTCTTTCATTGTCATTTACAAAGAAAAGCATTTATTTTGAAAGAGAAAAGACTTTTATAGTTTTTTCTCTTTTTTTATTTTTCAGAGGGTTTTGCCTCTAAGGGGCAACCCTCTGAAAAATAAAAGTTTTACTAAAATTTACTACTTAAAATTGCTATTATTAGTGGAACTTACATATAAGTTCTATTACTAAATACGATTTTCAGAGATAGAATAAAGAAAGTAAGAGAGTAAGAAAACTAATCAGATACTCAGCAGTGAAACTCTTCTTGTTTTTAGCTACCTCTTCAGGAGTACCAAAGGCTATTACTTCGCCACCTGCCTTTCCTCCATCGTGCCCTATATCTATGATATAGTCTACTTTTCTGATAACATCGAGGTTGTGCTCTATCACTAAAACAGTATTGCCCTTATCTACCAAACGGTCGAGTACTTCGAGGAGTACCTTTACATCGTCAAAATGGAGTCCTGTGGTGGGTTCATCTAATATATAAAAAGTATTGCCCGTGTCTATTTTAGAAAGTTCTGTAGCTAACTTCACCCGTTGGGCTTCTCCTCCTGAAAGTGTAGTAGATTGTTGTCCTAAAGTGATGTAGCCTAAACCTACCTCTTCAATAGTTTTTAGTTTGCGGTATATTTTAGGGATAGGTTCAAAGAATTTTACTGCCTCACTTATAGTCATATCCAGCACATCGGCAATAGATTTCCCTTTGTATCGCACTTCAAGGGTCTCGCGGTTGAAGCGTTTTCCTTTACAAGTTTCGCAGGGCACATAGACATCGGGGAGGAAGTTCATTTCAATCACCTTTAAGCCTGAGCCTTCACAGGTTTCACATCTACCGCCTTTCACGTTGAAACTAAATCTACCTGGTTTATAGCCACGTATTTGCGCTTCGGGTACTTGGGTGAAAAGGTTGCGTATTTCACTGAAAACACCTGTGTAGGTAGCAGGATTTGAACGAGGTGTACGCCCAATAGGTGATTGATCGATATCGATTACCTTATCAATATGTTCTAAGCCCTCAATGCTTTTATAAGGCATCGGTTTTTTTACGCCATTAAAGAAGTGAGCGTTTAAGATAGGATACAGTGTCTCGTTAATAAGTGTTGATTTGCCACTTCCCGATACACCTGTTACCCCTATCATTACCCCTAAAGGGAATTTTACGGTTATGTTCTTCAAGTTGTTGCCCGTACAGCCTTTTAAGATAATTTCTTTGCCATTGCCTTTGCGCCTTTGGGTAGGTATTTCAATCTTCTTTCTCCCACTCATATAGTCGGCGGTGATGGTATTTGCTTTTAGCAACTCTTTAGGCGTTCCTTGAAAGATGATATCCCCTCCATTTACGCCCGCTTTAGGTCCTATATCCACTACATAATCGGCTTCTTGTATCATTTCTTCATCGTGTTCTACCACAATTACTGAGTTGCCAATATCTCTGAGCGATTTCAGCGAGTTGATAAGCCTTTTGTTATCTCGCTGATGCAAACCAATGCTAGGTTCATCGAGTATATAGAGTACCCCTGTGAGTTGAGAACCTATCTGCGTTGCCAGTCTGATACGCTGAGCTTCTCCTCCAGATAACGATTTAGAACTTCGGTTAAGGGCTAAATAAGTAAGCCCTACATCTATGAGGAATTGGAGTCGGGTGGTAATTTCTTTGATAATTTCTTCTGCTATTTTGCGCTGTTTGGTAGAGAGATGCTCAGGTAGAGATTTGAACCACGCCAATAAATCTGTAATATCTAAGGCAGATAGTTCAGCTATATTTTTATCAGCTATTTTAAAGTAAAGCGCCTCTTTGCGCAAGCGAGTACCGTGACATTCCTCACAAGGAATAGTATCCATAAACTCTTCAGCCCAGCGCTTGATAGCTGCCATATCGGCATTTTCGTGCTGGCTTTTGATGAAGTTGATGATACCTTCGAAATCAATTTCAAAATTGCGCGTAATGCCTAATACATCCGATTTGATAGCGTATTTATCTTTACCACCATAGAGAATAATATCCATCGCTTCTTTAGGAAGTGCCTCAATAGGGTCGGAGAGTTTATGACCGAACTTTTGTACAATGAGCTCTAATTGTTTGAAAATCCAAGTGTTCTTTTGCTCTCCCACTGCTGTAATTCCTCCATTCTTGATAGAGGTAGAAGGGTCGGGGATAATTTTAGATAGGTTGATTTCTTGTACTTCACCCAACCCATTGCAGTGCGGACACATTCCTTTGGGAGAGTTAAACGAGAAAGTATTAGGTTCAGGAAGAGGATATGAAATGCCCGAAGAAGGACACATCAAGTGTCTGCTGAAATAGTGAGCTTTTTTTTGATCGTGTTCTAAAACCATTAGCACATCGTCGCCGTAGTTCATTGCAATTTTGATACTTTCTTGTAGGCGTTTTTGGGTGTCGTCAGTATCATCAATTTGCATACGGTCGATCACGATTTCAATATCGTGTGTTTTGTAACGGTCGAGCTTCATACCTTTTTCGATATCACGAATTTCGCCATCGGTACGCACTTTTACAAAGCCTTGTTTGGCAATCTGCTCAAAAAGCTCGCGGTAATGTCCTTTTCTCGATTGTACCACAGGAGCTAATAGGTTAATGCGTTTGCCTTTGTATTCCTTGGTAATGAGTTCCTGAATTTGGCTATCGGTATAACTTACCATTTTTTCGCCCGTTACGTAGCTATAAGCATCGGAAGCACGGGCAAATAGCAGGCGCAAGAAGTCGTAGATTTCGGTGATTGTACCTACTGTAGAGCGCGGTGATTTGGAGGTAGTTTTCTGTTCGATAGCAATTACTGGTGAGAGTCCGTCGATTTTATCTACATCGGGGCGCTCTAATCCCCCGAGAAACTGGCGAGCATAAGCCGAGAAAGTCTCGATATAACGGCGTTGTCCTTCGGCATAAATAGTATCAAAAGCCAATGAAGACTTGCCACTACCTGAAAGCCCTGTGAAGACTACAAGCTTTTCGCGAGGTATGGAAAGGTCTATATTTTTGAGGTTATGCACCCGTGCACCTTGAACTTCAAGTACATCAGTGGGAGCTACATTATTCGTTTTCTTTTTCATTTAGTGACTGTTATAGAGGCTACCATAAGTAGCCTATGATTAAATAATTAGACGATAATAATCTTTCTATGCATCTAATAACTGCATTACTTTTAAGGCTTGATACACAGTATTGATTCCTTCAAAAATAAGGAGCAAACGCAACCCGTTACGGGTTTCTTTCTCTTGCATACGACACTTGTTAGGGTAACGTTGTACAAAGAGTAGCACCTTTTGAAAACGCTCACTTTGGTAAAATGGACTGTTTTGGTCGGAGATAAAATAGCCTGTCATCTTACCGTTTTTCATCACGAGCTTTTCAATTCCCATACGAGTAGCTATCCATTTCACTCGCACGCTGTTGAGCAAGTCGATAGCTTGGGGAGGAAGTTTGCCAAAACGGTCGGTAAGATTGCGTTGGTACTGCTGTAAAGCTTCCTCATTGGGTAAATTACTCAGTTCGTTATAAAGATTGAGTCGTTCTGCCACTCTATTGACATAGGTATCAGGAAAGAGCAATTCAAAATCGGTGTCTATTTGAGTATCGGTGAGGTAAGTTTTATCTTCTTCGGCAGTGTGATATAGTTCTGAGAACTCATTTTCTTTGAGCTCTACTATAGCTTCTTGCAATATTTTCTGATAAGTTTCGAAGCCTAACTCATTGATAAATCCACTTTGTTCCCCGCCTAAGAGGTCACCAGCTCCACGAATTTCCAAATCCTTCATAGCAATATTTAACCCGCTTCCTAAATCGGAGAACTGAGCTATAGCTTCAATACGCTTGCGGGCATCATCACTCATCGCTACCAACGGAGGGGTGATGAAGTAACAAAATGCTTTTTTATTACTTCTACCTACACGTCCACGCATTTGGTGTAAATCGGATAAGCCAAAATTATGTGCATTATTGATAAAGATGGTATTAGCATTGGGTACATCTAAACCATTTTCAATGATAGTAGTAGCTACTAATACATCGTAAGCACCATCCATAAAGGCTAACATTGTTTCTTCTAATTTTTTTCCGTCCATTTGTCCGTGACCAATGGCTATACGTGCATCAGGTAATAGGCGTTGAATCATACCTGCTACTTCCTGAATATTCTCTACACGGTTGTGCATAAAGAACACTTGTCCGCCTCGCTGAATTTCATAACGAATACCATCGCGTATTATCTCTTCGCTGAAAGGTACTACCTGAGAGTCGATAGGGTAGCGGTTAGGGGGTGGCGTATTGATTACTGATAGGTCGCGAGCTGCCATTAAGCTGAACTGTAAGGTTCGGGGGATAGGTGTAGCAGTGAGGGTGAGCACATCGAGGTTTTCTTTGAGGGTTTTGAGCTTATCCTTCACGCCTACACCAAACTTTTGTTCTTCGTCTACTATCAGTAGACCTAAATCTTTATAAGCAACCTTTTCGCCTACTATCTGATGAGTTCCGATGATGATATCTAATTGACCATTTGCCAGTTCTTCTAAGATAGTTTTCTTTTCCTTAGCTGTGCGGAATCGGTTAAGATAATCGATGCGCACAGGGAAGTCTTTCATACGCTGACTAAAGGTTTGAAAGTGCTGAAAAGCGAGTACCGTAGTAGGTACCAATACCGCTACCTGCTTGCCGTTGTCTACCGCTTTGAAGGCAGCGCGAATAGCTACTTCGGTTTTTCCAAACCCAACATCGCCACACACCAATCTGTCCATAGGTTTTGGACTCTCCATATCAGCTTTTACTTCGGCAGTAGCTTTGCTTTGGTCGGGTGTATCTTCATATAGGAAAGAGGCTTCCAGTTCGTTCTGCATATAGCTGTCGTGAGAGTATGCATACCCTTTAGATTCTTTACGTTTAGCATACAACTGAATCAAGTTGAAGGCTATTTCCTTCACTCTTGTTTTTGTCTTCTGCTTGAGCGCCTTCCAGGCTCCAGAACCTAATTTGTATATCTTGGGTGGCTTGCCGTCCTTACCGTTGTATTTAGTGATTTTATGTAGGGCGTGAATGCTTACGAATAGGACATCGCGGTCGCCGTAAATCAGTTTGATTGCCTCTTGTTGCTTGCCTTCAACCTCTATCTTCTGTAATCCAGCAAACTTGCCAATACCGTGGTCGATATGGGTTACATAGTCGCCTACTTCTAATTGCATTAACTCTTTGAGCGTAATTGCTTGCTTTTTAGCATATCCGTTCTTCAGCTGGAATTTGTAGTAACGCTCAAATATTTGATGGTCAGTAAAGACATTCAGCTTGTGCTCATTATCTATAAAGCCTGCGTGTAGAGAAATCAGTAGCGTTTTGTAATGCACTTTTTGTTCCATCTCCTCAAAGATGTCGTGGAAGCGTTTGGCTTGTTGCTCACTGCCACAGAGGATATAGTTTTGGTATCCCTCAGTGTGTTTATCGTTTAAATAACTGATAAGAAGTTCGAATTGCTTGTTGAATGAGGGCTGTGGTGTAGTGCGGAAAACAATCTCTTTTTCGCCTTTGGAGAAAGATGAGGGAAGATTTATATTTATTTGCTGAAATCTCCCCATTTGGTTTAATAAATCTTCTGATTGACAATATAGCACATCGGGTGTACTGTGTTTTACTTCATTAGGGAGCTTTTCGTAAATGTCAGTAGCTTTAGTGAAGAGCTTGTCGATTTTTGCTCCAAAAGTAGATGTTTCCTTAGATATTAAAAGGGTTTGTTCGCTGATATACTCTAAAAATGATTGACGTACCTCATTACCTTCTTTGTTTTCGACGTTAGGGATAATGGTAATCTTAGAAAGCTGTGTTGTTGATAGCTGTGTTTCGACATCGAAGGTGCGAATACTCTCTACTTCATTGCCAAAGAATTCAATGCGGTAAGGTTCGTTATTTGAGAAAGAAAAAACATCAACAATCCCTCCGCGTACTGAAAACTCGCCAGGTTCGGTTACAAAATCAGTACGATTGAAATTATAGGAGAAAAGCACTTCGTTCAAGAGTTCAATGGTTAGTTGGTCTCCTTTGCTAATCTTTAAGGTATTTTGCTCCAATTGCTTACGAGTGATAACTTTCTCGAAGAGCGCTTCGGGGTAGGAAACTACTATCAGAGGTTGCCCACTATTGCTCAGCTGATTGAGCACTTCAGCACGCAGTAACACGTTGGCATTATCGGTATCTTCAATTTGATACGGACGGCGATAGCTATCAGGAAAGAAGAGTACTTGTTCGCCTACTAAGGTCTCTAAGTCGTTTAACAAATAGGCACTTTCTTCTTTGTCGGGCAAGAGTACCAATAGCGGACGCTTGGTATTAGTATAAACATTAGCGATGAGTAAGGACAGAGAAGCCCCTGCCAAACCATTGGCAACGATATTATGATGTGCTTTAATTTCAGTTAATAAACTTTTATAAGTACTATTTTCTGCGAATAATTGTAATAACTCTTTCACAAATAGGGATTATGATTACAAAGTGCAAAGGTACGCATAAATTAGGAATTAACAACTAATTCATTACAGTTGTTATAAGCTATTTTTTGCATATACAAAAGTTCTTCCAAAACCTTATTGATATCTTTTTCAGGGAACGGCAATGCGATAAGGAGCTCATTGGGGGTTATAGATTTGGACTTCAATAGACTCCAAACTGCTTCTTTAACCTCTTTTTTATCAACTTTTGGAGGAGGTAGTTTGGCAATACAATTTGAACATACTCCACAAGGCTTTTCGGATTTTTCACCGAAGTATTCTAAGAGCTGGATGTTGCGACAAGTATCCTCATTTTGAAGATAGCGGAATACTGCTTCTTGCAAGGTTAGCTTGGTGTGATTGTACTCTTTTAAGTTTTTAGAAATACTATTGATAGTGCGATCATCATCACGAGGCACATTAAAGACAATTTGAATATCAGAAGCTTCGTTTTTTAAGATAGCCATTCCATCGTTGTGCAAATGTTCTAAATTCTTGATGATATCACGATAGTCGAGTTCTGTGAGTTCAGTGATTTTTTCCATCTCCAAAGCTATAGGCTGACTGTAGATAAGAGGGTAAGACCTTATGAGATAGATAACAAGATTTTTTAGATAACGATGCGTTTGTAAATAAGTAATAAGTTGAGGGGCAGGAGCTGTAATATGCAAAGTAACCTTCTTGTAAAATTGCTGGCTGAGTGAAATAATAGACATTCGGTCTAACACCTGCAAACCATTATAGGACTTTATGGGTGATAGCTGATAACGCTTCCAGAAGTCGGGGAAAAAGAAACTGAATATCCCTTCTTGTCCTTCACCTATCGCTATTTGAAAATAAGCATTAAGTTTCGCATAAAGTAGCTTGAGAAAGGGAATGTCTACCAAGTAATCTTTTAGCAGTTTATTAGCATTTTCAACGTCGATTTTACCATAGAATAGGATAGCTTCGGCTGGATTACCGTCGCGACCTGCACGTCCAGCCTCTTGAAAATAGTCCTCTAAGGTTTGAGGTATATCCCAATGAATTACGAAACGCACATCAGGTTTGTCTATCCCCATTCCGAAAGCATTAGTAGCTGCCATTACCCGCACATCGTTCAGCAACCACATACTGAGCTTTTTATTCTTTTCTTCGGCAGGAAGACCTCCGTGAAAATAGGCTGCTGAGATACCGTGATTCTGCAAGAGTTCAGCCAATTGTATGCAACCATTTCTGCTGCGCAAGTATACGATAGTACTCCCTTCGGTCTTTCTTAACAGTTGTAGTAACTCGTGCCATTTATCGGAAACCTTATACACTTTGTAAGCAATATTAGGGCGTGCTAAAGAAGTACTGATAACAGTAGCATTTTCTATACCTAAATGATGTAAGATATCTTGCTGTACTTGATGCGTTGCCGAAGCTGTGAGTGCCAATAATGGGACGTTAGGGAATTCTTCTTTCAGCCATTTACACTGTAAATAAGCAGGACGAAAATCTTTACCCCAATGTGATACACAATGTGCTTCGTCTATCACTATTAAGTTAATAGACATTGCTTTGAGATAGGAGCGCACCAATTCCTGTTGCAGACGTTCAGGGGATAGGTATAAGAATTTGTATTGCCCATAGAGAGCATTGTTTAGCAAGCGTTCGAGCTCAGAGTAGGGGAGACCTCCCGATAACGATAGTGCACGTATTTCTCTATTTTTAAGTGCCTCTACTTGGTCTGTCATTAGGGCTACTAAGGGAGATACAACTATACAGATGCCTTCTTTCATCATAGCAGGCACTTGAAAAGTAATAGACTTTCCTCCACCCGTAGGCAATAAGGCTAAGGTATCTTTTCCGGATAATACCGAGTTGATAACAGCTTCTTGAGAGTTGCGAAAACCGTCGTACCCCCAATACTTTTTGAGTATGTACAGAGGTTCATTCTCCATAAATACTACTGCTTATAACCTTTGTATGCTGGACGCACCAATTGAGGAAAATCAATAAACGGATTACGGTTACCTTGTGCCTTTTCAATCACATTGTTACGCTGACGTTCAAGGTCAGAAACGGGATCTTCGTCATTCCATTTTAGGAGCATTTCAACACCTCCGGTACTAATTTCATTATTTAAAGGTTCGTGATAGCGTAAGTTTAAATACAATACCATTCGCGCTACATCGCCTTTCCATTCATCACCAGGATACCACGTTTTATTACTAAGTTTAGCATTGCCTTTTCCTTCGCTAAATGGGTAGTTTCCTCTGCGAGAATTGACACTCTTATCACATACCCTTAGGTGATGTAAGTCTCCTTTGGCATTATTTTCTATTTTAGACTGAGGGTAGATATGCTCTGTATTAAAAGTAGTGGGACTATATCCTTTATTACCTTCGTACTCCTTCCAGAAACGTTCTTCTCCTGTGTAAACCAGTACAACATTTTGGGGATTTTTAAGGCTTGCATCGGCTTTATAAAGATATTTATGGCGCTCACCATAACCTAATTGATTTTTATGCTTAGTGATAGTAAGAGCTGCTAAATCATCATACAAAGCTGTCCCCGTTTTAGTGAAATCAATCCCTTTATAGTAAGTTTTTAACTCCTCGGGTACTGTAATCTTTACAGGAGGGATGGGCTCCTCAGTAGTGGGAGTAGTGGTGGTAGGAGGGTTAGGAGCAGGAGGTACAACAGGGAGAGGTTGTGCTTGGTCATCATTCTTGCAAGCTAACAAGAGCATTACGAATAATAAAACATAAATTCTTTTCATATGTATTTAAATTTTAGTTATTTGTTTACACGAAAAAGCTAACTTTAGCATTAGTAACGGTTTTCAATAGTACATTCTCATTTTGATGTGTAATATCAGTACTGAAAACAGACTGTTGCATTATACTTCTTTATTTCTTATTTTCATTAAATGATAGTGCAAAGGTACGAAGTAATTATTAAATAAGCAAATATTGATTAATGGTTAATGGTTAATGATTAATGGTGAAATTAAGAAGGCTTATAGGATAAACGAACAACAGGCGAAGGAAGAGTGGGTCTACAGTGGGTCTATAGTGGCTCTACAACGAACAAAAGACGAACGATGAACGAAGGAACAACGAACCTAAGTAGAAGGAAAGTTGAAGCTAAGGCAGAGATAAAAAGAAGGTTATTAGTGGATTTCAACTTTTCCAAAGATTTGGAACTTTGGCAAAGTTTATACAAATGACGGTGCAAGCCACACGGATAGATAGGGGAAAGACAAAGAAAAATTAAGAATAAGAGGGGGACAAAGTGGAAATGAAAGAAAAAA
Organism: Capnocytophaga sp. oral taxon 336 str. F0502; assembly: GCF_000411575.1. Taxonomy (NCBI): domain Bacteria; kingdom Pseudomonadati; phylum Bacteroidota; class Flavobacteriia; order Flavobacteriales; family Flavobacteriaceae; genus Capnocytophaga; species Capnocytophaga sp. oral taxon 336. The sequence goes on along the minus strand of NZ_KE150491.1, from coordinate 379,236 downwards.
AGAACGCATTTTGCGAATTTAATTCTCAATGGTATGTTGTTAATTGTTAATTAATCATTATCTTTGCCCCCAAAATAAGTACGTATATACGATTTGTTATAAAACAGACTCTTTAGATAAAATACATTTTTCATATATGAAATACAAACGAATTTTACTAAAACTCAGCGGGGAAGCCCTTATGGGAAGTCGCCAGTACGGCATTGACCCCGCACGTTTAAAAGAATACGCTGCCGAAATTAAGGAGGTAGTGAACCAAGGCGTGCAAGTGGCTATAGTAATTGGCGGGGGGAATATCTTCCGCGGGGTAGCTGGTGCTAGCAATGGTATGGATAGAGTGCAAGGCGACTATATGGGTATGCTGGCTACCGTTATCAACTCGCTTGCCCTACAAAGTGCCTTAGAAGACGAAGGACTTTTTAGCCGTTTGCAAACAGCTATCAAGATGGAAGCTATAGCTGAACCTTTTATCAAACGCCGTGCAGTACGCCACTTAGAAAAAGGACGCGTAGTGATTTTTGGAGCGGGAACGGGTAATCCTTACTTTACAACCGATTCGGCAGCGGTACTTCGCGCTATCGAAATCAATGCTGATGTAATCCTTAAAGGTACTCGTGTAGATGGTATCTACAATGCCGACCCTGAAAAAGACCCTAATGCGGTGAAGTTCGACCATATCTCTTTTAATGAGTGTATTGATAAAAACCTTAAAGTGATGGATATGACGGCTTTTACCCTTAGCCAAGAAAACCATTTGCCTATCATCGTATTCGATATGAACAAAAAAGGCAACCTCGCTAAAGTAGTAGCAGGCGAAAATGTAGGAACGACGGTCAATGATTAATGGTTATATTGCGATGCTTCTTTAACAATTGAAGACTAACAACTAACAAATAATTAAAAACAATATACAATGAACGAAGAAATTAATATTATCTTAGAAACTACAAGCGAAGCGATGCAAGAGGCTTTGCAACACTTAGATAAGGCTTTAGCCAATATCCGCGCTGGCAAGGCGAGTCCGCAAATGGTAAGTAGTGTAATGGTGGACTATTACGGGGCGCAAACACCTCTTAGTCAGGTAGCCAATGTATCAGCTCCCGACTCACGTACTATCTCTATTCAACCTTGGGAAAAGAAAATGATTCAGCCTATTGAGAAAGCTATCCAAATAGCTAATTTGGGCTTTAACCCAATGAACAATGGCGAAATGGTGATTATTACCGTACCACCACTTACCGAAGAACGCCGTAGAGAGCTCGTGAAACAAGCCAAAGGTGAAGGTGAAGACGCTAAAATAAGTGTGCGTAACGCCCGCCAAGACGCTAATAAAGAGATTAAAAAGGTAGAAGCTTCGGACGATGTGAAGAAAGAAGCTGAAGAACGTGTGCAAAAGCTCACCGACAAATACATTAAGAAAGTAGAAGAAGTATTAGCTGTAAAAGAAGCTGAGATCCTAAAAGTTTAGTTTAGGTAAGAGATAAGAGATAAGAGGTAAGAGGGTATAGTAATACAATAAGTAATAAGAAATGACAAATAACGAACAAGTAAAGGATTTAGTGAATCGCCTGGGTGCGTTAAGGAGGTATCTTTGACGTAGATGCCAAACGTATTGAAATAAGCAACGAAGAAGAAAAGACTTTTGCACCTGACTTTTGGGATAATGCGAAAGAAGCTGAGAAAGTGATGCGCGAGCTTCGCACTAAAAAGAAATGGGTGGAAGACTATGAGGAAGCCGAAAATCTTACCTCGGATATAGAAGTACTACTTGACTTTTTTAAAGAAGGCGAAGCTACTGCGGAGGATGTAGACCACCAATACACCCAAGCTTTACACGCTATTGAAGCATTGGAGTTCCGCAATATGCTTTCGGACGAGGGCGATACGATGAGTGCGGTATTGCAAATTACGGCAGGCGCAGGTGGTACTGAAAGCTGTGACTGGGCATCGATGCTACTACGTATGTACACGATGTGGTGCAATAACCAAAAATATAAGGTAAAAACACTTAACTTCCAAGAAGGTGATGTGGCAGGAGTAAAAACGGTTACCATAGAGATTGAAGGCGAATACGCTTTTGGCTACCTAAAAGGTGAAAATGGCGTACACCGATTGGTACGTATCTCACCTTTTGATAGTAATGCTAAACGCCATACTTCTTTTGCCTCGGTATACGTGTATCCTTTGGTAGATGATACTATTGAAATAGACATTAATCCCGCTGATATTACCTTTGAGACGATGCGCTCCAGTGGTGCTGGCGGGCAGAATGTAAACAAGGTAGAGACAGCTGTACGTTTGCGTCACCACCCTACGGGTATCATTATTGAGAATTCCGAAACCCGCAGTCAGTTGGATAATAAGAACAAGGCGTTGCAACTACTCAAATCGCAGTTGTATGAGATAGAGCTCAAAAAGCGTCAAGCCAAGCGTGATGAGATAGAGGCAGGAAAGATGAAGATAGAATGGGGCTCACAAATACGCAACTATGTAATGCACCCCTACAAACTTGTGAAAGACGTACGCACCAATTACGAATCTACTGATGTAGATAGCGTAATGAACGGTGAATTAGATGAGTTTCTCAAAGCCTACCTAATGCTTATGGGTACGAGCCGTACGGGCGATTTGTAATGGTTAACGAATTAATGGTTAGTGGTTAATACTTTTGGAATATGGGGGTAATGAATGATAATAAAATAGTAGTTTATCAGGTGCTTACAAGGCTTTTTGGCAATACTAATACCACTAATAAACCTTGGGGGACGATAGAAGAGAACGGTGTAGGTAAGTTTGCTGACTTTACTACAAAAGCTCTTGAAGAACTCAAAGCATTAGGAGTAACACATATTTGGTTTACGGGGGTGTTACACCACGCTCTTACTACCGACTATACAGCTTATGGCATCAGCAACGACTTTCCCGCAGTGGTAAAAGGTCGTGCGGGTTCGCCTTATGCTATTAAGGATTACTACACTGTAAACCCCGACCTTGCCGATGACCCTACACAACGCTTGGAGGAATGGGAAGCCCTCATCGCCCGTACCCACCAATGCGGATTGAAAGTAATAATGGACATAGTGCCTAACCACGTGGCGCGTCGGTATGAGAGTATAGCCAAGCCGGAAGGCACACGCGGTTTTGGTGAAGACGATGATACCACTGTACAATATGCGGTAAATAACAATTTCTATTACAATCCTAATGAAGCTTTTCAGTTGCCTGAGGGTATTTATGGTGAGTATCACGAGTTTCCTGCTAAATGGACGGGCAATGGAGCACGTGCTTCTAAACCCGACCGCAATGACTGGTATGAAACGGTAAAACTCAACTACGGGGTACGTCCCAACGGTACTAAAGATTTTGCTGAACTACCTGCAAGCTTTGAAAATGAAGATACTGAAGCACATTACCACTTTTGGGCTGATAAAACAGTACCCGACACTTGGAGAAAATTTAAAGATATAGCCTTGTATTGGCTCGGGAAAGGAGTAGACGGCTTCCGTTATGATATGGCTGAAATGGTGCCGGTGGAGTTCTGGAGTTATCTCAATTCGGCTATCAAGCACCAGAATCCAAAGGCATTTTTATTGGCTGAAGTATACAATCCTAATGAATATCGTCCTTATCTGCATTTAGGCAAGATGGACTATCTATACGACAAGGTGCAACTGTACGACACTTTGCGCAATATTGTAACTCACGGACACAGCACTGATGCCATTGCCCCTATACAGCACAACCTTGCTGATATTGCACATCGTATGTTACACTTCTTGGAGAACCACGACGAACAGCGTATAGCTTCGCCTGAGTTTGCGGGATATGCTGAAAAAGCTAAACCAGCGATGACAGTCTCTACGTTTATTAGCGAGTCGCCGGTGATGCTGTATTTTGGTCAGGAAGTAGGGGAGAAAGCAGCGGAAGTAGCAGGATTTGGTAGTCCGTCGCGTACGTCTATTTTTGATTATATAGGTGTTCCTGCACACCAACGCTGGGTGAATAATAAGTGCTTTGACGGCGGTCAGTTATCAGAGGCAGAACGTTCTTTACGCAATTTCTACCAGCGATTGCTCAACTTAAAAGTGAATGGGGCTTATATTGATTTGCACCAATACAATCGGCAGCATACAGAGTATTACAACGATAGGGTGTACAGTTTTGCAAGAGGCAATGAGGACGAACAGTGGGTGATTGTGAGCAACTTTAGTGAGCATGACTACTTTGGTTTTGACTTGCAGTTGCCAGCTTACTTGTTGGGTAGTTGGTTCTTAAACGATGGTACTTATACGCTTACCGATGCTCTTTACAATGAAAAACACACTACCTTACAGATTGTAAACGGCAAAGGAAGATTGCGAGTAGATATAGCGCCTTTGGAGTCTTTAATATTCAAAATTAGCAAATTAGTAGATTCGTAAATTATGAACATTCATTTTATAGTAGCTCCCAGTACGCATTTGCGTCCGTTAATGGCTGAGCTACACAAAAGACATCATATCACTACACTCCCCGAAGAGATGACGGCTACAATTGATTACGTGGTGGTAGACTCACATCTTTCTCATACACACCCAGACTTATTACAAGCGCAACACTTAGGACTTAATATTCTATCGCCTACCTCTTTTCTATACGAATACTTTAAACACAAAACTCGTGTAGTAATTACAGGTAACAAAGGAAGAAAAGAAGTATTGGCAAGGGTGCTCCACACTATGGATTTTTGTAATCAACCAGTGAGCTACTACTTTGAAAGTCCTATCCAAGGGAAGCAAGTGCATTTTGCTGATACTGAATTTGTGCTTATAGAAGGTAATGAAGAGGGGGCTATGTTGCACCCCACAGTAGCTCTTATCAGCGATATGATAGAAGAAAATAAAGATATTTATAAACAATTTATAGAGGGGATAACCAAAGGAGGAATACTCATTTACAATGAAGAAGACCTGCTATTAAATGAGTTAGTAGGGAATAATGAGAGTCCTATTCGCAAGATGGAGTATAGTATTCCAGCGTTTGAAACTCATAATGGTGAGACTTACCTCATTACCCCCGAAGGCGAATTGCCCTTGGGTGAAACAAGTGATGAACAATTGAGCTATATAGAAGCAGCCAAATGGGTATGCCAGAATATGGGCATAGACGAAGCCGACTTTTATGAGGCAATGGCAAGTATTTAATAAGATAATAATTAAAAATTTAGATATATGAAGTTTTATTTTTCACTCATAGTTTTAGCTTTAAGCTTTTTTACAGCTTGTAATTCGAGCAATCAAATAAGTAAAGATGAGGTATCTAACCTTATTGCTGATTATTTAGAAGAGAACCCTTTATTTGAGACAGGGAAATTTAATACCAATAAGCAGAAGTTAGACAGTACTAAAGACAAAGATTTGCTAATTACTATACAGGAATTAGCAGATGAAGGGCTTATTGATATTAATAATGAGAAAAGTAGGAAGAGATGGTTTTCAAAGGATAGCGTATATATAATCTCTCCTACTCTTACTAAAGAAGCACTTCCTTACCTTGTGAAACAGAACAAGAACAGTGCTAATGTTAAAACAATCATTTATAAATTAAATGATAAAGGGATTACTATTGAGAAGAACTCAGAAAAGGTGGTTATTTGTAATGTAGTATTAGATAAAGAGAAAACACCTTTTTATAATTTTGGTAAAGACCCGTATCCTAATACAACCTTTATTACTCAGAAATTTAAGCTGAAATACAATGAGAAAAATGGCTGGAAGATTATAAAGAAATAAACTTATGAAAAACGTAACTATACTTGGTTTGGTACAAGCATTATTAAGCCTTATATCTGGGGTTTTAATATCCAAAATGTCGTTTATAGGGAAAATAGGCATAAGTACAATGTACCGTGAGTATACCATTTTCAAAACTTGGTGGAAAACGGCTCTTTTATTATTGGTAATACAGTTAGTACTTATTGCTGTATTACAACTGTTTAAAGCAAAAGTAAGCGTATCGTTTAGTAGATTATTAGCCTTTTTACTTATTGTTTTAGGAGGAATAGGAGCTTACTTTACCTATATTGACTTCACAACTACTTCACATAAAATGATGAAGTTGAGCTTTCATTTAGGGTTTTATCTCTTTTGGGTAGGGTGGTTTATCACTTGCTTTTATTATTTGTTGTTCAAGAAGAAGAAAAAAGAGGATAATATTCAGCAAGATATCTTATTTGCCGATACAGAAGCGGGAAAAGATGTTTCCTAAGACCTCTTCATTGCTTACAGCTCCTGTGATAGAACCTAAATGATAGAGAGCTTCGCGGATATCGATAGCTAATAGGTCACCTGAAAGTTGTAATTGTAATCCTTGTTCTATTCTTTCAATACTTTGTAAGGTATTGTGTAGAGCTTCGTAGTGGCGGATATTAGTAATAATAGTTGCTTTACCTGTATTATTAAGACTTTGAGCATAGTGAGAGAGAAAATCTTTAAGGGCTAAAATATTGTTTCCTTCTTTAGCTGATATTCTTAGTAGTGTATCAGTATAGCCTTTCAAGGATTGTAAAATCTCATTATCAAAAGGAGTTATATTACTTTCTGTTGATAAGTCAGTTTTGTTGTGTAATAGTACAAATTTGGTTCCTTCGCGGTAATTTTCTTTTACAAAGGAAATAATCTCTTGGGCAGAGCTATCTTTTACATCGAATAAGTAGAGCACAATAGAGGCTTTTTCTATCTTTTCTTTAGCTTTTTGTACACCTATAGCCTCGATTTGGTCTTGAGTATCACGAATTCCTGCGGTATCAATAAAACGAAAAGCAATGCCTCCTATATGAAGCGTTTCTTCAATAGTATCGCGGGTAGTACCTGCAATATCCGATACAATAGCGCGTTCTTCGTTCAGAAGGGCATTTAATAAAGTAGATTTGCCCGCATTGGGCTTCCCTACAATAGCCACAGGAATACCATTTTTTAGTACATTACCTACTGAAAATGATTGTAAGAGAGATAAAACAGTGGTTTTAATAGTGCTCAAAAGCGCTTTAAACTGAGTTCTATCGGCGAACTCTACATCTTCTTCCGAAAAGTCTAATTCAAGTTCTAATAATGAGGTAAAGTTTAATAATTCTTGTCGTAATCCTTCTATCTCAGAAGTAAAACCACCTCGCATTTGCTGTAATGCTACCTGATGAGAAGCCTTACTATCGGAGGCAATCAAATCGGCAACGGCTTCCGCTTGATTGAGCGCTAATTTACCATTGAGAAAAGCACGTTTGGTGAACTCCCCAGCATCGGCTAAACGAGCTCCTTTTGCCAAGCACAGCTTGATAACTTCTTCTACGATATAATTACTTCCGTGACACGAAAACTCAACTACGGGCTCACCTGTATAAGATTTAGTTCCTTTGAAAATAGTAGCCAAACACTCATCGATTACTTGGTCTTTACTTTCGAGAGTTCCTAAATGAACTGTATGTGACGGAGCTTCAAGTAAAGATTTTCCAGTATAAGGTTTGAACACCGAGTCGGCAATGGCAATGGCTTCTTTTCCCGAAAGGCGAATTACAGCAATAGCACCGACCCCTGAAGCAGTTGCCAAAGCTACAATCGTATCATTTATATATAACGAATTATCTCTCTTCATTCTATGTTATTGAAAATTGGTGCAAATGTAGTGATTTTTTCATTACTATCAATCTACTAATTTTCAAAAACCTCAAAGCGATTATCTTCATAAAAGAAAATAATTCGTTTAATATGCTTATCAGTGGATAATGGTAAAGCTTTTGTCTCTACTTGCTTTTCTTCTATTGCAGCAGAAGGTGGAGCAGGAGTAGGGGCTTGCATTTCTATTTCAGGAATATCACTGAAAAGGTCAGGTTGTTGCGTTTTTTTAGCGCTAGCAAGTTCTTTATCTTCCTTACGAGGGAAACTTCCTTTTCCTTGTGTAATCCAATACATATCTACTTCAGGAAATTTTTCGATGAGCTTTAGGATAAAATCCAAGCTCGGTTTGTTGCGTTCTGATAAGAGATGAGAAATTCCTGAACGCTGAATCTCTAAGCTATCAGCAAAGGCTGCAGCATTTAAACCGTAATAATCCATCACTTGTTGTAAGCGAATGGCAAAGTCTGATGTGTTTAACATTGTAACGTTTGTTTATTTTTCTAAGAATGCACAAATGTAAATCAATATTTTGAGATATACAAGTATAAACAAGGATATTTTCAATCATATTAAAGTGTTTATTTATGATTACAACGTAAATCATTCGTTTATAGTATTATATAAAACTACTATAAAAATAATCTATAGGTATAATTATTGTGAAAATGGTATTTCAGAATAGGAGGGAAAGCCTTTTTATAGAGCATAATAATCGTTGATTAGTATATTTAGTATAGTTGATAGTTTTACAATTGTGAATATTAAATGATACAAATATAACGCTTAAATATAAGGAAACTTTTACTTTATTACAGGTTGTACTTTAATGAATATTTATTACTTTTGCTTTTAAATATTAATATACAGATGAAAAAACAGCTTTTTGGGCGTTATATCACTTATCCGATGATAGCCCCACTTTTAGATAAATACCCTTTTGAGGAGGTAATATCCTTAGGTACTTCAGTTAAAGGGACAGCTATTGACCTGTACAGAGTAGGAAAAGGCAATAAAAAGATACTTATGTGGTCGCAAATGCACGGTAATGAATCAACTACTACCAAAGCGCTTTTTGATGTTTTAAACAAGCTTAAAACAGCTGATTTCTTATCGGAATTAAGTGTTTATTGCATTCCTATGCTTAATCCCGACGGTGCTGAGGTGTTTACACGTGTAAATCATAACGGCGTAGACCTTAACCGTGATGCCGATGAACTTACACAACCTGAGAGTAAGTGTTTACGGAAAGCTTATGAACTTGTACAGCCCAATTATTGCTTTAATCTGCACGACCAGCGCACTATTTTCAGTGTAGGACAGACACCTTTGCCAGCTACAGTTTCTTTCTTAGCACCTGCTTATAATGAAGAGCGCAGTATTAATGAAGTACGGCAGAAGGCAATGGAAGTGATTATAGTAATGAATAACACTTTACAGCACCATATACCTAATCAGGTAGCGCGTTTTGACGATAGTTTTAATATCAATTGTACGGGAGATAAGTATACACAATTAGGTACACCCACTATTCTTTTTGAAGCAGGGCACTTTTCTAATGATTACAATCGTGAACAAACGAGAGTATATATTGCTATGGCTATATTTAGAGCTCTACAATATATTGCCACTTGTGATGTTACAAATGTGAACCATAAAGATTACTTCAGTATACCTGAAAACGATAAATGTTTTTACGATATTATTTTAAGAGACGACACCCATCGTGGTAATGATGTAGGTATTCTTTATAAGGAAGTTTTGGAGAATGGACAAATCTCGTTTGTGCCTTATATTGCTGAGATTGATGATTTATCTAAAAAATACGGACATAAAGAAGATGTTTTATCGAAGTTTATAAGTTCAGCTATTGATAGAGATTATATTAAAAATCACTTGGATTTATCGACATTGAAAATAGATTAATGGTGAATGGTTAATGATTAATGGCTAATTAGGTGGGGCTTATAGGAAACTTATAGAATAGACGAACAATGAGTGGGTCTACAGTGGGTCTACAGTGGGTCTACAGTGGGTCTACAGTGGGTCTACAGTGGGTCTACAGTGGGTCTACAGTGGGTCTACAGTGGGT